>DAIQQE010000031.1:0-10652 GCA_036786905.1 Candidatus Nezhaarchaeales archaeon | reverse complement strand
GGGCCAGCTTGAAGTTGAGGGCCTTGGCGCAGCTCTCCATGACGGTCTTGAGCGAGTAGACGAGCATGAGCCTGGCCCTGCGGGTCTCCTCGTCCCTCTCCCTTATCACGTTAACCTCTTCGTAGTACGAGTTGAAGACCTCGCTCACTCGGTTCAAGAAGCCCGTGAGCACCTCTGGCCTCAGCCCGTCGGCGGCCTCGACGAAGAGCTTGGGGTACTTGGCCATTTGCAGGACCAGCTCCCGCTCGTATTCGTGGGACAGCTTGGTAGCGTCCACGTCGGCCGTCGGCTCGAAGCCGCTCTTCCTCAGGATCCCGAGGGCCCTGACGTAGGTGTAGTTTATGAAGGGGAAGCTGTTCCTCTCGAAGTTGACCACCTGCTCCCAGTCGAACGTTATGGGCTTGCTAGCCGTGACGTTCAGGAGCGCGTACTTGACGGCCCCGACTCCGATCACCTCGGCTATCTCCCTCTTTTCCTCGTCGCTCAGCCTCCAGCCCCTCTTCTCCACCTCGAGCTCGACCCTCCTGACGGCCTCGTCCAGTAGGTCGTCGAGGGCCACGTACCTCCCTCTCCTGCTGGACATCTTGGCCCCGGGGAGCTTGACGAGCTCGTAGGCGTAGTGCAAGTAGCGGGACTCGACGTCCCTAACCCCCAAGAGGGCCAGCACGACCCTCAGCTGGAGCTGGGCCAGGCTCTGCTCGGCCCCTATGACGTTTATGACCCTGTCTGCCCTCCTGAGCTTCCAGAGGGCGTAGGCTATGTCCCTCGTCGTGTAGAGCGTCGTGCCGTCCGCCCTCTTCAGCGTGAGCCTCGGCACCTCCTTGCCGACGAGGCCCCACTTCTCCTTCAGGCCGAGGGCGGAGGCCACCCCGTCGACGTCGAGCACTAGGGCTCCTTGAGAGGAGTCCAAGGCCCACGGGGCAAGCTCCCTTATTCTCTCTATGGCCTCGTGGGTCGCCCCGCTCCAGACAGTCAGCTCACTCTCCCAGTCCCACGAGTCGAACTCCACCCAGATCCGGGAGAGGGTCTGCTTGAAGCCCTCTATGACGGCGTTGCAGAGCTCCCTCACGATCTTGACGGCCTCGCCCACTCCCTCCTCGTAGTCCTTGTTTAGCTTCGATATCGCCGCTCTAGGGTCCCCGTCCTCCCTTATCCTGTCTAAGAGGTGGTCGAAGAGCTCGGGGTCCTTGCTCCTCAGCTCGTAGGCTATCCCAACCCACTCGTCGAGCTCCTCCATCGACTCACGCTTCGCCTCGTCGTCTTGGGCTTCCTCGATCCTCCTCCTTAGCTCAGATATCTCCACTATGGCGTTCGTCATCGGGTACACCAGTCCTACGACATGATCCGGCTTCCCCCCTCTGAGCTTGTCCTTGACCTTCGAGTAGCCGTAGGCCGCTATCATGACCTGGAGGCCCACGTCGTTTACGTAGAAGTGGGTCTCGACGGCGTGGCCCCGAGCCCTCAATAGCGAGGCTAGGCTGTCGCCTATGACCGCGTTCCTAGCGGTCCCTATGGTCAATGGGTGGACCGGGTTACCGCTCGTGTGCTCTACTATTATCTTAGAGGGCTTGTCGACCTTGACGAGCCCGTACTCGGGTCCCAGCTCGACCACTGCCTTGAAGAGCTCACGAGCTAGCTCAAAGTGGTTTGCATAGAAGTTCACGTAACCTGGGCCAGCGGGCTCCACTCTACTCACGTACCTCCTGTCCATGGAGGCCATCTTCGCAGCGAGGTCGTCAGCGAGCTCCTTGGGCTTCCTCCCAAGGGCCTTGGCGAGCTCGAAGCAGGGAAGGGCGAGCTCGCCCATGTCCTTGGAAGGGGGTACCTCGAGCCCCTTGACCAGTACCCTTTCGACTACCTCCCCCGCCTCCTCAGCCAGCTCGCCGAGCGAGGCCCTCAGGAGGCGAGCGCACTCATCCTCGAACAGCTCGAACGGCACGAGACTGGGCATACCCATTCACGCCGAGCGCTCGGTGCCCATTGCGCTCCGTCGCCTGATATTAACCCTGTCCTCGGCCTAAGGCTGTGACCTAGCGATGTCTAGCCCGATAGCTTCTCGAGTATGCTCCTAGAGGCAACAAGTGCTGGGATGCCCGAGACCCATGATGTCACTACTATGGCCTCCACTATCTCCTCCTTCGTCGCACCCGCCTCGAGGGCCCTTGTCAAGACCTTGTGCGCCTGCTTCTCCTCGACGCCTTGACATATGCTGAGGGCCAGCGCTATCAGGTGCTTGTACTTTAGAGGCAGGGCCCCGTCTCTCCACACCAAGGAGTAGAGGGACCTGATGGCCTCTCGGAGCTGGGGGTCTACCTTGCCAGCCACTTCGAGGGCCTCGATGGGCTCCTTACAGCCCCTAACCTGACTCATACTTGTACCCCAATCGACTACTAGCTTCACTGTTTAAATTTACTGCTCGGACAGCAACGCCATCGCCTCTCCGTGCGACTCCGAGGTATGATGCTGAACACGGCGACTAGCTTGTACCGCTGCGCATCGGAGGAACGGCCTCAACGGGTCGGGAAGTTCGGAAAGCACTTTCTCGGGAGCTTGAAGACTAGAAGAATCATAGGCGCAGGGAGCGTTGTTGAATACGGCTCTGTGCTCCTTGTGCATGAGGGTTGTCGGCTAGGTCTCATGATTCAGCCGCGCTCATGGGGGTACTAGATCATACAAACCAACTGGCGTTACCATAGTGATGAGAATGGCGTGGAAAAGTTGTAAGGGTCGAGAGAAGGCGTTGAATCTCTCCATCGTAACGTTTGTAGATGAGGTTTAGAAACTCAGCGCTAGCTCGGCTTGCGCTTAGCTGAGGGCTCGAGCTAGTAGATTAAGAGTAGGTGAAGAGTAGGCACGAAAATCGCTCGATAGATCGTCAAGAGAGGACTACGACCTTCGGGTAGTTGCCGCCAGCAACCGTACAGAAGGTTATCTCAACTTTCATTTGTTGAGAAAATGTCGTGTCAAGCGCGTTAGCTAAAGCGTCGTCTAAAATTATCGTGATTGTGCATCTCTCTCCAGGGCTTAAAGTCGCAATACCATTAGTTGGCACGACCTCGTTTACCTTGACGTGAAAACCGTCGGTTACGAGCCTCTGGGGTATAGGCCTCCCGTTGATCAATATCGTGTTGATGGTCGCGACCGCGCTACCGGTATTGGTCAGCATCGCCGTCACCCTCCATCCGCCCGCGATCCTATCCGCATAGATTAAGTGCACTTCTAGTATCTCATGCCTCATGAAGGTCGCGCCCAGCCCTAGTGCCCAGTAAGCCACGGCCACGGCCATTGCCACCGAAATTGCTACCAATATTATAGTGACTATAACGTGGCTTACTGCCCTCTCGTCCTCTACGACCCGTCCCCCTCGCGAGCCCATTCAACAATATCATAGTCGGATCCGGGCAATATAAAGATTGCAAAGGGCCTGGTCAAAAATCTAAACGGTGGATGGACCCAGCTTTCTACGTCGAGGCTGATGGGGTATAGGCCTGCTAGCAACGCTTAAGCGAGGCATAAGCCCGGGTTGCTGGGAAGTGCCGATAAGTAGGGGTTAGCATGAACTGATGGCCCGGCCGGGATTTGAACCCGGGTCTCCGGCTCGAAAGGCCGGGATACTTGACCTGGCTCTACGGCCCCACGCAGGCCTCTATACGACCGGGCCTCGTCTACGATTTTTAGCGGGCGCTCTTAAATGTTAGGTTTTCGAACCGAGGTTAGCTTTATCTCATCGAGCCCTGCAATATAATCTCGGTGCCCATCTTGGACGTGAGGATAGTTGGTAAGGGTTTCAAGGACAGTTGGCTTGTCGTAGGCCTCCCAGACGCGGGGCTCGTGGGCGCGATCTCGACGGCCCACCTGGTTAGAGCTCTAGGCTTGGAGGCCATTGCCTACGTCGAGAGCGAGCTCTTGCCTCCAGTGATAGTCGTCCACCAGTCCAAGGTCTACGACCCGATGAGGGTTTTCGGGAAAGAGGGCCTCATGGTCTTGAGCAGCGAGGTCCCGATCCACCCCTCGCTCGTCTATCCACTCGGCAAGAGCGTCGTCGACTGGGCGGTGAGGGAGAGCGCTAAGGGGATAATCGCCATAACTGGCATTGCTGTGCCGAACAGGCTCGAGATAGAGACGCCCGAGGTCTACGGCATAGCGGGCAGCTCTGAGCTCTACGGGGTGCTGGCCAAGGCCAACATCAAGAGCTTCGAGGAGGGCTTCGTGGTCGGGCCAACGGCAGTGATGATGAGGGAGGGCATTAAGAGGGGCCTCCCGACCATAACGCTCCTAGCTCAGTGCTTCTTGGAGTACCCCGACCCCGGTGCCGCAGCTCAGGCGATCACGGCCCTTAACAAGATGCTAGAAATGGACGTAGACGTCAAGCCTTTGTTGGAGGAGGCAGAGATGATAAGGGTGAGGACCCGTGAGTTGATGAAGAGGACTGCGGAGTTCATGAAGCAGATGAGGAAGAGCCATGAGTACGAGGTCCCGTTGATGTACACGTAGAGGTGATCCGAGTGCTCAGGAGAAGGAGGACGCTCTTCGAGTCAATCTCAGACCTCTTGGATGAAATAAGGGACGAAGTCGATAGGCTCTCTTCGCTCTTCGAAGAGCTGGAGGAGCCCATGTGGAACGTAAGCGAGTGCTGCCTCACCCCTCTGTCCACCATAAGGGACTTGGGGGACGAGTACGAAGTCGTTGTCGACTTGCCTCTAGTTGACAGCGGCAAGGTGAACGTCTACGTCGAGGGCAACGACACCCTGAGGATCGAGGCAGAGATAAGAGAGGGTGTCAGGTTTGAGCGCTGGGGAACGGTTCAGAAGAACGTCGAGTTCAAGAGATACAAAAAGGTCATAAGGTTCCCCGAGCCCCTCGATCCCACGTCCCTTAGAATAGTCTCGTTCAAGCAGGGGTTCTTGGTGGTCAGAGTAAGGAAAGCTTGAGGTCGAGGTCGACGTCTCCTTTCTCAACAAGCATCTCCCTTACTTTATCAGCCACCCCGATTATAGCGTTGTAGAGCTTAGCGCTTATCACGCCCTTGTCCACGAGCTCCCTAGCCTTGTCTAGGTCTAAGACTTGGACTTCTCCGCTCGGCTTGGCCACCACGTCCACCTCTAGGTCGACGTACCTTATCCTCCTGGGGGTTATCTCCACGGGAGTCGATATGTTCACGTAGATCCCCTTTAAGCCTCCCCCTTCGTCGTAGTAGGCAGTCTTCGATATAGGGGATCCGAGCTTGTAAGTTGAAAGGCCGTAGTCCCCTCGTTCTTTTGGCACCATGAGGCCGTCGTAGACGCCGCCTCCCCTGAACCTTCTCCTCAAGGTTATGGTCACGGCCTCGGGGTCGAACTCCTCCACGAGCCCGGGCGTTAGTTCGTAGACCCTACCATCGGGCTTCGCGTGCTCTATCGCCATCTTGGCGCCCCTCTTGATCGCGCCCCTCACGATTGCATCAGAGGCCGCTAGGCCCACTTCTGCGCCCAAGGTGACCATGAGCTTCTCGATCACGTCGACCGCATACGCATACCTCTTCCCCCAACTCTTTATCAGGTGATGGTTGGGCATGGTCGCGACCACCAAGCCTCGGAGCTCGTCCAGGCGCCTCTTGCTCTCGTAAGACAACATGACCGTGTAGCGCGTCGGCGGCTCGTATATGAGGCAGGGGGCCTTGACCTCCTGAGCCCTCTGCGTGAGCTTTAGGGCCTCTTCCCTCAGCCTCTGGAGCTCGTCGAGTAGCTCGCTCACGCTCGCTGTCGATGCCTCTCTCTTCCACTGAACCCCCCAGTCCGGCGGTCTCATCAGGTTGCCCAAGCTCATCAGCTTACCGGCGGTCGTGGGGGGCATTTCCTTGGGCGTCGAGATCCAGCCGTCTTTCACCAAGTCCGCGTAGTGGCCGACTATCCTCACCTTCTTAGTTAAGACGACGCAATTGCCCTTCGAAGACGCATTCCTGATGGGCGAGACGACCACTTCCTGACCCTCGGCGAGCCTCTCGGGCAAGAGGCCAATTCCATTACCGTAATTGACGTAGGACCCCCTCTCGTCAACCCTCTCGACGACCCCCTTGTAGATCTCGTAACCTACTTTCCTGCTCGCGACAACGACGTCAGGCAGGCTTTCCATTAGGAGCCCCACGACTTCGCGAGCCCTCGGACCCTCGACGGCTATAGAGCCCCTGGGCGGTTTGTAGTCCCTGATTATGGCGTCCCAGTCCTTAGGCGTGTCTCCGAGCCCAAACCTCTTAGCAGTCGTAGCTGATGGCCTAGCTATTTTGAAGCCGTGGTCGAGTAGTAGCTTGACGAGGGCTGTCGTGTATATCCCCCTAACCATTACGGAGGCTTCGCTCACGGCCGAGGCACCCGCGTCCTCTCGCCTATCGCGTTCAACTTTATTATGAAAGGTTTTTAAGAAAGGGCTTAAGCCTTTTCTTATAAGGCCTTACATCTGCTTCCCTCCCTCGCCCGCTTTGCAAGGGGTGTTGCTTGTGTCCGCCGAGAGCGACGTTGAGCGTAAGATCCAGCAAGCAATCATGGTTCTACAGAGAATAGCAGACGACCTCGGAGTCCCCCGAAACATCAGAAGGGCTTGCAACGAGTCAATAAAGGTCCTGAGGGATAAAAAGTACACGCCTGGCGTGAGAGCGGCCAACGCCATAAGCATACTCGATGAGTGCAGCCAAGACCCAAACATGCCACTCTTCGCTAGGACGGCCATTTGGCAAGCCGTTAGCATATTAGAGCAAGTAAAGGATTAGGCGCGGAGGTCGACAGCGTCCTTGGACAGGGAAAGGGACGACGCCGCTAAGATGAAGCGCATGGTCGACCTCCTGAGAAGCGGAGCGACCATGCTCGCTGACGTCTGTCCAATATGCAACTCTCCTCTTTTTAAATTGAAGAGCGGGGACGTGTACTGCCCGGGTTGCGAGAAGAGGGTCGTCTTCGTAAAAGAAGGAGAGGACGTGGCTAAGGCGCTTCAGATCCAAGTCATAAGCGAGCTGACGTCAACCGCCAGCCAGAAGCTCATGGAGCTCACGAACATGGCCAAGTACGAGAGCGACGTGGAGAGGCTCTACGAGCTCGGCCGCTGCATGCTCACGTGGCTCGAGATCTTCGAGAAGATCAAGAAGCTCCAAGCCTAGTTATGGGGCCTCTTCGACTTCAAAACCTCGACGGCCTCGCGCAAGAGCTCTCGAGCCATGGCCCTCTTAGTCAGCTTGCCGGTTCTAAACACCCTGTCCCTGGTTATGACCACGCCCTCATTGTAGTCCGAACCGAAGCCCACGTCAGGTCTGGAAACGTCGTTCGCGACCATGATGTCAAAGCCATGTTCCTCCATTCTCGCTCGCGCCCTCTTCACATGTTCTTCGAAGGGGACTCCGTACTCGGCCTTGAAGCCTACCAGAACGGCTTTGGGCGCTCTCTCCCTCAGAACTTTCGACATCTTGGGGGTGGGCTTCAGAGTGACCCTTAGAGCGGCGTCGGAGCTCACCTTGTCGCTGTAGCTCTCCTCGAAGTAAAAGTCCGAGGGCGCTGCCGCCAACACTATTATTTGAGGGTCCTCCCTGTCCAAGACCTCTAAGCAGGCGTCCAACATCTCCCTCGTAGAGGTAACGCTCTTGAGGTGCACGCCCTTGGGGGGCTTGAGGTTCGTGGGGCCCGATACCAAGAACGTCTCGGCACCGTTGTTGGCACAAACGGAGGCTATGGCGTAGCCCATCTTGCCCGAGCTGGCGTTGCTCAAGAACCTCACTGGATCCAAGTGCTCGCGCGTAGGCCCGGCCGTCACGAGGACCTTCAAGCCCCTGAGGCCTGCCACGGGATTCAGCAAGTCCTCCACCACATCCGCTATCTCCTCCACGGAGGCCATCCTCAGCCTCCCTCCTTCTAAGTCTGGATCGACCATCACGACCCCCATGTTCCTCAGCTTCTCGAGCCCCTCCTTGACCACGGGTGAGAAGTACATGTCCATGTGCATGGCCGGGGCCATTATTATCGGCTTTCGAGAGCCCAACGCCGTCACCAGCACGTCCATCACCGCGTTGTCGCAGATGCCGCTAGCGAGCTTGCATATGGTGTTGGCGGTCGCGGGGGCCACGACCACTGCGTGGGCCCACCCGCCCTTGCCGGCTATGGCTATGTGCTCAGTCCCTCCGGTGCCCCTCACCACCGGCTTCTGGCCAGAGGCCCAGTGCATCATCGTCGGGGTCACGAACTTCAAGGAATTTGGAGTGGCCACGAACCTTACGCTCGCCCCCCTTCTTATCAGCTCTCGGGCTAAGTCGAGGGCCCTATAGGAGGCGACGCTCCCCGTGACGCATAGGGCCACGTTAAGGCCCTTCAAGTCCTCGCTCTTCGAGCACCTTATCTCATCGACCGGGTGCGGGAGCAAGGGAGGACCTCCGTGCTAAAGTCTACTTAAGCCCTTCCAAATAACCTTTTTAAGCGATCCAAGGCTTGGTATTGGTATGAAGAGGCTCGAGCCCCCGCTCATCATAGTGAACTTCAAGACGTACTTGGAGGCGACTGGTCGAAGGGCCCTAGAGCTTGCGAAGAAGTGCGAGAAGGTGGTCAACGAGCTTGGGATAAACGTCGCCGTAGCCCCTCAAGCAGTTGACATAGCTACGATAGCCTCTTCGGTCTCGATTCCGGTACTGGCGCAACACGTAGACCCCCACCCCCCTGGGGCCTATACAGGGAGCGTGTCGATCGAGGCGGTTAAGGAAGCAGGAGCCGTGGGAACATTAGTCAACCACTCTGAGAGGAGGCTACGGATAGACGAGATAGACGAGGTCCTCAAGAGAGCCAAAGCCGCTGGTCTAGAGGTCGTCGTGTGCGCGAGCACTCCAGAGGTAGCCGCCTCCCTCTCGACCCTCAAGCCAAGGTTCATAGCCATAGAGCCCCCTGAGCTCATAGGCACCGGGAGGGCTGTCTCTAAAGTCAGGCCGGAGGTCATAACCGACGCTATAAAGCTCATCAAACAAGTGGGCCCCGAGGTGGTCGTCATATGCGGCGCTGGGATAACGAACGGCGACGACGTAGAGGCCGCGCTAAGGCTCGGGGCTCAGGGAGTGCTCGTGGCGTCAGGCGTCGTCAAGGCCAAGGATCAGGAGGGGGCCTTGAGAGACCTAGCCAATGGACTCATGAGGGGGATCGCGTCTAGAGCTTAGAGCGTTCAAGCATTGCCCTCCTGATCCTCTCTACGACCTCGTAGAGGGGCTCCGTGGGCCTGACGAGCCTGTAGCTCATAGGAGGCCTGAAGCTTGGGATCTCGCCTCTTATGGCTCGTAACGTCGTCTTTACCTCGTACTCTTTAGGATTCAAGACCTCGATGGCCATGGGCTTCCTCCTGCCGATTATGTAGCTCCAATCCTCTTGGTCGACTCCCGGATCCTTAAGGCTCTTCAAAAACTCCTTTATCTCCTCGACGCCGAAGACCACCCTTCCGACCCTAAACTCTCCATATATGGCTTGAACGGGAGAGCTAAGGTAGAGGACGACCACGTCGCCCGTGGCTATTCGGCCGGAAAAGCCCCTGAGCTCAACCTTTTTGTTGCCCCTCAATATCTCCAAGCCGAACTTAGGCTTAATACTCATAAGCACGAGCCTTTCCACGACGACTCAAGAAAGAGGCTTAAGAGGGTGGCTAGTTAAAGTTATAGGGCCCGTAGCTCAGCCAGGATAGAGCAACGGCCTTCGGAGCCGGAGGTCGGGGGTTCAAATCCCCCCGGGCCCGCCTATTCGCATTAATTGACCGCCTCGCCTTAGACTTGGTACGCCTCACCGCATCTAGGGCCTTGAGCGAGTGCCCGAGCAGCAAGGTCGTTCAATGCCCGCCACGAGTACCATCTCTGCCACGTTTTCAGGCCTGGAAGGGGTCCAAGAGCGCATGCTGGCAATTGCCTGAGCTCAAACGATATAACCTCGACCGCGAGGTTATTTATGTCGGAAGCTGAACCACAAGCAAAGAGAGCGTGGGCTCAATGGACTCAATGAAGCCTTATCGACCCCTAACAAACTTCACTATCACTTCCATCCTCGATCTTAAAGAACGAAAAGAGGTCGCTAACATGACGTAATGGCTCAAGGAGGGTTGCGAGGGATCTGCATATGATGGCCTCGCCTTACGAGCTCTTTGGAGTCTTCTTAGGCTCCTTAGTCTTAAACCTCGTCCCCTTTGCCGGCCCCTCGAACCTCTTAATAGCTGCGAACGCCGCGCTGCTCGTCAACGCCGACCCATGGGTAGTTGGGTTCTTAGTCGCGCTCGGCTCGGCCTCGGCGAAGCTTTTGCACTACTTAATTGCCTTCTTCGTCAGAGGCCTCGTGAGCGAGAGGCGAAAGGAAGTCTTAGACGAGATGAGGCGAAGGGTTGGGCGTTGGGCCTTCATAGCCCTTTACGTCGTGGCGGCCACGCCGATACCCGACGAGCCAGTAGTCATACCCTTAGGGCTCCTGAGGTACAGTCCCGCGAAGTTCTACTTGGCCTACTTCACGGGAAAGCTTTCAATAACCATACCGGGGGCATACGCAGGGGGCTTATTAAAGGTGTGCTTCGAGCCGCTGATAGGCCAAGAGGCCATGACGATAGCCTCGGCAGTCATGACGATAGTCATAACGATAATATTACTGAGGGTCGACGTGAACAGCGTTGTACAGAGCATTAAGAGG
>DAIQQE010000030.1:0-12642 GCA_036786905.1 Candidatus Nezhaarchaeales archaeon | reverse complement strand
TGCCGCTGGCGAAGGACGTCGACCTCAACAGGCTTGCGGAGATAACGCACGGATTCACGGGAGCTGACTTAGCAGCCCTTTGCAAAGAAGCCGCTATGAGGGCTTTGAGAAGAGTGTTGCCGGAGATAGATTTAGAGGCCGAGACCATACCAGCCGAAGTCCTCAACAAGTTGGAGGTCACCATGCAGGACTTCCTCGATGCCCTCAAGGACATAGAGCCCTCTGCTCTAAGGGAGGTCTACGTTGAGGTGCCCAATGTAAGGTGGAGCGACATAGGAGGCTTGGAGGAGGCCAAGCAAGCCCTCAGAGAAGCTGTCGAGTGGCCGTTGAAGTACCCTGAGCTTTTCGAAAGAGCGAACATAAAGCCCCCCAAGGGCATCTTGTTGTACGGTCCTCCTGGCACTGGCAAGACGTTGCTCGCTAAGGCAGTCGCGACGGAGTCCGAGGCCAACTTCATAACAATTAAAGGCCCTGAGATATTCAGCAAGTGGGTTGGCGAGAGCGAGAAGGCGATAAGGGAGATATTCAGGAAGGCTAGGCAGGCGGCGCCATGCATTATATTCATAGACGAGATAGACGCGATAGCGCCTAGGAGGGGCAGTGGCATAGGCGACTCTCACGTCACCGACAGGGTCGTTAACCAGTTACTGACTGAGATGGACGGCATCGAGGACCTTAAGGGCGTGGTGGTCATAGCCGCTACCAACAGGCCTGACATACTCGACCCTGCGCTCTTGAGGCCTGGCAGATTCGACAGGCTGATCTACGTACCGCTACCCGACGCGAGAGCTAGAGAGGAGATATTCAAGATACATCTAAGGGGGAAGCCCCTTGGCGAGGACGTTGGACTGCAAAAGCTTGTCAACTTGACGGAGGGCTACACGGGGGCTGACATAGCTGCGCTCTGCAACACGGCAGCCATGATAGCTCTCCGCGACTTCTTGAACAAGTACTCGGATCCCGAGGAGGCCAAGAAACACGCAAATGAACTAAAGATAACC
Organism: Candidatus Nezhaarchaeales archaeon; assembly: GCA_036786905.1. Classification (GTDB taxonomy): domain Archaea; phylum Thermoproteota; class Methanomethylicia; order Nezhaarchaeales; family WYZ-LMO8; genus WYZ-LMO8. The sequence continues at coordinate 11,641 of DAIQQE010000030.1, read as the reverse complement.
ATGGCCCACTTCGAAGAAGCAATGAAGAAGGTCAAACCAATGTCGAAGGCCGAGTACGAGCTCTACATGAAGCACATAAGGGACTTTACTGAGAAAGTGGCCACGTACCACGTCTAGCCAAGCGACCCCCTAATTATGCCGGCTTTAAGCGCGTACTCGGTAGCCTCCGGCTTGCCCATTTTTTCCCAAAACGCTTTCACCAATAGTGCGTGCTGTTGTCCTCTTTCGTCGACATCGCCTTCTCTCACTTTGAAGTAGCGAGAAATCTCTTCAACGTCTTCCAATATCTTGGTGTACGTGTTCTCGCCCAATCTTCTCCTCGCGACCTCTAGATTTAGGAAGTTGAACTCGAATGCCATGTCAATCTCCAAACACTTGATGTATCTTTTGATCAGGTCTTCTACAAAGCCCTCTCCCCTCTCTTTCCTCAAGACCTTCAAAGCCCTCCCACTGCCTATTATTGCAGGAGGCACTCCGAGCATGTAGCACGAAGCAGTGAACTTTATCGCCCTAGGAAGCTTGATCTCGCCACTGGGCAACCTTTCGTAGAGCGCTTTGTCTGCTATGAGCTTTAGCGGCCCGGCCACCGACCGCGGATAGCTCTCCCTCGTCATCCTCTCCCTCCTCTCGGGGATGACGTCAGCTATCAAGCATATCATGGTGGCCATCTCTAACAACGTCTCAAAGTAGCTACGCGCAAAAGCCCTCATGGCTTCTGCAAGCTCCTTCTCCTCATCGCCCTCATAGACCTCGGGGATGTGACCGGCCTCGCCCTTCACACGCCTAACGACCCTCACGCCCTCCTCATGGGGTATGTCGTACCTCAGTCCCGTCTGTATGGTCACTGTGTAGTACCCCTTGTACTCCTTAACGAAGTTCTCTACGTTCCATGGAGCTAGGTGGCCTCTGAAGGGCAATAAGCCAACGCCTATTATCGGGCGGACCTCTACATTGACCTCTCGCCTCCACTTTTCAAGCCTCGAGAGGGCCACCTTTATCGCGAGTATTGAGGCCACGTGGCCATAGGTCATCGCGGCATCGGACTTGCCCAAGAATACTCTGAAGTGGTCTTCGTATTCTCCGAGCTCCTTTAGCAAGAGCCTCCTATAGCCCTCGACTATCTCATCGCAATGGAGTTGCTTCACGACGTCTTCGAATAGAGGTATGAGCCTCATGTTGCACGTCGATGGCAAGCCCAGCTCCTCTTGGCCTAGCTTCAATAGCTTCTGTATCCTCCTATGGGTCGTGAGAAGCTCCCGTGAGCTCTCGACCATTGGTGCTATGAGATACTTAATGGCCTGCTTACCGGAGACCTCATACGAGAACTTGTTGGCGGCGACGGCGGCCCATACCACCATTATCTGTCTCTCAGCATCCTCGAGCCTCTCCGAAGGTATCCTCGGAGTTATCAGAAAGTCCTCTCCTGGAACCAAGTTAAGGGATGATGTGACCTTCTCTATTATCCATCTCATTTGTCCGTAGGCCGTGAGCTTCCCCTCGAAGTCCACCATCTTCTCATCGCACTCAAACCCGCCCACCTCTGCTGGCGAGAGATCGCGTAGCGCTTCGTCTACCTCATCTTGAGACGTAAAGGCCCTTGAGGCTGAGTCGGGGTGCTGAGTGGCCATGGCCGTGGGCAGTCTTAGCCTCTTCAACTTCCTTCACCCTCTTTGAGCCTACCACTAGCTATTAGCGCGAGGACAGTTCTCATATCGCTTATATTGACGACGGCCCTGACCCTTTCTTTGACAATGGGCTTAGGCCTAAATCCTATGCCCAAGCCCACTCTCTCAAGCACTACTAGGTCATTGGCTCCATCACCGACGGCCACGCACTCTTCTAAGTCTATGCCGTGAGCTTCTGCAACCCTCTTCAGTATCTCAAGCTTTGATTCTCCACTCGAAACTAAGATCTCTACTTCACCGTCTAGCTTGCCGTCCTTAACCCCAAGCCTGTTAGCGAACCAGTAGTCGAAGCCCAGACGTTCCGCAACCTTCTTTGCCACTATATCGAACCCTCCCGTTATTAGCACCGTTATGAAGCCCATGCTTTTTAACGTTTTAACGACCTCCTCGGCCCCTTTCGAGAGTGGCAATTTCTCGGCAACTTCTTCTACGACTTCGACGGAGAGGCCCTTGAGGAGCTTCACCCTCTCTCTCAATGCGTAGTCATAGTCTATCTCTCCGTTCATGGCCTTTCTGGTCAGCTCAGCGACTTTTTCTTGAACTCCCGCGCGCTTAGCTATCTCGTCTATCGCCTCCGCCTCTAATATCGTACCATCCATATCGAAGGCGATGAGCTTCTTGCTTTTGGATTTGCCTTCTTCAACCTCTATTGCTATGCCGACGCCCATCTCTAACGCCCTTTGCTTTAACCTCTTAACGAGCTCCTCTTTGCTACAACTGACTTGGCTGACGTCAACGATCATGCCCATGACGAAGAGGTCTGACAGGGTCGAAGCTCTGATGGACTTTATGTTACCGTTCACCTCGGCTATAGCAGAAGCTATGCCGGCAACTATCCCCGGCCTGTCGTAACCAACGACCGTTACGAAGATGTAACTGCCCATCTTATCGACCCTCGTCAGAAGGTGGTTCTTTATAAAGGCGCCCATTCGTACTTTGCAACTTCTCTAAAGTCTTCATCGAGCTTGATTAAGCCCACTTGGATCACATTTATCGGGCCCTCGACTGGTGTCAAGAGCTCTATGACCTTCTTCAAGTAGTCTATCTCGCGAATTAATCCGAGTCCTAAGTACGAGAGGTCTGGGCCTAGAAGTCCAACGATTAGACCTCTTTCCTCGCCGGGCCACGTTATAACCACCTCTTCCTTTCCATACCTCTTCGCTACTTCCTCTTCTTTCTTGATTTTTCCATCTATGGGTTCCCTGTTTACAAGGAAGAGAGAGTCCCTGCCCTCTTCGCCATAGATCAAGTCCAACCCCAGTTCTTTGCTGTATTTCTCTAGATTCTCCTTGTTCAGCACAGTCCCCGTCGTGAAGAGAGAGTACATGAGCCTCGCGCTTGTCAAGCTGACCTTTCTGACCTTGGCGTTTGCGAAGTAGTTTCTGTAAATAGACTCCCTTCTCGCCCTCCTCTCTTCCCTAGTCTTGAGCTTTACCGCTGGTGGTGGTTGTACCCTAATTATCTTGATGTCGCTCTTCTCGAAAGGCTTGATCAAGTGCTCCACTTCGTTGGTTCTCTGAATGAGGACTAAATAGTTCGGATGAATCGCTGTGATTATGTTGTACTTCAGCTCACGCGCTCCTCGACTGTTAACCCAGCCGCTGGTATTAACGACTATCAGATCGCACCCTCTTCTCAAAGCCTCGTCGTACAGCTCTTTAGTCGCGGTTACTATCCTTTGAACTATGTTCGATGGAGATACCGAGCCCACAAATCGAGCCGAGATCGCTTCTACGTTTTCGAGCGAATGCACGGGCCTCTCGACTATACCGAGCCCTATAGTCGTCGGCACCGATATTTCCGTCTGCCCCGGGTCCTTGTCTATGATCCCGACCTTAAACCCCTTGCTAACTGCACAATTAGTGAGGTACGTGCAGAAGACGGTCTTGCCACTATCGACGTCGCCTAGGACTATGCAGCTCAAGGGCTTGGAGCCCTGAGAGAGCATTGACTCAACAGCCATCATCCACTCCGTCGGAATTACCGCCTCTGACGGGACCTCCACCTTGGCATCACTGCCTAGGCGTAGCTCTATCGTTGAATCCTCGACGAACTCTACGGCGAGCGACTTATACCTAGGAACTACGACCTGTTCTTTGGGCTTAATCACGGAGCCTAATATTGATATGGCGCCTTCTAGGACCCGTATGCTAGCAGGCCCGTCGATCTTCAATACAGCCCCTCGTTTCTCCTTAATCCTCCTCATGTCACTTCAATCTCCGTGAAGCCCTCACTACAGCCTTAAATTTCGCCCAATTCTAAGCTTTATCTCTGACAACAGCTGTACCCACTGGAGGTGCCCCTCATAAGGCTTAGGTTGGGTTTATCGAAAATTGATGAAGCCCTTGGAGGTGGACTACGTAGAGGCGAGCTAACACTATTTTGTGGTGAACCGGGCTCGGGCAAGACGGCGCTGGCATTGCGATTGGCGTTGAGGAGTTGCCTTGAAGGCCTTAACGTTCTCTATGCGTATACTGATGGCCTCTTCCCCTACCCGCGCCTTGAGTTACTAATGGAAAAGGAAGGGGTACAACCGGATGCCTTGGCGTCAAAGATCTGCGTCCTTAGCTTAAGTAGTCTAGATGACCTAATTGCCGTCGTTAGAAAAGTAGAGCTCGAGTTATTAAATCATGATTTGGTGATCTTCGACACATTTACGGCACCTTATAGATCCGTTAAAGTAGAGAACAGGCGCGAAATAGTCCTTCACAATAAGAAGTTGAACCAGATAACCGCGATTTTGAAGAAGCATGCCATCGACTTCAAGAGGTGGGTGGTACTGACTAGTCGCTTAAAGAGTCCCGCAACAGACGAAGAAATTTTTGATGACCTCGTGGCATCGAATATATTGACCTATTGGTCAGACAATATGATTTCGGTCCTGAAGGCCGACCTCCCGCAGCAGAGGAAGATATCCCTTTTAAAGGCTCACGGCCAAGAGTTCAAGGTCGAGGTCGCAGCCCGAGTCGTAGACGGCTTTCTGGAAGAGGTCGATTAAATGGACCTCATTCACGGCCTTGAGATAGTGGTCAGCGCGATGCTCTTTGCTTTACCAGCTTACATAGCTAATATGACACCTTTAATCTTGTCAAGGATAATTCGCAAGAGAAGACCACTGGACATGGGCAGGAACTGGGTTGACGGGAAGAGGATTTTCGGAGATAACAAGTCCGTTGAGGGGTTCGTGGCTGGAACCTTTGCTGGCCTAATAGTAGGCCTCTTTTTGGGCTGTCCGTTTAGGGGCCTCCTAATGGGCCTAGGAGCGATGACAGGTGACGCCTTGGGCTCCTTCATAAAGCGTAGACTCGACATAGCTCAAGGAGAGCATGCCCCTTTGCTCGATCAATATCTCTTCATATTCGTAGCCCTGCTCTTCAGCTACCTTGCGGGTTGCGTCACCACTTCGGACAGGCTCGTCGTGATATTGATAGCGACCCCTGTGCTGCACGTCTCGAGCAATTACATCGCTTACCTCCTTAAAATAAGGCAAAAGCCCCTTTAATGTCCTCAAAGAGCTAGTGACGATATGGATTGCTGTGATATAGTGGTTAGCGACGCGGATATTAACAGTTAAGAACGCCTGAGCCCCTTTCACTCAACTAGTCTTTAAACTCTTTATTCAGGTCTGAGCTAGCTTAAAGTGAAGTGGAGGAGATGTCGGATAGACCAAGGAAGCCGAGGGAGCTGACAGATCTTCCGGGCGTTAGCGCAACTATAGCTGACAAGCTAGCGCTGGCCGGGTTCGGTACGATTGAGGCACTAGCAGCGGCCCTCCCTCAAGAAATAGCCTCGGTTACGGGCCTTTCCCTGTCGGCGAGCCAGAGGATCATAAGCGCGGCCCGCGAAGCCCTAGACTTAGGATTTAAGACGGCTGATGAATTATATGAGAAGAGGATGAGGGTCGCGAGGATAACCACTGGTAGCAAGAACTTAGATAGGTTGTTGGGAGGCGGCGTCGAAACTCAAATAATAACCGAGTTTTACGGTGAGTATGGGTCTGGGAAGACCCAGATATGCCATCAGCTATGCGTAAACGTGCAGCTTCCAAGGGACAGAGGGGGGCTTGAGGGCTCAGCGGTATATGTTGACTGCGAAGGCACGTTCAGGCCTGAGAGAATAGTCTCCATGAGCCGAGCCCTCGGACTCGACCCCCAGAAAGTATTGAAGAACATAGTAGTAGCGAGGGCGTACAACTCAGATCATCAGATGATTATAGTCGATCAAGTCAAGGACGTAATAAGCGAGAAAAACGTGAAGCTACTAGTTGTGGACAGCGTGACCGGCTTTTTCAGGGCAGAGTACCCCGGGAGAGAGACTTTGGTCATGAGGCAGCAAAAGCTCAACAAGCATCTGCATACCCTCTCTAGGTTGGCCTATACCTGTGAGATAGCAGTCGTCGTAACTAACCAAGTAATGGCCCGGCCGGATGTGGTCTTCGGCGACCCCATAGCTGCTGTCGGAGGACACGTCCTCTTTCACGTACCGGGAGCGAGGGTCTTCTTGAAAAAGCTTAGAGGCTCTAAGCGGGTGGCTAGGCTTGTCGATTCTCCTTACTTGCCAGAGGGCGAAGCCGTATTTGAAATAACTGAGGACGGCGTTAGGGATCCTGCGGGCTATGAGTGATGGTTCGGCCTCTTTGTTCTCGAGTTACGAGGAGACGAAGGCTTATGAGCAGGCGCTCTAATAGAAGTACGGTGTTGAATTTGCCTGAGATAATAAAGTGCGCGAAGTGTGGGTACGTGCTCTATAAGGGCAACGACTTGATCCCGCCGAGGGACATAGTCAAGAAGTTCAACGGGAGGTGCCCCAAATGCTCTTCGGCACTCAGCCAAAATCCTCTGTCAATAGAGGTCAGAGAGCTGAAGAAATTATAGAGTGCACGCTATTATGAGGAACGCGAAACGCAGGACGCAATCTTTCTCATGTCTTAAAAGACACATATGGGTTAGAACGCGAAACGGCGTCGTCGTAGTTGGCGTGACGGATTATCTCAAAGAACAACTAGGAACGGTGATTAACGTGGAGTTCTCAGGAGACCGTTTCGTGGAAGAAGGCTGTCCAATAGCTTGGTTAGAATCGATTAGTGCCGTGATAGCAGTGCTCTCACCGATGGACTGTGAGGTGATCGAAGTGAATGAGAGGCTCATAAGAGAGCCTTGGCTTGTGAACACGAGCCCTTACGACGAGGGCTGGTTAGCTTCACTTAGAGCTTTAAAAGTCGAAAATCTTAAAAGCCTCGAAATGAGGCGGACTTACAATGAATTCATATGAGCTCTATTTCTATGTGGACGCTATCGGGTATCCGAACTCTCATGAGCGACTTCAGAGCCCTGTCCTCCGCGTCCATGTCAATTAGCCTCTTGTGAATCCTCATCTCCCAGTGATCGAAGGTGTGCGATCCCTGCCCCGAAGGCGCCTTGCGGGTCGTTACGACCAACCTCTTCGTGGGCAGTGGTATGGGTCCTCTAATCCTCACACCTGTCTTCTGAGATATGGCCTTTATCTCCTCGCAAACCCGTTGCAGGTCTTCGAGGTTTGGGCTTGAGAGCCTTATCCGCGCTTTCCTGACCATTATCGAAGGACCTCCAAAAAATTGTAAAAATTAAGTTAGAGCCGCTTAAGAGACTTTGGCTGGAGTTACGTCAATTACCACTCCAGCTGCTATCGTTCTGCCCATGTCTCTGACGGCGAACCTCCCCAGCTGCGGGATCTCGGAATACTTCTCGACGCAAAGCGGCTTTATCGGCCTGAACCTCACTATAGCCGCGTCGCCCTGCTTTATGAATTGTGGGTTCTCCTCTATGACAGCGCCAGTCCTAGGATCTATCTTCTGCAATATCTCGTCAAACTTGCAGGCGACGCTGGCTGTGTGGGCGTGAACCACTGGTGTGTAGCCCTTAGCTATAGCAGTAGGATGGTACAGGACAAATATCCTCCCAGTAAAGGTCTCTGCGACCGTTGGTGGGTTGTCAGGGTGCCCGCATACATCCCCTCGCTTGATATCGCTCTTGGCTACCCCTCTGACGTTAAAGCCTATGTTGTCGCCTGGCAGTGCCTTCTCTATCCTTACGTGGTGGGTCTCTATCGACCTCACTTCGCCCTTCTTATTGGCTGGCATGAAGACGACGGTATCGCCAACTTTCAGGACTCCGGTCTCAACCCTTCCTACGGGGACGGTGCCCACACCGGTTATCGAGTAGACGTCTTGGATCGGTATCCTGAGGGGCTTGTCTATTGGCTTTGGCGGGGGTACAAAGGTGTCCAGGGCCTCGATGAGCGTGGGACCCTTGTACCAGGGCATGTTCTTGCTCCTCTCTATCAAGTTGTCCCCGGTCCACGCCGAGACTGGTATGAAGTGGATCTTGCTGACGTCGTAGCCGAACATCCTCAACATCTTAGAGGCAGCGTCTTTGACTTCGTTGTACCTCTCTTGGCTCCAATTGACCGTGGGATCGTCCATTTTATTTATCGCCACAACAATTTGATTCACGCCCATCGTTTTAGCCAAGAAGGCGTGCTCTCTCGTCTGACCCGCCGGGCCCATGCCAGCCTCAGCCTCGCCCTTCTTCGCTGATATCACTAGTAATGCGCAGTCGGCCTGCGAGGTTCCTGTGACCATGTTCTTGACGAAGTCTCTGTGGCCCGGGCAATCTATGAGCGTGAAGACGTACTTCTTGGTCTCGATCTTGTAGAACGACAGGTCAATAGTCAGCCCCCTCTCCCTCTCCTCTTTGTAGGTGTCGAGTATCCACGCGAACTTGAAGCTCTCCTTGCCCATTTTCTTGGCTTCTTCCTCTATTTCTTTCAGCTTTCTCTCATCCACTTGCCCCAGTAAGTACAGCAAGTGTCCCACTAAGGTCGACTTCCCGTGGTCGACGTGTCCTATGATCACCATGTTTAAGTGTTCCTTCTCCGATGACATCTCCACACCACCATGGATTACTTACTTATAGCGTAAACTCCAGACCAAAAACCCTTTAATAAGTTTTTCACTGATTCGAGCCCTATGCCCTTATTCGAACTTTCAAGCCTCATGCGATGTCGACGAAGTCATCTGGAGGCCATGGCTATCCTTTCGATTTCGTCCTTCTTAGCTATCGAATAGCTCTTAGGGTCTCCTTGGGCAGCGGCTATTATTTCGTCAGCTAAGCACTCGTCTATGGTCTTCGGGTTGCCGAAGGAGGCCAACCTAGCGCCTTCCGTCAGCCATCTAAGCGCTAGGTCTACTCTCCTTTGCGGCGAGACATCGACGGATTGGTGGTAGACTATTCCACCATAAGCTATCCTCGTGGTTTCCTCTCTCGGCGAGGCCCTCTCTATGGCCTCGACTAAGACCTGTATGGGGTTTCTGCCCGTTTTCAAGTGTATTATTTCGAAAGCGTTTTTGACTATGTTTGTTGCAAGAGCTTTTTTGCCAGCGTTTTTGCCGGGCCTCATGAGCTTATTTATTAACCTCTCGACTATGGGAACCTCCGCCTTGCCGAACCTTTTGTGCTCATGCCTGCCCTCTGTATGGGGGAGGAAAATGGGCTTTAAACAGATGTACCTCTTCAGGCCTGGATCCTTCACCTCAACGTCGTGAAACGTCCACTTGCCGAATAGCTTGATCTCCTTCGGGTCTATGCCCACTTTTAACGGCTCGCTTGGCCTCCCTTTCTCCTCCTTAACTTTAGTAGCCTTCTTAGGCAAGCTCTCTACCTCGTCGGCTTAGCCTTCTTGCCCTGTAAAATCGCTTTGAGGCTCACCCCATTGACCTTTATAACCTGGAACTTAACGCCTGGGATGTCGCCAAGCGACTTTCCTTGAGGTCCGCCTATCCTAGCTATTATCACCTCATCGTGCTCATTTATGTAGTTCAGCGCACCGTCTCCTGGGACGAATGCCGTCACCTGTTTGCCGTTTTTAATTAGTTGGACCCTAACGCACTTTCTAACAGCTGAGTTGGGTTGTCTGCTCTCGACGCCAACTTTCTCGAGGACTATGCCTCGTGCCATCGGTGCCCCTTCGAGAGGATCAACTTTCTCATCCAATCGCAGTACTCTCCTCTTGTACTCTCGCTGACTCCACCTGAACTTTTTCCGCTTTTGCACTAACTTCCTAGCCGAAAATAATCCTCGAGGCGACTTCCTGCCCATGACGTCACACCAAGCACCGGGGTTGGGATAGACGTTGAAGAGGACTCATATATTTACTTTGCTTCAAAACGCCCACTATTTTATTATGACGTTGTCTATGTCGAAGTACCTCTTAGCTAATATTCTCGCTCTCCTAATTTTCAGGCCATCCCTTCCTATAGCCAGCCCCTTGTCCTTCGGGTCCACGGCGACGTGCGCTATAAGTCTTCCTGAAACGTCCTTGGATATTTTAACTGCATGGACTTTGGCTGGGAAGAGCGCGTTCTTAATCAGTTCTTCGGGGGTGTCCCCGGCCTCTACCACCTCGACAGGCCTCCCTATGAGCTTTGTGGCTCTCTTGACGTTTGCGCCATTCTTCCCTATGGCCATACCCATATCTCCCTTCTTTATCACGAAGATTATTCTATTGACGTCCTCGTCGATGATGCAGTCCTTGGCCGTGGCTCCAGTTATGCTTTCGAAGAGTGTTATGTACCTCATCTCCTCGTCAGACAACCTTATGCTTGGCACGCTATCACCCTATTGTTCTACAAGTTTTAAGATTTCGGATTCTCCCTCATCTAACACTAATAGTGATGAAATTGAATGCCTTCTCTGACAAATCTCTCCAATCTCCATGTTTGTATGCGACGCGTGATAGACTGGTATGTTAGATAGCCTAGCGTAGTACTCTATCTGCTCCCTTACAAGCTCAGGGCAGTTCGAAGCGACGATCACTAACTTCCCCTTGCCAAGGCTTATTAGTTTTAAAACTTCCTTGCTGCCGAAAATTACGTTCCCCGTCTTCAAAGCGACCTTTAGTTCTCTGTCTAGGCTGACCACCTCACTCGCCCCCGTGCCTCACCCTAAGCTCAACCATGCCGCTACCGATAGGTATCAGCTGCCCCACCACTACGTTTTCTATGACGCCGGCTAGAGGATCTTCCTCACCCTTTACGCCGGCCTCTAATAAATGCTTAGTCGTCACCTCGAACGCCGCTCTCGCTAGGACGCTGGCCTTTTCACCGCTTATACCGTGCCGGCCTATCTGCCTCACCCTTCCAGTTAGGGTCATTAAGTCGGCGACCAGCATTACGTGCCTTATGTCGACGTCAAGGCCTTGCTCTCTGAGTACACTCATGACCTCGTTTATGATGGCTGTTCTCGCAGCCTCGATCCCCAAGACCTCGGCTATTTCATGTATGTTGTTCGTCATGACCTTTGTTGGGTCAATGCCCTCCAGCTCATCTAAGTTGTTGAATATCCCTTGGAGATTGGAACCCTCGACCTCGAGGTAGTAATGGCTCTTTCCGTCTTTTGTTACCTCTTTGACCACGACTCTCTTAAGTCCCTTTATGCCCTTTAGTTTTATGTTCAATACCTTCTGTCTGAGTTTTATTAACTTCGAGGCCTCTAACCCCTCAGGCACGGCTATGGCGATTTCTACGATCTTCCTCTTCTTTCCGTCGGGCCTTTCCTCTTCCCTCTCCGTGACGCTTTCGACGGTCCCTACTTTGTGCTTGCTTAGGGCATTGATGACCATGTCAAGCGTAACTCTCTTGTCCCTCATGAGTTCCTCGTCCAATTGCAAGTAAATCATCTGCTGGCCGAAGTCTATGCTTATGCTATTCGCGACGTTCTCTATAGTCACGTGCTGTATCTTCCTCGCTAGTTCCTCCGCCTTGGCCCTGTCGTACTTCGCCTTTTCGTCCAACTCTATCCTCATTAAAGGCGTCGAGGGCGTCCTTTTTGCGTCGAGGACCTCTATGAGCCGTGGCAGGCCTAGCGTGACGTTGAGCTCTCTTACACCGGCGAAGTGGAAGGTCCTCAAAGTCATTTGAG
>DAIQQE010000139.1:0-3082 GCA_036786905.1 Candidatus Nezhaarchaeales archaeon | reverse complement strand
CGACCGCCGCTGCATGGGCGGGTGAGCGCTTTCCTCCAAAAACCCCGGTCTCGATGTACTTCTTAGCGTTGTCCCACGCCGCTCCTCCATTGGCCATCATTAGCGCTAGCGCTAAGCCCGCGACGATGCATCCTATTAATAGGCTCGCGAGAGCGTAGGGGCCGAACACGAAGCCCACGATTATGGGGCTCAGGATCACTAGAGCTCCTGGCAGGGCCATGCCCCTCAGGGCAGTGCGAGTGGCTATGTCTACGCACCTGGCGTAGTCTGGCTTGGCTTTGCCATCCATGATCCCGGCTATCTCCCTGAACTGCCTCCTGACCTCATTGACCATGCTAAAGGCCCCCTTGGCTACGGACTTCATGCAGAAGGAGGCGAAGAGGAAGACTATGCCGCCTCCGAGCAAGAGGCCGAGGATTATGTCAGGCCTCGTGAGCGCCAAGTTTGACGTCAACTCGCTGAGGGAGACCCCCTTATAGCTCGCGATCTCCTTCATGTACGCTAGCAAGAGCGAAAGCGCCGCAAGGCCAGCACTACCTATCGCGAACGTCTTGGTCAAGGCCTTAGTCGTATTGCCGACGGCGTCGAGGACGTCCGCCACCTCCCTGACCTTGGGGTCGAGGCCGGCCATCTCGGCGATGCCGCCGGCGTTGTCAACGATAGGACCATAAGCGTCGACGGAGACAATTATGCCAGCTATGGAGAGCATAGCCATGGCGGCCACGGCCACTCCGTACATCCCTATGTCAACGTTGCCAGCGTATCCTCCAGCTAGCAGGTACGCTCCAACGACGCCGAGTGCTATTACGAGCGTTGGCAAGAAGGCGCTTTCGAGGCCATTCGCCAACCCCCTTATTATGTTAATCGCAGGGCCCGCTTGAGCGGCCTCCGCTATGGACCTCGTCGGCGAGTGCCTGTAGGAGGTGTAGTAGTCGGTCAGCAAGGCCAGTAGCACGACTATGACCACGCCGATGAGGGCCGAGTAGAACAGATCCAGAGATCCGAAGAGTTGCCACGTGGCCAAGAAGAAGCCCACGATGGCCAGCGCCGCCGTAACAGCTATGCCCCTAAGTATGGCTGGAGTAGGGTCGCCTCCTTCTCTGGCCCTAACCGTGAGGGCACCGATTATCGTCGAGAATATGGCGATCGAGCCCAAGATCAGCGGGTACTCTAAGAAGACGGTCTTTTTGGTTGCCTCGAACAGCGACCAGCCCAACAACATCGCGCCTATCAGTGTCACGGCGTAGGTCTCGAAGACGTCGGCGGCCATGCCTGCTACATCGCCTACGTTGTCGCCGACGGCGTCAGCTATGACGGCGGGGTTTCGAGGGTCATCCTCCGGTATGCCTGCCTCAACCTTACCTACTAGATCTGCTCCCACGTCAGCCGACTTGGTGTATATGCCCCCGCCTACCCTAGCGAATAGGGCGACCAAGCTACCGCCGAAGCCGAAGCCAGCGAAGAGCAGGGGATCTCTCCAAGCCCAGTAGAACAGCGTCACCCCCAGAAGCGCTAGGCCGACCATGCACAGCCCCATGACAAGCCCTCCCTTGAAGGAGACGCCTAGAGCGGCCCTCAGCCCGCTACTCGCTGCACTGGCTGTCCTGACGTTGCACTCCACAGCGACCCTCATCCCCACGTAGCCAGCTAGGGCTGAGAAGATTGCGCCAACCAAGAACGACAGGCCTGTGTAGGGGAAGTAAGTAGATCCAAAGCGCCCCGAAGCGAAGTAGCTGTAGTCCACCGATACAGCGAAGATCGCTGCGAGCAGGACAATGAACACCATAAGCGTCTTATACTGCCTGTTCAAGTAGGCCTTGGCGCCCTCCTTGATGGCCTCATATATCTCGATCATGCGCCCGCTGCCCTTGGGCTTGGCGAGCACTAGAGCCGTGGTGCCAGCGGCAACAGCCAAGGCTACGCAAGAGGCCAGAAGGGCTAGCCAGTACAGCTCCACTCACATCACCTTCTCTTCGTTTTAGCAAGGCTAACTCTACGCTAGCCCAGTTAATAAGGCTTGCATGGATGACAAGGGCCTGTCCAAGGTCGTTAAAGCTTGCCGGGCTTTGAGCTCGGGCAATGCGATGATAGGCCCTCCAACCAGCGCGCTTTTATATGCTTCGGAGGGCTCGGGGGTCACGTTTAAGGTTGTTGCGTGCACCTTCCAGCGGCCACGAGGAAGTGCTTGGCGACCCTCTCCCTCCCTATCGCGGCGATGAAGTTTACGAGCCTCGGGCCCGACTTCCTCCCCATGAGGGCTAGGTAGGCTGCTTCGAAGAACTCGGGAGGGGCTAGTCCGAGGGACCTTGAAAGCTCGAAGAGCTTGTTGTTGAGCTCGTTAAGGTCCCATTCCTTCTCGAGCAAGAGCTCGGCGGCCCTGGCGAGGGCCTCTCTCTGCTTCTCCGAGATCCTGTCCCTGACAGTCGAAGGGTCGTCGAGGAGCTTGACCCTGACGCTCTCGGGAGCGTACTTCTCCACCCATTTAGACGCGTGCCTCAACCTGGTCAGTAGTCTATCCAAGTCCTCTCGGCTCGGCTCTCTCCATAGGTGCCCGGTGAGCCTCAATATCTCGAGGAGCCTCTTCAAGTCGATGTTGGGGTAGAGCTGAACCAGCACCACCGCGAAGTCGTAGGGCATCTGTATCGGCATCAGAGGGCTCGGCTCGCCTATCTGGGAGAGCTCGTAGTTCCTCTTGGCCAAGTGCGCCAGCTTATCGTCTTGAAGTCCTTCAAACCCGTAGTATATCCTCTCGGCCCTCTCGTACTCGGCCACGAGGTTCGGCAGGTCCTCGACCCTGAAGTCCTTGTGCCTCATCGGATGTACCCTGAAGAGGAAGAACCTCAGGGTCTGGGGAGGGGCCACCTCGAACCACTGAGACGGCGTGAACACGTTCCCCTTCGACTTCGACATCTTCCTCCCGCCTATCATCACGTGCTCGTAGGTCAGCGGTATCGGAGGCTCCTTGCCGAAGACCTCCTTGACTATCAGCTTGCTGGTGTCGTAGGAGCCCCCCGCTGCGGCGTGCTCCTTGCCGAAGGGCTCTATTGTTACGTTGAGGGCGGCCCAGCGAGCGGCCCACTCA
>DAIQQE010000138.1:0-3118 GCA_036786905.1 Candidatus Nezhaarchaeales archaeon | reverse complement strand
TTATTATCTCGTCGGCAGCAAGGGCTATTAGCGTCCCTCCGCTCATGGCATAGTGGGGGACTATGACTATCTTCTTGGCCGGGTGAGCCTTCAAGGCCATGGCTATCTGCGCCGCCGCCAATACAAGGCCTCCAGGCGTATGAATTATCATGGTGATGGGGACGTCTGGAGGGGTAGTCCTTATAGCCCTGAGGACTTGCTCTGAATCCTCAATGTCTATGTACCTGTAGATCGGTATGCCGAAAAGGGAGACGCGCTCTTGTCTGTGGATCATAGTTATGACGCGCGATTTCGTGACAAGCTCGAGCTTCCTAATGAGGTTCATCCTATCATTCTGAATCATCCTCTGTCTCACGTAAGGCCATAAGAAGGAGAACAAGAAGAAGTACACGAAAATTATCCACAAGATGTCGAACATAGAATTCGCCTCAATATTCACTGATAGGTTAAGGCATTAATAAAAGGTTAAAAGCTTTAGAGTTATACAGGATTGAGGCGCGAGGATGTCACATTGCAACACTTACCTTAGGTGAGCAATTCTCACGGGTCATCCTCATGTGGGTTAGGCATCGCGAGAGTCTCGAGACGGAAATGGCAATCTTTGGGACTTTGAATGGCCCCAGAAGGAGAGCGACAGACGTGAAGAAGATGGTAGATTGACAGGGACGAGTAAAGGGTTAGCCATTAGCCTCTAGCAAAAGAGGGCAAAGGAAGCTTGGGGGACCTGCTACAAGCAATTTCGGTTGTTAGGCTCTCTCAAGCAATATGCAACCAAATGGGCTTCTCCCGTAGAGGACCCCCGTGCCGTCGCTACCCCAAGCGCACGCCCAGAGCTCGTAGCTATTTGACAACGAGAGCTCGCTACGGCTAAACGTGACGCAACCGTCTAAATTGGCCGTCTTGGTATACTCTCTTATATCATTCACGTTCAAGTCTTTGACCATGAGGGTAACTCTAACGTTGGGAACTGGATTATAGGGTTCCTTGTACTCATAGACTCTCAACCTGAGCTCGCTTGGACTCCTTTGAAGGACTGAGATGGCGAGCTCTCTATACTCAACGTAAGAGCTCCTCAGGGCGAACTCCTCGGTAGCCGAAGTCACGAGCATTAGGGACTGCTTATTGACGGCGTAGCCTGTGGGCCTCAGAATATGAGGGTCGAGCGGGTCGGTCTTTGCGTAGCTATAGCCCTCTGAGTCGATGCCACTCTTCATGCAAATCCTCCTCGACTCCAAGTCTAGGCCATAATAGAGATATGGCCTGTTCTTGACTTTAGAGCCGTCATCGCACCAAACTCCGTAAACCTTTATAACGCAAGAGAAAGGAGAGCCCCATACTTGGCGAATTTCCGGCCTTATTGAGGCTAGCCTGACGTTTGCAGTGAAGGTCTTTGAGATCCTGCCATAGGAGATCGTTATCGTGACGGGTACGTCGGTGTAATCTACCTCTTGAAAAGGCTTGACCCTAAAAACCTTGTCCGAAGAAAAGCAAACCAAGCCCTTCTTTAAGTCATCCTCTGTTATCTTCTTAGTCACTAAGAACTCGCCGCCTTCGACGTATTTCGTCCTGTTGAACGGGTCGGTGGGGTCTATAGTCCAAAAGTACTCTTTTGAGAGAAAGGCTCTGAGAGTGATATCTTCTCCTAGACCGCCCTCGACCTCTGCGTAGACGTCGACCTTGAAGAAGTCCCCAAAGGCTAGTTTCGTGGGACCGCTGGGACCGCTTGGCTCAGTCCAGCCCTTCGGAAATGCCCCAACGCTTGAGTCCTCGTCCTCTAGCCTCCAATCGATGGGGGAAGTGAAGGATAAGGCCACACGCGGATCCTTCACGGTCAGCGATCGGGTGAAGGTTATGCTTATGCTCTGGAACTGGAACGCGCAGTCGTTGCGCGCCCACCATGGTGTGTTGCTGTAATACGAGGACTCGTAGATACTGAGGCGTGCATCTGCGTAGGCAAGAAGGCCGAAGTAGATGTAGTACCAGCCCGGCCCGATATTGTCACGCCCAAGGTCTATCGTAATCTCGGGGGTCCACGTCTTCTCAGCGTCAACCCTCTCGCCCGGCCCGAGAGTAAACAGCAATTGTGTGTAGCCGGTACTCGCACTATCCCAGCTTGGAGTGTTGGGCAAGCCATCTATTCCTTTAGCGATACATACTTGGAAGTACACTCGTGCACGAGCCCATGGATTCCACAAGCTTGGGCTATATGGGTAACTAAAGTAGGCCACAAACGGCTGTACCGTCTTGATGTTTGCTTTCACCTTTATGTAAGAGGTACCCTCAGGGATGTAGACTTGCTCGTAAAAGCCCGCAAAGGCCCAGAAAGGGTCATCAAGAGCAAATACCCTAAGCAGTACGCCTCCCTTGATTCCCCTTATGTAATACCACCAACCCAGAACTGGGACGTTCCTCGTCTCACCGTCGTAGTAGAAGCAATAACCCCACGAGCGCGCAGTTACGTACCAAGTCCCATAGGGCCCTCTGAAGTGCTCCCTATAACCGCTTTCCCATCGCCAATAGTTGTCGAAAGGGGGTGCTATGAAGGTATCGGCCTCGACAACCCCCGGTGATCCGAATAACGATGAGGGAACTAGTAAGGGTAACGTGAAGGCTAAGAGGGTCAAGGTATTTCTGAGTTTAAAGGTCCAACGCAGAATGTGTCCCCTGAGACTCATGTGAGAATTTGCTTAAAAACAGGAGAGAGGTAGGAGGGCCAAAACCGGTAGCCGAAAGTCGCGTGCCTCAAGAGCCGTTAGCGCATAGTCCTTCGCTCTACCTCTAAGTGAGGGTCGCTTACTATCTTGTCGACTCCTAACAACCCTTGCACCTATGGTGTTTGGAAGGTGCATAAAGCCTTAGAGAAAACGCGTACTAAGTGGCGGTCAAAAAGGGATGTGCTTGGTCTTCAATAAGCCCTTACATCCTCTTCGACAGGTTCTGGATGGGGCGTGACAGTGTGGCGAAGCATTAGTGTCAAGCGCTTTGTGTTTTCTGCGTGACACTTATCTTCTCTCTTTCCTCCATTGGACTTGCCTAGAAAACGTGAGGGCACGCCGAAAAGAAGCTCTTGGGCTCCTCGCGACCTCGTATCGCTAACCCTCTTCCAGCGTGCTAGGCC
>DAIQQE010000029.1:9954-13012 GCA_036786905.1 Candidatus Nezhaarchaeales archaeon | reverse complement strand
AACGGGGTTTCAATGAACTTGTCCTTGGCGATGTCCAAAGGCATTACCGTGAACGAAGCCCCTGTGTCGACCAATACCTTCTCGAGCTCCACCACATCCCTTCCCCTAAACTTAGCTCTAACGAAGACGTGGCCCACGACTATCTCCGCTAGAGCTAAGAGCCAGCACCTTAATAGGGCTTTCATAAGCGCCGGCCCCTAGCTCCGTTAATGCCTCTCGTTTCACGTACATCGGTTCCATCTAGGTCGAGAAGCTCGTCGGATTTTTCGAGGACGTCGACAGCAAGCTCTCTTCGGTAAGCCGCTTTCCCGTTATAATCGACGGAGACCTCAAAGCGAGTGGCTTATAGCCCCGTCCTTAAATTTCTAGGGTGCGTGTCGAGTATGAAGAGGACGGCAATGGTCAATCCAATAGTCGAGATAGACGGAGACGAGATGGCTAGGGTCATGTGGCACTGGGTCAAGGAGAAGCTCATCGAGCCCTACGTGGAGCTGAAGGTCGAGTACTACGACCTGAACGTAAAGGTCAGGGACGAGACCAACGACGAGGTCACGGTCAGGGCTGCCGAGGCCATCAAGAGGTGGGGCGTGGGGGTCAAGTGCGCTACCATAACCCCGAACGCCGAGAGGGTCAGGGAGTACAACTTGAAGAAAGAGTGGAGGAGCCCTAACGCCACGATAAGGGAGGTGCTGGACGGCACGATATTTAGGGCCCCGATAATCGTCAAGAACGTGGCCCCGGCCGTCAGGTTCTGGAGGAAGCCCATAGTCGTGGCCCGACACGCCTTCGGCGACATATACTCGGGCGTCGGGATAAAGTTCGACGAGCCCGGCGAAGCGGAGGTCGTTTTCAGGTCCGCCACGGGCAAGGAGCTCAAGGCCAAGCTGCCCAAGCTAGCTGGCCCCGGGGTATTGCAGGCCTACTACAACCTCGACAAGTCGATAGAGTCCTTCGCTAGATCCGTCTTCAGGTACGCGCTGACCAACAACTTGGACGTGTGGTTCGGCGCGAAGGAGACGATATCTAAGGTCTACGACGCTCGGTTCAAGGAGATATTCCAAGCAGTCTACGAGGGAGAGTTCAAGGAGGAGTTTGAGAGGAGGGGCTTGAAGTACGAGTACTACTTGATAGACGACGCGTACTCTAGGGCCATGAGGTCCGAAGGGGGCTTCGTGTGGGCCACCAAGAACTACGACGGAGATGTGCTCTCAGACATGGTGGCCTCGGCCTTCTCCGGGAGCCTCGCAATGATGACGTCCGAGCTCATGTCCCCCGAGGGCCACTACATGTCGGAGGCGGCTCACGGCACCGTCCAGAGGCACTACTATCGATACCTTAAGGGCGAGAAGACGTCGACGAACCCGACGGCGATAATATTCGCGTGGTCCAGAGCGCTGAGGAGGAGGGGGGAGCTCGACGGGCTAAGCGACCTCGTTGGCTTCGCCGAAGCCCTCGAGAGGGCGACTAGGCTCGCGATCGAGGAGGGCTACGTGACTCAAGACGTGGCCAAGGTCTGCGAAGGGCCCATCAAGGCGATCCTGACGACCGAGGAGTTCATAGAGGCGGTCAAGGCGAGGTTAGAGAGGCTCGTCTCGAGCGCATAAAGCCCTACCTCACCACTTTCTCGTCGCGGGCATCGTGAGTGACGAGTACAACACACAAGCCCTCGCTCGATCACGCTGAGGCCTTAGCCTGATATGGAGGCGCCGCGCAGGTTTGGATAACGACCTCTAGCGAGCAGACGAGGCCCACCGGTCACCTCCAGTACCTCGGGGGCTCGCTCCTCCTGACTTTCTCCTTAGGCTCCCACGCGAACCTCCAGTGCCCTCTGCCGACGTCCTCGAGGGCCAGGCCGAGCTCGCTTATCATCTTATCGCTCAGCAAGACCTCGTCCGCCATCGGCGAGATGACGGCATCCGCGTCCACGTACCGCGTGTCCGCATCGGGTACGACGACCTTTATCTCAACGGCCCTCGTCGCTATCCAGACTCTCAGAGGGCCTCCTGCGGTCTCGAAGACGCTTTCCTCGACGTTGCTCGTGGGAGGCCAGAGCGAGAGGAGCTCTGCGACCTCTATCGGCATCAAAACCTGCGGCGTCTCGGACTCGTAACCGCTGTTCGCGAGGGCGCTGGTCTCGACCTCCTTGTCTCCTCTATGCAACCTCACCCTCACCCTCACGACCAGCTTTACCACCCCTCGTAGCCTTTATCCTGCCGACCCTCGTCTTGTGATCCCTAATCAAGCCCACGAAAGCGACCCGGCGCTCTCTCATATCACGAGTACACGCGTCTCTAAGGGACTTAAACTTTCTTTCACGATCTAGAGCTGACCTTCAGAGCTGGGAGGAAGTCAACGTCCCCAAGCGTCGCCTTGCTCGCAAGAGCTCGAAGAAGTCGGTGGAGGCCCGCGCCGCAGGAGGTCACTCCAGCAACCTCTCGACCTCTAACCTTACCCTTTCAACCTCCTCGAGCAACCCCTCGTCGGGCCTCCAGTAACCCCGCTTATTCGCCTCGTAGAGCACTTCTATTATCCTGTGCAGGGCCCACGGATTGTCCCTCTTGATCCTCTCCCTGACGTTGAGATCGAGGACGTAAGTCTTCGCCACCTCGGTCCAGATCCACTCGTCGACGGCCTTGGTCAGGGCCGCGTGTCCCAGCAGATACTCCACCCTCTTCATTATGTTCCGAGCGCCGTCGTAACCGTGCTCGAGCATGGCGTTTATCCACTTCGGGTTGAGCAACCTCGCCCTCGCGCAGAGCTCCACGGCCTCTTCGACGCCCTTGACGGAGTCCTTATCCCCCGTCGTGTCTATCCAGAGCGCCTCGACCCTCTTCCCTGTCAGCAACTCGATCGTCCTCCTCACCCCTCCCAAGAACTCGTAGTAGTGGTCTAGGTCGCCGACGTCGTACTCCGTAGCGCTCCTGACCTGGGCTATCAGCTCGACGGTCTTGAGGACCTCTGGCAGGAAGTGCCTCGCCTCGGCGGCGTGGAGCTTGTCCGTGTACGCGTAGCCCATGTCCTGCAAGTAGACGTCGACGAGCTCCTCCTCCGAGGACCA
>DAIQQE010000029.1:0-9854 GCA_036786905.1 Candidatus Nezhaarchaeales archaeon | reverse complement strand
CAGAGATCCTAGAGCCCTTGAGGTAGGCGGCCTTGCTTGGTATGAGCCTCGGGTCGAAGGCGTAGCCGTGAGAGCCCGTCGGGAAGACCTCGGGGGTCCTGATGGGGTCGCCAGCGACCCTGGGCTCCACGTAGACGCCCTTGAGGGCCTTCAAGAGAGAGCCGAGCTCGTCGCTCCTCTTAATCCTACCGCACAAGTCCTTCACGTATTCTAAGGTCTCGAGGGCCTCACTCCTCAACTTCTTGAAGAACCTCTTAGCGACCTTCTCGGGCTCTTCACCTGACATGAGGAGCTTTACGATCTCCCTCGCCGTCCTCTCGGCGCTGTCGAGAATTTCGTACCCCTTGGCGTCGCCGAACGCCTTTCCAGGACTCGATAGGACCTCGTCGTAGCTCAAGCCCCTCTCTTCGACTATGAGCCTGGTGAGCGACCTCACCTCGCCGTCCCTCTTGACGGCATAGAGCACGTAGTTGAGTACATCTTCGTCGCTCCACACCTCGCCGAGCACGTGAAGTCCCTTGGGGATGGCGCTCCTCTTCAATTCGTACAGGTAACTGTGTAACCCCTCTAGGTCATCACACTTGAGGTTCAGCTTAGCGCACTTCTCCTTGATGAGCGAGAGCACCACTTCTCTCTTTTCCTTATCGCGCTCCTCGTTGTACTCGTGGATCAGTTGCTCGAGCTCGCTGTACTCCCCGTAGAGCTCAGCGCTCGTGAAGGGCGGCGTGCCGTGAGTGACTATGTACGCGTAGCCCCTCCTCTTGGCGATCGTCATCTCCGAGGGGTTGGTGACGTGGTAGACGTAGACGTGAGGGACGTCGGATATCAAGACGTCTGGCCAGCATAACTCTGATAGCCCGACCTCCTTGCCGGGCAACAGCTCCAGCGTCCCGTGAGTGCCGAGATGAATTATGACGTCGGCCTTGAAGACGTCTCTGAGCCATCGATAGAAGGCCAAGTACTGGTGGTGAGGGGGCAAGTCCTTCGAGTGGTAGAGCTTCTTCGGGTCCTCGTGGAAGCCCCTAGCGGGTTGCACGCCGATGAACACGTTGCCCAACGCCACCCCCGGTATGACGAAGTCGCCCTCTTCGTCGACGTTTATGCCTCCTGGCGGCGGGCCCCAAACCTTCTCGACGCCCTCCCTGAGCTCTTTGGGCAGGGAGTTGTAGTAGCCGAGGTATTCGCTCAAGGGGAGCTTGGGGACCCCCTCTCTGTATGACCTCCACTTCGGCGAGTTCACAAGTAGGTCCCTGACAAGCCCCACTAGCTCGTCTTTCGACCTGGGCTCCACAGCATAGCCTGCATCGGCCAAGGCCCTTAACAGCTTAGCGAGGCTCTCGAACACGTTCAAGTAAGCCGCCGTGCCCACGTTCTCTTCTCCAGGGGGGTAGTTGTAGATTATGATCGCTAACCTCTTGGCGCTGTTGGGCTTGTGGCGCAGCTGAATCCATTTGGCGATCCTAGCGGCCTTCTTCCTCACCCTCTCCTCCAGCACGACCATGTCCGTGTTCTGGGTGTCGTCGACCGTGGCCGATATTATCGGCTCGATGGCACCGTCTATCTCAGGGAGGGCAACGCCTATGACGACTTCTATGGGCGAGAGGCCCCTTGGATCAGCCCTCCAGTCGGAGTACCTCCTTTGGTAGGCTATCAGGCCGTTGAAGAGGAGGTAACCCGCCCTCAAGAAGAGCCTCCTAGTAGGCTCCACGTCGCCTCCGTAAGGCCCTCCGTTGATCGTGAAGAGCTGGAGGCTCAAGATTGCATCTACTACGGGCTTGCCGTTTACGATCGTGAACTTCTCCAATGTGTTCAGTTGCGTCAGCACGCCCTCGGCCGAGCCGCCGACGACGAAGAGGGAGTCTATACCCAATGACTTGAGCTCCTTCTTGAGCGCCACGGCCACTGGCAAGTTTTGCTCGAAGTGCATGCCGCCGTAGAGGAAGATCGCTACGGCTGGCCTCTTGGGGACGACGACTTCGTCGGTGCAAAGCCCTTTCTCTGGGACGTATAAGCAATTGTCCGCCTCTCGCTTGGGCTCCTCGAACTTCGCCTTAACCCCAAAGTACTCCGATAGAATCAGCTTGAGCATGTTCTCTAAATTCCTCTTGCCCCAAAACACCCAGTACTTAGTAATCCAGACGTAGTTCCTGTAGTCCTTCAAGACCCCGAGCGGCAAGGTCTTTGAGACTCTCTCCACGAGGTTCACGACTTTGAAAATCTTTTCTGCGTCGAGCCTGTCCGCATCGAAGTCGAGGGGCCTCATCCTCTTCGTAAAGGCCTCTCCTGAAAGGCCTCCTAGCTTTAGGTAGGCCAGCGAGGTTCCTCCAGGGATCAATGGCACGACAAGCCTTGCTCTTGAGTTATTGACTGCCTCCTCCAGCTGTTCTGGGAGGCCAGTCCCCCTGCTGTCTATAAGGATCGCATCGGCCCTCAGGATCCTCGAAGTCAAGTCCGCTAAGTCCAATCTCTCCAAGTCGCACGTGTGATAGACGACGTCTAAGCTCAGCTTGACGCCGGTCTCTTTCTCGACGGCCTCTACGGCCTCGAAGAGCGTGCGGAGGGTGGTCTTAGTTGATATTAGCGCTATGCTCAATTGATCTGTCAACGTAGCCCCCGCGAGAACTCTCGGTGTTATCTTATAAATTTTTAGTAACACAAAGTCTTCCACGAACTCTAGACCCTACGCCCACATTAATGTACGCGGAGAGACCTCGAGAGCTGACTAGACGGGTGCGCGGCGTCATCGGCGCAGCACGAACTCGACGTAGTTGCAAGACCTTGTAAGATGGTGACGGGACGTTAGGGCGGAGAATGGATCGCGAACCCTACGTCCTACTTTTGCGAGTAAGCTTTATATTTTGTGTTACTAATTCGTAAGAAAGTAACATTGATGAGGTGACAACGTGTGGTAAAGCGAGCATACGTCTTGACGGCATCGATAGCGCTAATAATCGCCATGGCGTGCCTCTTGACGATTTACCTTAGCTCCCCGACCTCTACGTCCACGTCGACTAACGGCGTTGGCGTCGAGGCAGGATCCACCAAGTACCCTCTGACGATCGTCGACTCCGATGGAAGGGCCATAGTCATTGAGAAACCAGCCAAGAGGATCGCGGCGCAGACGTACGCCGTTTGGGCCCTCGCCTCGCTAAACGCCACTGACCTGGTCGTGGGCACCTCCATGGCTTCGTTTAGAGGAGACCCCATCTTCTCGCAGAAGCTCTCGAAGGACGTAGTGGACATAGGGTCCTTCTACGGCCCAGGGGCGAAGATTAACGTCGAGGTAATAGCCTCTCTCGAGCCGGACGTCGTGATCGCGCCTACGAGGTTCTACTATCCCGAGAGCGAGCTCGAGGCGAAGCTCCCGCCCAGCATCAAGGTGATCAGGCTGAGCTTTCTAGACGTCAAGGAGCTGGCGAGGGAGATACGCGTCCTAGGGGCCGTGATAAACAAGACCGAGGAAGCTGAAAGATTGGCAGAGAAGATAGAGGCCCTCATCAATCTGGTTAGCGAGAGGGTCGCCAGCACGCCGAATAGGCCGAGGGTGTACCTCGAATGGTACTCGCCGTACTCCACTCCGGCCAACGGCACTATCTTCCACGAACTCATAGAGCTCGCAGGAGGGATCAACGTTTTCTCGGACCTAAAGGCCAGAGGTCAGGGGTTCGTCCAAGTGTCCCCAGAGAGCGTGATACAGAGGGCCCCAGACGTGATCATAAGGTGTGCTCCGGGCTGGATGATGCCAGCCTACAACCCTTGTATAGCTAAGAACGAGAGCGCGCTGAAGGCCCTCTATGACGAGATGAAGAGGAGGTCAGGGTGGGAGTCGATCCCGGCCGTCGCCAACAATAGGGTCTACGTCATCTCGAGCATTTACGACGGCGGCTACGGCAAGGCCGTGCAATTGGTCTTGATGGCTAAGCTGTTGCACCCAGAGCTCTTCGAGGACGTGGACCTGAACGAGCTCTTCAACGACCTCGTTCGGACCATGGGCATTGACAGGTACTGTGTAGGGGCGAGGATATGGGTTTACCCAGCGACAAGCTGAAGGGCGCACTTGTAGTCCTAGCAGCAGCGCTACCGCTCCTACTATTTTTCGCGTCCGTTTCCCTAGGCTCGATATCCATACCGTTTGACAGGGTCCTATCCGCTCTCATCGGGAACGTCGAGGGCGTCGAGGGGACAATCGTGTGGTCTTACAGAGTCCCTAGGACAATCGCCTCTCTAGTAGCCGGGGCTACCTTGGCGATAAACGGCGCCGTCCTACAAGCCCTCACCAGAAACCCGTTAGCCTCTCCGTTCACTCTCGGCTTAAACTCAGCCGCATCCTTCGGAGCCGCCTTGGCAATAATCGTGGGCAGGAATCTCATAGGCTTGGGCGATCCCCTCGCCCTAACCGCAGCCGCATCGACTAACGCGTTCGTGCTCTCGGTCATAGCGATAGTCGTTGTGACTGGCTTAGCGGGGCTCAGAGGCATGACGCCTGAGTCCCTCGTCTTGGGCGGCATAGCCATCGCTTACCTCTTCTCGGCGGCTACGTCGTTCCTGCAGTACTTGGCTGGAGAGACCCAGCTAAGGATCTTCGTGCTGTGGGCCATGGGGGACTTGATGAGAGTGGACTGGCTTGGCGCGTACCTGCTCATCGTCGCGCTCGTCATTTCAGCGATGTTATCGCTCAAAATAGCTTGGGACCTGAATGCCCTCTCGTTGGGGGACGAGACCGCTACCTCTCTGGGGACGAACCCGAGGACTACGAGGCTCGTGGGGACGCTCGCCACTGCCTTCAGCACGGCCCTCGTAGCGAGCCAAATAGGCCCGGTCGGCTTCGTGTGCCTCATGTCGCCTCACATAGCCCGCCATCTGATAGGCACTGACAACAGGTACGTCATCCCAATGGCCGCGATAATAGGCACGTCTCTCCTCACCATTGCAGACATAGGGGCGAGGACGTTGATGAGGCCTGTCGAGATACCGGTAGGAGTCATCACCGCCATGTTCGGCGCGCCCTTCTTCTTGGGGCTATTCGTGCGAGCGAGGAGACAGATATGGCAGTGAGGATCTTGGTTGAGGGAGTCGTCGTTTACTACGGTGCCTTCAGGGCGTTGGACGGCGTTACGGTGGAGTTTCAGCAGGGCGAAGTTACGGCGGTCTTGGGGCCCAACGGCTCGGGAAAGACGACGCTCCTGCGGACCATCTCGAAGATATTGAGACCCGAGGAGGGTGCCGTCTACGTCGGGGAGAGGGACTTGAGAGAGCTCAAAGAGGGGGAGCTCGCTAAGCTAATGGGCTACATGCCGCAAGGCGTTGAATCGAGGTTCCCGATGCGCGTCTGGGAGGTCGTGGCTCTGGGGAGGAAGCCGCACGTCGCGTGGGCCTTAACCCCTCGCGACGTACAGGTCGTCGAGGAGGCCATGAAGTTAGCTGGCGTCGAGCGATTGGCAGATCGCTATCTACATGAGCTGAGCGGAGGAGAGAGGCAGAAGGTCATGCTCGCGAGGGTCTTAGCTCAGGAGCCCAAGGTCCTGCTCTTGGACGAGCCCACCTCCCATCTTGACTTAAGGTACCAGATCGAGGTCTTAAAGCTCGTCAGGTTGATAACTAAGGAGAGGGGCCTCGTGACGATAGCCTCTCTCCACGACATCAACTTAGCACTCAGGTTTGCGGACAAGGCCGTCCTCATGAAGGATGGCCTGGTGTACGCAATTGGAAAGCCCGAAGACGTCTTGACGCCGGAGAACGTGGTGGAAGTCTTCAACGTGAAGGCGGCACTCGTCAAGAACCCGAGGCCCTTCATAGTCGTAGAGGACGCTGTGTGAGGCCATTGGATTGTGCGCCTAAGGCCTCTGGCCGGGGGTCCTTTGTGAACTTCACGTCGAGGGATCTAGGCATTGGTGTTATCGCTAAGCTTAAATTGTGCACAATATATCAGTCCAGATGGTCAGCGACGCTAGCCCGCGGATTAGTAGGATGGTCGGCGCTTCAAGGCTCGTCTAAGCTTAGAGGCGAGGGATCGTGAAGCACCACAACAAGATATACTTCCCCTTCAGCGCTATAGTTGGCATGGAGAACGCTAAGCTGGCTTTGCTCGTAAACGCCGTGAACCCGCTAATCGGAGGCGTCGTGTTAGCCGGGGACAAGGGGACGGGGAAGTCGACTCTCGTGAGGGCCTTCGCTCAAGTCTTGCCGGAGCAACCCGTGGCCAAGGGCTGTCCCTTTAACTGTAACCCCTTCAATCCCCTCGAGATGTGCGATCTACACTACGAGCTCTGGTCCAAGGGGGAGAGGATAGAGCACGAGCCAAGGAAGATACGCGTAGTGGACCTCCCGCTGAACGCGACGCCCGACAGGGTCGCGGGCTCTATAGACATAGAGCAGACCATTAAGGCGGGGAGGGTCTCCTTCAAGCCCGGGCTCTTAGCAGAGGCCAACAGGCAGATCCTGTATATAGATGAAGTGAACTTGTTAGAAGACTACATAGCAGACCTCATACTCGACGCGGCCGCGAGTGGCTGGAACGTCGTCGAGAGGGAGGGGGTCTCCTTCAAACACCCCGCCAAGTTCGTACTAGTGGGCTCGATGAACCCCGAGGAGGGCATGCTGAGGCCCCAGATACTCGACAGGTTCGGCCTGTACATACCGGTAGAGGCGTCCATGGATCCGGAGGAGAGGGCCGAGATAGTTGCGAGGGTCGACGAGTTCGCGAGGGATCCGGAGTCGTTTTACGAGAGGTGGGAGCCCTACGAGGAGCAAATAAAGGAGAAGATCGCGAAGGCAAGGGAGATGGTGAGCAACGTCGTCATGGACAGAGACCTCTTGAAGCTCGTGACGACCACCGTCGTCAAGCTCGGGATCAAGACCCACAGGGCCGAGATAGTGACCACTAGGACGGCGAAGGCCATCGCCGCGTTGGAGGGGAGAGCGCGCGTCGGGTTAAGCGACGTCACGAAGGCCATGGAGCTGGCCTTGAAGCACAGGCTCAAGTCGAGGCCCTTCGAAGAGCCCCAGAGGAAGTTCGACGAAGTGCTCAAGGAGCTGACAGGCGAGGGGCCCGAGCCGGATAAGGGGCGGAGGGAGGGCGATCGCGAGGCTAGCCCGAGACCGAATGGCGATTTTGGGGCCGTAGGCAGCGGGAGGAGCGAGAGGATCGAGGCCCACCTCAAGGACTTCAGCGAAGCCTCGATAGCCCTTGGCAGAGGGCCCACCTCCGACTTTGGAGCGCGGGGTAGAGCCTTTGGCAGGGGCTCGAGGGGCTTCAAGACGACGGCGATAGCATCTCTCAAGGGGGTTCCGATAGACGCCGTACCGCCATTTGAGCGACAGTCCGTGGACGTGGACTTGTCGGCAAGCCTGAGGGCATCGGTAGCGCACAGTCCGGCAGTGCCAATAGTCATCAATCCCTCGTGCGTCAGGGTGAGGGTCAGGAAAGAGAGGGTACCGGCGCTACATGCGATACTCTTGGACGCCAGCGGGAGCATGCTCGCCCAGAAGAAGGTCTCCATTGCGAAGCGCGTGCTCAGGTCGTTGATGGAGGAGGCCTACACGAAGAGGACCTACGCCTCCCTCATAGTGTTCAGGGGGACGGAGGCGATAATTGTGGCGGGGCCCACTAGGAACTTGGACTTCGTGAACAAGGGCTTGGAGAAAGTGCCTATAGGGGGATCGACGCCCCTCACGCCGGCGTTGTTGACGGCACTCGATCACTTCAAGGCGTTTAGGAGGGTGTACAAGGGCTCGAAGCTGTCTCTCTACATAATATCCGACGGGGCCGCGAACGTCTTCTTGACCGACAATCCTAAGAAGGAGGTCTTGGCCCTCGCCGAGGAGTACAAGAGGCTGGAGGTCGAGGTAATAGCGTACCGCACGGCCTCGCGCTTGGCGAGCGTGGCACCGGACTACGTGAGGCTGTTCGTCGAGTCCGTCGGGGGAAGGTGCTACAGCATTTAGAGTTGTCAAGACCGATCGCAAGGCGGGGCTCCTTATCAAGCTATGGGCGGCGGTCCTCGAGCTCGGACGGCCATCAATGCCAACGCGCCCAGCCTCGGAGCTCTATTTTAGGCATCCCCTCGAAGCGGTCGCCGGGGGGCCACGTAGGCCGCGCTCAACCTTTTTATATGACCTTTGCTAGGAGACTGTTACCGATGGCCAGAGTCGCTGGAAGGCTGAGGAAGGAGTTCCTAGACCTGCTCGAGAAGGACTTAGAGTTCAGGTACGCGGTCGCAGGCTACCTAGGCTTATCCGAGATCCTGAAGAGGCTCGAAGAACACGACAAGAAGTTCGAGGAGATCCTAGCGGAGATCAGGGCCCTTAGGGAGGGCCAGAACAAGCTATGGGAGGAGGTCCACGGGCTTCGTGAAACCTACGTGAGGTTGGAGGGGCGGGTGACGGGTCTCGAGAGGGCAGTGGCCACATTAGCTAGGACCGTCGGCGCAACGCTCAACGACTTCGCGGCCTCGTTCGTCGAGGAGACGCTCAGGTTAAGTGGCGTGCCCGAGGAGAGGATCAGGGTCTCGGCCAGCGCGAGGATAGTCTACGGCGAGACCGTCAGGGAGGTGGACCTCTTCAACGTCGATCCCCTCGTGGTTGGCCGGGTCACGACTTATATCTCGAACGTCGACGAAGCGAGAAGCGAGCTTGACAAGCTCTTAGAAGACGTGGAGTTCGTCGAGAGGATCACGGGGAGGAAGGTGTTCATGGCGATACTCGCCGTCGAAAACGCTCCAAGAGACGTCGTCGAGTTCTTAGAGGCCGAGTGCAAGAAGCTCAATGTTGGGTTCATTCCCGGACGACTCATCCCCAAGATCCCTGCGCATTGAATGCCTCCTTGCGTCGGTCCATCGATCTGAGCGCTTCGCTGATAAAGATCGTCGAACCAAGAAGGCTTGGCCGTGGAAGGGGGTCGACTTGCCGTCGACCGTTGAACGTAAGCTGAGTGACCCTGAAATCGGGGAGGTCACCTTCAGGGCCACCGTCACGAGCGAGGGGGTCCAAGCGAGGCTCTACGCGTTCGGCCTCAAAAGGCTTTGGAGCGTTAAGCCAGTTATCAGGGGAGATGAGATGTACGAGGTCTTCGTGGAGCCTTTCAGAGATCACGTAGCGCTCTGCGAGGTAGCCTACGCTGAGTCTACGCTGCTCGAGGTCGGAGTCTTGGGCTTGGTGGTAGCGGTTTTATGCCCGCTCAAGGCAGACATAGTGGCTGAATTCCTTAGATGGGTCGAGGAGCTCTCCTTGAGAGCCCTCGAATCCCCGATCTCCTCGGTCAGGCTATTAATGGTCGCGGGGTCCTTGCCCCTCAAAGAGCTTGAGCGACTTGGCTACAAGAAGGCCGACGGCTTCTTCTCGAAGAGTTTATGAGCCCCGACGGCCTCCTTGGGCCCAAAGAGTGGGGCGGCTTTCGTCGGATTCTGTGGTTGTAGGCTCGTGAGCCCCGCACATCGATTTAATCATTGGTCGATGTACTCACGAGGGGCGCAAGGATTAAGAGGGTCCGAGCAGTCATTGGGCCAGACCTCTTAACCGTCCAGCGCTCGGTGAACGGCTTGAGGGTGCTCTTCAGTTCAGGGGGCAAGGACTCGTTCTACGCCCTGATGAAAGTGAGTAGGGTAGACTTAGCGTTGATACTCTCTTACGAGTTCCCTAGGCCTAGTCCGCACCTAGTTAACATGGGCAAGTCCGTTGAGACCCACTTGAAGGCTGGCGTGCCAGTGCTGGTGAAGCACCTGAGGAAAGGTCGTGAGAGGGAGGAGACCGTGGAGCTCCTCAAGAGGCTAGGGGCCTCGGAGATAGTCGCCGGAGACGTCTACGTAGAGGACCATTTAAAGTACATGGAGGGAGTGGCGAGGGACGCGTGCGCGACC
>DAIQQE010000028.1:0-13065 GCA_036786905.1 Candidatus Nezhaarchaeales archaeon | reverse complement strand
TTACGGCCCTCCAAAGCTCTTGCTTTTTCGCTTCAATCCCTATGTAATCCTTGTAAGTCAGGCCCTCGGCAAAGCGCAAAAAGCCCAGGTGAGGAGGATATGCGACCCTTTTCCACTCTTCAAGCCTCTCGGAAATGAAGGTTATGAACTCCAAAGCTGTCTTCGTTCTTAGCTCTTTCTCTAAGCATGGTAGGCTCACTTCGATCTCTTCGACCGTTCCGAACTTCTCCAGTCTGAACACAGCCCTCCTCACGACTTCTTCGATTTCTGGGTCTACTATCGCATAGCCGAGATTAGGAGAGAACGCTATTTTCACGTCATCTATTGGGTTTTCGAGCTCCTTGAGGTAGCTCCTCTTGTCATCAGGTAATGAATACATATCTCTTTCATCCCTCCCCTTCACAAGGTCTAGCAAGAGAGCCATGTCTTCTACGCTCTTCGTCAAGAAGCCTTCGCACGTTAGGTCGATTAAGACGGGAGTAGGCGGATGCAGAGGTATCCTACCGAAAGTAGGCTTAAACCCGTAGATCCCGCAAAAGCTAGCTGGAATTCTTATGCTCCCGCCAGCGTCATTCCCTGTGGCTACCGGGACCATCCCGGCTGCGACTGCAGCGGCACTCCCACCACTAGAGCCTCCGACCGTCCTCCTCAAATCCCAAGGGTTTCTAGTAGGACCAAAGAGCACGTTATCGGTGTAAGCTATTAAGCCGAACTCGGGCATGTTCGTCTTTCCTATGATGACGGCCCCCGCCTTCCTCAACCTCTCGATTATCACTGAGTCCTCGCTCGGAACGAAGCTCTCAAATAACTTAGAGCCGAAGGTGGTTCTCAGACCCTTCGTAAAGGTGTTATCCTTTACCGCTATCGGTAAACCTGCAAGAGGTTTGTCCTTAGAGCGCTCGGCCTCTTGGAGCGCTCTTGGATTCAGGGTTACGAAGGCGTTTATCTTCGGGTTGAGCGACCTTATTCTCTCAAGACATTCCTCCACTAGCTCTGAAGCCCTCATTTCGCCGCTCCTGAGCGCCTCAACGAGCTCGAGCGCCGTCTTCATGGCCTCGCCGACCCCTCGGAACTCTAGAGCTTAAAAGTTAACTCCTTGAGAGAAGCGTAAAGAATTTCTTCAAAACGATAGTTCGCAAAACTCACGGCTTCCTTAGCTGAACTAAGAAAATGGAGTGGTTGAGGCACCTTTCTAGAGCTCCAGTTCAAGCTCCCTCAGCTTCTCAGAGCTTGGAATGCCACCAGGCCACTTTCTGTACTCATAGTACTCTTGGACTTGCTTCTTTACGTCTGGCACGTTGCCGGAACTCCCGCCTTCGACTGGTTGTAGTATTACGGGCGGGAGCGTGTCGTCCTCCTCGGGCTTTATGCCACACTTAAGGTTGTACAGCCTTTTAAGAGTGATTATTCTTTCACCAGCCTTTGCCAAGCTTAAGACGTCGAACTCGAATCCTGTCACGCACTTCAGCATTTCAACAAGCATGGTAGGCGTTATGGGCATGAAAGCACACATAGTCACGTCGTTGAAAAGCTCGCTAAAGTCCTGGACCTTTGCGAAAAGAACGCCCTTGCCTTCACTTGACAACCTATCGGTCGACATCACTCCATATTCCTCAAGGGTCTTGCCCATCTCGTAAAGATACATTTGATGCGGTAGATGACAAGCGCCCCTTGGGTGCACCGCATACGCACATGCGAGAGAGGCAAAGGCCCTTGGATCGTGCATTGGTATCTCGAGGCCTTTGACGTGCGCTCCCCAGCCCTTAACGCCATACTTCTCTTCTAGAAAGCGCGTGCCCTCGGCGAGCTCATTACCGACGTCCCTCCTGAAGGCCACGTCCCTTACGAGCTCCTTCACCCTTTCGTGATCTCCCCACTTGACGTTGAAGTTGCCAATACCTTTTTCAGTCATCCACATGGCGAAGGCTATGGTCACTCCCGCAGAGATGGTGTCTATTCCAAGGTCATTACAAAGGTGGTTTATCTCGACGATGGACTCTAAGTCATCGTTTAACTGGAGTGAGCCGAATGAGGCCACGGTTTCGTACTCAGGACCGTGGATCTCTCTTCCTTTGTACTCGACTACTCTACCACACCTGACGATGCAACCTAAGCAACCATCGTTACGCCTTAAGATAGTGCTCGCCATGGTCGCGCCCGATATCTTGGTCGCGTTCTCAAAAACCCCCTTCGAAAAGTACTTCACTGGCAAGTCACCGAAGACCTCCGCGCTCTCCACGTAGCCCGAGGTGCCGAGATCCTTGAACATGGTGCTGATGAAGTCGTTCTTTATCACTTCCACGAACTGAGAGATTAGTTCCTTGAGCTTCTCGCTGTCAGCTAGCTTTACCTCAAACCTGTCGCTAGGGTCGTAACAAACTACGATGCCCTTCAGCTTTTTGGATCCCATTACGGCACCCATCCCAGTCCTCCCAGCGTGTCTCGTGTTGTCCACCTGGATGTTGGCAAACTTCACCAAATTCTCTCCCGCTGGTCCGATTACAGCGGTAGCGACCTTCTTCTCGCCCACCTCCTTGACCATTATCTCTTGGGCTTCGTAACAACCCTTGCCCCAAATGCCGTTCGCATCCCTTATCTCCGCGCCGCTCTTGTCCACCTTTAAATAGACTGGCTTCTCGCTCTTGCCCTCAATGACTATGCCGTCCCAGCCACAGTACTTCAAGTAGACGGGCAGATCTCCTCCCGACGCCGATTCGCCCCATATATTCGTCAGAGGGCTACGGGCACAGAATATCAGCTTGCTCGTCCCTGGTATGGCTGTCGCTGTTAGCGGCCCTGTCATCACTACGAGGAGGTTCTCGGCGGAGAAAGGATCCTTTTCATAAGTCCTAAACTGATAATGCAACTTTACGCCTATCCCCGAGCCTCCGATGAACAGCTTAGCGTCTCTCTCGTCCAAGGGCATTACAGAGGTGGTCCTGTTAGAGAGGTCGACCTTCAATATTTTACCACAATACCCGAACAACGCCCTTGTCCCTCCTTAGAAGTCCACACTCCTTCCCTCGAAGGCGTACTCGTAAATCATCCTAGTCTGCTCGACGTCGGGTATTCTAGGGCTCATCCCTAGGCTAGGGTCGTTCATCGTATTGACTACGAGCCTTTCTACGTTCTCGTCGAAGTCCTTCTTAGAGATTATCTCTGAGAGCCTTGTGGGCATTTCAACGCTTTTCATCAGGGCCACGACCCTCTCTATGAGGGCCTTAGCATCGGTGAGCCCGGCCTTCCTCGCCAAAGAGTTCATCCTGCATCTGGCATCGCTCTTTAAGTAAAACTGCATCACGTATGGCAAGAAGACCCCTACGCAGAGTCCGTGGTGCAACTTGAATACTCCTCCGAAAGAGTGGCCCAGTGAGTGGACGAGCCCTACCTGCGAGTTCCCGAAACCCAAGCCGGCCATAGTTGCCGCTATGTGCATTTTCGCCCTTGCCTCGACGTCGCCGTTGTACGACTTCTCGAGGTTCTCGAGAATTATCTCGACAGCCTTTTCGCATAGCGCATCGCTGAAGTCGTTCCTCCAAATCGAGAGGTAGCCTTCGATGGCATGCGTTAACGCGTCAAAGCCCGTGCTCGACACGAGCTTCTTAGGCAAGCTGGCCACGAGGCGGTAGTCGAGAATCGTTACATCTGGGATCAGTTCCTTGTTAGCTGGTGTCAGCTTTCTGCCCTCCTCCTTGTCCGTGAGGACTATGGCCCAAGTGGCATCGGCGCCCGTTCCGCTTGTTGTTGGGATCGCTGTTAGCCTCGCCTTCTTCTTATAGCCGTACTCCGAGAGATCCGTGAAGGGCGTTATCGCGATGGGGTCTATGTCGATCTCCATTAGCACTCTCGCAGCTTTGGCTACGTCCATAACGCTTCCCCCACCTACTGCTACTATCAAATCGGGTTGAAACTTTCTTGCGACGTTGGCACACTTGAGCGCCGTGTCTATGCTGGGCTCTGGCTCTACTTCGCTGAAGACCTCTATCCTCTCGGCCTTGATGCTATTCTTGACCATGTCTACGAAGCCTAGCTTTACGATCGTATCGTCGGTGACTATCAGAACCTTACTCGCTTTCTCGCCCTCGAGGAATGTTAATGCGTCGTCACCGAATACTATAGTTCGTGGAGAGACGAAGGTCCACATGGCTTAGGCTCCCAGTCAACCTATGGATCTGTGTCTATTGGTATGGACGACATCAGCTGGCCGAATCTCGTCACAGCAGCAGCGTTTCGCATCATATACCCTAGGTCACCTCTTAGCTTCAGCTTCCCCCTCACTATCTGAGTTGTTGTGTCTATCTTACCAGACACTACCTCCTTGAAAGCTACGTGGGGCCCCGTTAAGGTGAATCTAGGGCTTGGGATTTCTCCTGGCGCGACTGGCTTAGCATTCCTCAACTCTCCGTGCCAGAAGTCGAGCCATATGTGTATCGATGCGCCCTTAATCTCGTCGAGCTTTATCTCTGCAACCTTCTTCGCCATTTCCTCGTAGTCCAGCTTTGAGGGATCGATGTCTTGGTCCAGAGCTATCCCGAGTCTTTGAGCAAATTTCTCGGTGGGCGTTCCCTTGAAGGCCTTTCTCTTATCCTTAGGTATCGCCGCTAACAACGATATGAGCCCACGCAAGACTTTGGGTTTCTGGAAGTCCTTCAAGGCTTCTTGATCTATCTCGACAATGCATAGGAAGTCGCCTTCCCAGTTTGCTGCCACCCTCTTATAAGTTGCGTCGCTGTTGACGACCCTCATAAGCTCATTTAACCAGTCCACAGAAGGGTACACTACTGCCATATACTATACTTTGTCGAGAGAAGTCTTAACTCTTTTGTGGTGGTTTATGGCTTGCTAACATCACAAAGTTCGTTCAAAAGCTTTGGTCAAGATGCGTCTACATGACGAACGAGGAAGAGGGGAAATCGCCATCTGCCTCATTAATCGTGTCCTGTGAAAGGGAAATGAGGGTTAATCGATAAGATGCGAAGTTGAGGTCCATGCTCCGGAACCAAGCCCTTACTTCACTACCGGCCTATCGAAGTATATGCTTTTCGACGTCGCGCTAAGCGGAATTGCTAGCACTACATCAGCGTCTATTAACTTCAACGTCTGAGCGGCAAAGCCCGCGCTAAACATCACTCTGTTGTCTACATTGTGGAGCGAAGCGGTCTTCGCCGCCGAGCCCACGGCTATGCCCAAGTTCAATAAGTTCAATACGAAGTTTATGTCGTATGGGTACCCAGGAGGGTTTTTTATGCCTATGTCCTTTACTTTACAGCCTATAAGTACTACGGCCGTGGAGCGCCTTATGTTGTCGGCATCTCTCTTGAAGAAGTCGCCCATTTGTTGCGCCATATTCTCCATTGCCTCGGCGAGCTTCTCCATTTCTGCTCTATCCTCGAGAACCCTCACGACTACGTTGTCCACGCCCCTAGCCTTGGGAGCTGTTATTGCGCTCAAGGCCATAAGCCCAGCAACGTGGATCACGGATTCTTTGACTATCTTTTCCCTTCCCTCTATAACCATATCCCTTCAAGGCATTTTTCCTAGGGCCACTAGTAAAAGAGTTTCGCCGATTCGCGCGAGGCGCGGACCCTCAGAACTATGAGGGGGGAAAAGCTTATTTGTTAACGTTCAAGAGGGTAAAGAGGAGCCTATGGATATCATCGACCTCGTAAAAAGTAGGAGGAGCGTTAGAAGGCTCAAGCCCGATCCGGTGCCAGATGAGGTCATAGCAAAGTTGCTCGAAGCCGCTCGCTGGGCTCCATCTTGGGCCAATACCCAGTGCTGGGAGTTCGTAGTTGTAAAGGATCCCAAGATTAAGGCAGAGCTATCTGAGACGCTCGTGCCGGCTAGGAACCCTGCTAAAAACGCCGTCGCCAACGCGCCAGTGGTCATAGCAGCCCTTGGGAAGAAAGGTGTCTCGGGCTTCTACAGAGGTTCCGCCGTCACGAACAAAGGCGACTGGCTCATGTTTGACGTAGCGCTTGCGGTTCAAAACCTCGTACTAGAGGCCCACGCTCTGGGGCTTGGAACGGTGATCGTGGGCGCCCTTGACTTCGAAAAGGCATCGAAAATCCTCAACTTACCCTCTGACGTGGAGCTCGTGGTCTTGATACCAGTAGGCTATCCCGAAGAGGTACCTCAAGCCCCGCCAAGGAAGAAGCTCTCTGACATTGTTTACCAAGACGTATACGGTAACAAGATGATATTTGACTGATAGAGTGTCGATGGCTCTACGTTATTCCTTATATGGGGAAAAATGCTTTAAGTGGCTCGAGAAAGCCAAGGCTACCACTAGGCTCAGCAACGCGACTTTGCCATACACGAACCCCTTTATGAGCTCGAGAGCTTGGGTTAGAAGAGAGGGCGCACGCAGGCTTTGGGGGCCGAGGGTTTGCTGATCAATATGGACCTTCTCTTAAGTAGGGCCTAAATAGCCATCGGGGATCAAACTCGTCGCCAACATGACGGCATTTATGTTGCAATGCTCAAGCCATGTAAGAGTTCTTCTGTTTTCTTCTTTGAGCCAAAATTCTAAGATCCTATCGGCAAGTGTTTTGAACCTCAATACGCACCTTACCGCTTGACGCAACTCCGATACTTCTTGGATCAGTCCTTCTAACTTCTCGGCGGCGCGCAGGCCTATCACGAGGCCAAGCTCCCTAAAGGCCAGCCTGGAGCCAGCAGGCCTGTAGATTATGTCTCTGGGGAGAAAAGCTCGTAGGCTTACGTGCGCCGCCTCCAGCGCTGTGTTCATTATTGTTGAGGGGTCGAGGATGTCGGTACGTGCTCGCGCTAGCCGATAAGCGGCGCAGAGGAGCTCCCCTATGCCCAAGGGGTCCTCTGTCACCCAGCAACTCCAATCCTTGTCCCTACACATCTCGTATAAGTCGTGGATTTCGCTTCTCAAAGAGGGCAACTCAGAAGATCCCTCCTTCGCAATTGAGTGGAGTTCTAAGTACGTCGAGAGCCCATCGAGAGCATCGTGTAATCCCTCGCTGAAGACCAATGGGCGCGTCAAGTCTATGCTCATTTTCCAGTATATGTGCTTTCGTTTATCGATCGGCGAGGAGTAGACGAATGCCCTATGAGCGGTCTTAGCCAATTCCAAGCCCCACCTCAAGTACTTGATGTCGCCCGTTGCTTGGAAAACTCTACACAGAGCAAGCATCCACTTAGTGAGGTAGTGGTAATACTGTCCATCCCTCTCCCATTCGAAGAGGGGGTCATAAGGCTCATCAGGCCGCCGTTCTGGCAAGCGCTTTCCTATCCTCAAGCCGCCGATAGTCGGATGCTCCCGCGCCTCCTCTTCGCTAAGCCCGCTAATCCACCCACTCCTGCCGTCGTCTCCTCGGTGCTTGCCCAATACTCGATGGACAGCGTCGACCAATAGAACGGCCAGATCCCTGAATACAGACCTTTTGGTATAAGCATAGAGATATGTGTAATTGAAGGCGGCGAAGGCGTCCGTCCACAGATAACGATCTTGAGGTGCGCTTGAGGTCAAGCCAGTCGATTGAGCGAAACTTATCATTATTTCCTCCGCCAATTCCAAGAGCTCGTCGGGACAATACATGGCAATTCACGAGTGGGGCTAAAAACTTCATCGCGTTAGGATATGTAAGAGGGCTCTTAGTAAAGTTTTGGTTGTATGAGGGCCGACTACGGGTAGGGCTCAGAGTCCTGTGTTGCGTCTCGAAGTAGGCCCGTTAAAGTTGAAGTTTAAATACCGTGATGGCAGAGGTGTCGTGCAGCCCGCTATACCTATGAGAGGGAAGAAAACTTTAAGCTTGTTCCTTCGATCGTTTAGTTCTCCAGTGTTCACTGGCACAATGCTCTATGTACTCTTTGTAATTGTTAAACAACAATCCACAAGCCTTGCAGTACGGCTTAAACCAGAGCTTGGGATCTCTTTCCAATTCCTCCATGTTGGCCTTTCGCTTCAAAGAGAACCCCTTAAAACGCCATAGGTTCCTCAACGTCCTGTAAGTACATGGAGTTGCTGGAGGCTTATTAAGATGTTGCAAAGATCATAACCCTCCAGCTCTTTCCATGTCGTCGTGCGGTTCGCTTATTGAGCGCCCCCTACTCAATCGCTGAGATGACGTCGCTGTCGCCCACTATGAGCAGTGAGGAAACAGCACGAAGCCGACCACGTGAAATATCGCGGCGCTATTTAGCTAAGCCCCGCTCAAGAGTGCTGTACCTGAGGATAGGCCTTCGAGAAACTTGGGACACGTCCATGCTTTAATCACGATATCTCATAAAATGTGCCGATCAAATTTGACTAGGGTTCAGACGGACACCTTCTTCTCTTTCGCGAAAATCGTGAAGAGCGGGTCTTCTCTAACGTACTTTAACCTGTCAT
Source organism: Candidatus Nezhaarchaeales archaeon (assembly GCA_036786905.1). Classification (GTDB taxonomy): domain Archaea; phylum Thermoproteota; class Methanomethylicia; order Nezhaarchaeales; family WYZ-LMO8; genus WYZ-LMO8. Next base: position 4,703 of record DAIQQE010000028.1, on the reverse strand, counting down.
CCTCTAATATTAGCGACATCTCCCAGCTCCTCAAGGCAGGACAAATGTAGCACCCGACTCTAAAGAAGCCATAGTCATACATGGGGTTGGGCGATACTTTATTTAAGGCCAGGTAAAGTTGGACGTGTATCGCGCTCCAGAGCTTTATCGGTGCCACTTCTATGTAGTCCTCGTGCTCTATGGTAGCTGGTCTATTTAGCCTAGACGAGGACTCAGCCTCACGATCACCCACCACCATCAATACCTTGCCGCTCTTGGAGAGATCCTTTATGTAGTCTTGCGTCGCTTTGATCTTTAAGAGCGTGCACCACCTGTCTTTGTTTGTCGGCAAATTGCGACCAGACTCTATAGACTCCTTAATGGGGGCCTTTATCTTGACCAACGATATGCCCAATTGACATGCTAGGTCGTCTACGTACTTGAGAGTTTCCTTGAACTCAAGACCCGTGTCTACAAATACTGGTACGACCTTCTTGTCTAAGGCCTTCAGTGACAGGATTAGCGTTGCGGTGCTGTCCTTGCCCCCGCTCCATGGCACGATGGCGTAATCGACGTCGAAGCTCGATAGGTAGTTTAGGGAGGCCGCTTCGAGAAGCTCTAGCAAGTCCTTATTGAGCGAGACATGGTAGTCCAAGTCCGCGGTTTGTACTTCTTCATAGCCTCTCCTGTCGACCCTTATATGGGACCCCTTCTCCGACAGCATCATTTCGGCTATCAGCTTCGCCCCAGAGTATAGCGAGTACTGACCTGCGAGCTTTTTGACCATAAGCGTTGGCTTTATACCATAAGAGGGAACAAGCTTATCCACCATGCCTTTGGTCGGCACATAAACGTCGTATCTTGGGTTTATACGCCATTCTTCGAGGACCTCACCTCGCCCATATAGAGTATACGCTGAGCTCTCGGGGTTCCATTTCACGTTTAGCCTGAACTTGGCCTTCGAGTTGAGGTAGTGTTGCAGTATCTTGTGAGGCCTCTCGTTCCTGACCTTCGACCTTGGAACTGGGTGGAAAACGAAGTTAGCGGGAAATTTTGTTGAGAGCCCAAGTATGTTTGAGTCCTCTAATCCGAGCATGACTATGACTAAGCCCTTGAAGTCCAAGTGCCTCTTGAGCTGATGTTCCACATCGCTCAGTTCGCGTGCCCCTTTGAGGCTGTCGACCTCGACCTCGCTACCTACGAAGCGCTTCAAAGAGTTCTCAACGGCGTCTCTATCGCTCTTGGACCTCACTAATATTCTTACCAAGGACCTCGGCGCGATTGCCGACAACCTCCAATGCTTGTCGATTGGGGTCTATTCGTTCATTGACGCTGCGACCAGAGCTTGCTTATCTCATCCTGAAGGCATTCTAGCACTTCTTCGACTTCGCCGCTGGATCTGTAGAAGAGTAGCTTCGGATCGCCCCTACTTAAGACCCTGCCTATTACCGCGGAGCTTACTCCAATGTCGTTTAGAGCGCTCAGCGCCGCGTCTAAAAGGCTCGGCCTTACAGTCGCCACGAGCACTCCACTGCTTATGAGCTTAAGGGGGTCCAGATTGAGGGCCTTGCATATAATTTTCGTCGGAGCTCTGACGGGTATTTTGTCCTCATGAACCTCTATGACGCACCCCGAGGCCATTGCTATCTCTAAGAGGCCATTTAGTAGACCGCCCTCGGTCGGGTCATGCATTGCCGTAACGGCTTTAAGCTCAGCCAATGCCAGTGCCTCCTTCACGACGCTGACCTCCTTGAAGAAGCCCATGGCCTCATCTACCAAGCTTTGTGAAATACCTAGGCCTAAGAGCTTCTCCCTGAAGTCGCTCGCTATTATCGCCGTTCCCTCAAGTCCCGCGGCCTTAGTCATGATCACATAGTCTCCGGGCCTAGCCCCTCCAGTCAAGACCACCTTGTCCCGCGCCCCTATCCCCAGAGCGGTTACGATGACTATGGGCTTCTCAATTCCTGGCGAGACCTCGGTATGGCCTCCAATTAACATCCCGCCCACCTCTTTGAGAGCAGCATCCATTTGTCTCGTTATTGAGTCTAGGGCTTCGAGGTGCTCGCTCTGCGAGAGCAAGATCGTCGATAGGAACCACCTAGGCCTCACACCCCTGACGGCTATGTCATTGCTGGCCACGTGAACGCCGAGCCACCCTATTCTCTCCAAGGCCTCCGTTATGGGGTCCACGTGTATCGCAAGCACGTTGTTATCACCGATGTCTACTATCGCTGCGTCCTCGCCCACGCGAGGGCCTACGAGCACTTTCGCGTCGACCACTCCTAACCTAGAAAAGACGAAGTTCTCGAGAACTTTCGGGGGCAACTTTCCTAAGCGCAACTTCATCTCTCACCAGCCCCTGCTCACAAACCGTGCACTCAGCAAGGTCGGTGTTCATCATCTCGTCAGATAGAAGTTCACTCATCATGGCACAGGCTCGCAACTGTATTTCTTCAGCGATGCTAATAAAGACTAGGAATGAGGGGATCAAGAGCGATCCCTCAACGTCGCTTGACTCCTCCTCTTGATGCACGAAGTGTGGGATCTCAAAGCCGAGGAGGTCGATCCACGACGTCAGAAGCTTAACGGGTGCAGTTCCATGATCGATGCACAAGTCGGCAGTGATGGAGAGGGCTTAGTAGACGAAATTGAGGGATTGATGGGGATGATGAAAGATTGGGAGAGAGGGCCCTAGCTCGAATGGGCAATGTCATGGTAGAGGGATGCAAACCCCAGGAGGGGCCGGAAAGGTGGTTGAGCACGAGGGGCTCGGTGGAGGCCTTAAGCAGTAAGACAGCCACAGAAGTAATCGAATCAGTATAGAGAGTGGGTAAAAGGAGGGAGAGGATCGAGTTTAAGCTTTGGGGTGCCAAACTTATTTCGGTGATTGCTATGCCAAGGGCAAGCGACATACTCCATTCGTATTGCGGCCTCGTTTGTAGCTTTTGTAAAGCCTACATCCAAGGTAATTGTAACGGTTGCGACGCCCACGTAAACTCGTGCAAATATGCAGGGTGTTGTCTAAACAGAGGATTTAGGTGCTGCCTTGAGTGCAAAGAATTCCCATGCAAATTACATGAAGAGGGTTTTATGTGGGAGACTGAGGAGTTCGGAACCCTAAGGTGGAGGGTTTACAGCGAGGTCTTCCTCAGAATCTTTAGGGAAGAAAAATAGTTGAGGGGGCGCTTCACGAAAGGCAATGCATTCAGCAGTCTCTTCTTTCAACACGGACGACTTCAGCCAGCAGCCCCTTCATCATTAAGCGGGGTTAGTGCTCGAGCCGTCCTTACTCAAGACGACGATTCTGCCGTTACTACCGACGTTTAGCTCGACCTGTCCTCTGAACTCCTTAGCAAAAGCGTTCTCGACCCTTATCTTAGCACCTACCTTGACAATGTCTATTTGCTTCCTCCACAAATTCAGCTTTATTCGGCCCGTCCCGTCGTCTATTATCGCGTAGGCCAACTGCGCTGGACCATATCGAGTCTGGACGGTTTTCGTCTCACCTTTCTCCACGACGGTTCCTTCGACCACTAGCTCCCTCATCCCATCCTCTATTTCCGATATCTGAACCCTTTTCATTGCGCGCCTCCTGAGGAGAGTTCTCAGCGAATATTTATAAAAAGGTGGCCGAGCAAAAAGCGGAGACCCGCTTCGCTCAAGCGAATTTTAATGACTAGCCTCCAATTTATCATGAGGGACCTGGTGATCTTATGGGCGAAGAGCTCGTCATAGGAATCGACATAGGGGCTACCAAGACTAGAATGGGTCTCGGGGACGCCAATGGAAGGATATACGCTAAGTACGTATACAGGACCTCGTCCATAGCTCACGACCTCATAGACTTCGTAGTCGGCAAAATCAGGGAGCACTTCTCGAACTATTTCGATAAGGTCTTAGGCATAGGCGTCGCCTCCATAGGTCCTCTAGACCTGAGGAGAGGAATTATCCTCTCTCCTCCAAACGCACCCCTGAGGAACATAAAGGTAGTGGCTGAGCTGAGAGAAAGGCTTGGAAAAGACGTCTTCTTAGTCAACGACGCCGTGGCCGCTGCATGGGCCGAGAAAGTATATGGCATGGGAAAGGGCTTCAAGAACTTGGTTTACGTAACTTTGAGCACTGGTATAGGCGCAGGAGTCATAGTCGACGACCACTTGCTTCTAGGGAAAGATGGCAATGCCCACGAAGTCGGCCACATAGTTGTCGACTACGGTGGGATGATGAGGTGTAGATGCGGAGGTTATGGTCATTGGGAGGCCTATTGCTCAGGCATAAACATCCCAGAATTCGTTAAAAGGCTCTTGGAGGAGAAGTACAAAGACTTGTTGGAGGACAGCCCACTGAGTCACGAATATCGTAGAGGCGAGTTGACCGCGGAGGTTCTCTTCAAACATGCCAAGCAAGGAGATGCGCTAGCTGCAAAGATAGTTGAGGAGGAAATAGGTAGACTGAACGCAGCTGGCATGGCCTCGGTAGTGAACTGCTACGATCCAGAAGTAGTATTCCTAGGAGGGGCCATAGCCTTGAACAACGAGAGGCTAGTGTTAGAGCCCATAGCGAAGTACATCGACATGTACGTAACCAATAGGAAGCCGAAGGTGACTATAACCGACCTTGGAGAGGACGCTGGCCTAAAAGGGGCCATGGCTATAGTAGCCAAGCCGCCTCCTTCGCTATGCGACTACTTCGAACATCTTTAGGATTTTCAAGAGCTATATGAATGA
>DAIQQE010000137.1:0-3143 GCA_036786905.1 Candidatus Nezhaarchaeales archaeon | reverse complement strand
CTGCCAAGGCCTCGGGGTGCGCATGCACTGTAGGAGGTAGTTCGGGCAGCCCTAGGCTCTTCCTTAGGGCCTTGACCTCGTCCGATATGGGGACTGAGTGGCCGTGTTCGACGAATAGCTTCGCCACCCTTTTGTGGGGCTCTAGGGCCCTCCCCCCTCTGAAAGCCATGTTCCTCAGCTTAATTATGACATCGACAGTGTTGACTTTGCGCGGACACCTGTCATAGCAGGCGTAACAGGTGGTGCACATCCACAGTTCCTTCATATCCGATAAGCCTCTGTAGCCCAGCCTAGCCAATCTTATGACCCTCCTCACGTTCAACGAGGCTCTACGACCGCTGTGGCAGGAGCTGGTGCAGAGGCCACAGTCCATGCACTTGATTAGAGAGCGCTCGGACCACTCGTTTAACTCTTCAACGAGCTCCCTTTGCATGTCCTTAGGCCCAATCAACAAGGACATGGCGATCACCTAGCTAAACCCCAACTTCTTGAGAAGGGGGTCCGTGTTTATGACCTGAACATGCAACCCTACCTCTCTGGGCGTAGCTGAGCCGAGGCTGAGAGCCGCCATCTGCATCCAGTGCAATACGGGTAAGTCGAGCTTTATACCGCGCCTGCTCTCTATCTCTCCCTGGCCCCTATCGAACTGTAGGTGGCAGAAGGGGCAGATGTTGACGATGCACTCCGCCCCTGAGCGCTTGGCGTTCAATATCTTCTCTTGAGTGTAGTCGAGGGCTACGTCAATTAGCCCGGACCTGACGCCGCCGCCAGCGCCGCAACACATGAGCTTGTCCTTGTAGTACACGCTCTTAGCTCCGAGCGCTTCTACCAGCTGATCTAAAAACTTGGGGTCTTCAGGGTCATCAGTTCTGCCCTTCCTAGCAGGCCTCAGTATGTGGCAGCCATAGTGCACGGCCACGACTGCGTTAAACGGCCTCTTGACGAGACCCTTGATCTTATCGACGCCCACCTTCTCGTATATCTCGTAGCACAAATGAACGACCTCCGTCGTTCCATGGTACTTCTTACCGGTGGTTGTCGCGAGAATTTCATTGACCTCGCTTAAGTACTCGGGCCTCTCCCTCAATAGCTCGGAGGCCTCCTTTAACGTGGCGTAGCAACCGTTGCACACGACGGCTATGGGGGCCTTTAACTGCTCGGCTATGAGTAGGTTTCTAGCCGCTACCGCCAGCCACGTCATCACGTCGAAGGACCTTATCACTCCTGGAGCCGGGCAGCACGAGGCTCCGGGCATGTCAATCAGCTTTATGCCCAAGGCCTCTGCGACTCTGCGCGTAGCGACCTCGATGCCGGGGTACCTGTTGGGCATTATGCAGCCGAGGAAGAACGCATAAGTCATCGTCATAGACCTGATCACCCTCACCCTTATGCAAGCTAGCATTTAATAGTTTCTCTCGCCCTCATGCAAGCGAGAACTTGCAAGCGAGAGTTCAATGGTTTCTACTGTTCGTCGAGTGTCTCCGTGTATTTGCGACAGCGTCCGGTACGCGTTAGAAGCCGCAAGGACTTCAGACTATCAAGTTATCGGCGTCAATGCAAAGAACTAGTCTAGGAGATGATTTACAGGGCATGGAGGCTCTAGAGGACCACTTCTCCACTCGCCCTTTGCTTTACTGAAGGCGCCTCACAGGCCTCCGATCTTCTTTAAGAAGGGCTCAACGCTTATGAAGTTTTGGTGCAGGCCCAGCTCTCGAGGGCTGAAGCCCATTGCTAGGCCTAGGAGTTGGGTATAGTAGACCACCGGCATGGCGTATGGCCTTCCGAGCTTCTTGCTTATCTCCGTCTGGCCGGTGTCGAACTGCAGGTGGCAGAACGAGCAGGCGTTGACAATGCAATCGGCTCCGGCGGCATACGCGTTCTCGACCTTCTCCCTCGTCATGTCCAAGGCCACGTCGAGGGCTCCAGATCTAACCCCGCCACCAGCGCCGCAACACATGAGCTTGTCCTTCCAGTGGATGCTCCTGGCCCCCGTTACCTCGACGAGCTCGTCAAAGAACCTAGGCCTCTCCGCGCTGTCCCTCCAAGGCCTCCTGTCACTCGGCTTTAGTATATGGCACCCATAGTGGACCGCCGCTCTCACGCCGTCCAATGGCCTTTTTATGAACTCCTTTAGCCTCTTCGGCCCTACGTCGAAGTAGAGGACCTCGAGGACGTGCTTTACCCCTATCTTGCCCTTGAACGACCTGCCTATCTGGGACAGGTAGCGGTCGACCTTTTCCGCGACCTCCTTGTTCTCTCGATACTCACACCACACTTCTCTGAGAGTGCCGTAACAACCGTTGCACCCAGTCACGACGTCGAGGCCCATCTCCTCGGCCAGCGCCAAGTTCCTGGCCCCTAAGGCCAGCCAAGCATCGAACTTGAAGGACCTCACGACCCCCGGAGCTGGACAACAAGAGGCGCCCTTTATGTCGACGAGCTCTATGCCCAGCCCATCGAAGACCTTTCGTATAGAGGCCTCAAGACCGGGGTACCTGTTGGGCATTATGCAGCCGAGGAAGAACGCATATCTCAGCTCTGGCACCCCTATCACCCCACGAGCTTGGTGAAGTCCGTAATCTCGAGGAGCCTCTTGACCTCTTCGAGCGCCTCGGGGTAGGAGTGAACCGTCGGAGGTATCTCCGACAGTCCCAGCTCGGCCCTGCGCCTCTTGTTTGGGTCATTTATGGGCACCAGGTGCCCGAAGCCCACCAGATATTTCGCTACCTCCTTGTGCCTAGCGAGCATGAAGCCCCGCGCTGCGGCCATGTTCCTCAGGGCTATGATGGCTTCTACCGTCTTTATCTTCTTGGGGCATCGCTCATAGCACGTGTAGCACGTGGTGCAGAGCCACAAGTCGTCCTTTTTCAACAAGTCCCTTCCCAACCCCAATAGGGCCTTTCTAATGACCACTCTAGTTCTATAGGCCGTCCTCCTGCCAGAAGGGCAAGAGCCCGTACAGGTGCCGCACTGAATGCACTTCTCTATCCCAGCGACCTTAAGTTCATGGGGCAGCTCCTCGCCTAGCTCTTCCGAAGTGATCGGTCCCTTCACAACTAAGGACTCGGCACTAGTCATCATTTCATCACACCTTAGAGAAGTTTGGGCCTAGAATTAAAGATTTACTAGGCTATCTCCTAGAC
>DAIQQE010000136.1:0-3201 GCA_036786905.1 Candidatus Nezhaarchaeales archaeon | reverse complement strand
TAGTCTTCGCCGCCATAGGGATAACGGCTGAGGAGGCTATGTTCTTCAGGAACGAGTTCATCAGGACGGGAGCTATTGAGAGGTTGGTGACGTTCTTGAACTTGGCTGAGAACCCAGCCATAGAGCGAGTTATAACTCCTCACGTAGCACTGACGACTGCGGAGTACTTGGCTTACGAATACGACATGCACGTGCTGGTAATAATGACGGACATGTTAAATTATGGCGAAGCGCTTCGCGAGATAAGCGCAGCGAGGGCGGAAGTGCCCGGCAGAAGGGGCTATCCCGGCTACCTCTACACAGCGCTGGCCCAGATCTACGAGAGGTGTGGGAGGATCCGCGGGAGAAAGGGTACCATAACTCTAATACCCGTGGTCACGATGCCTGGAGGCGACATCACCCACCCGGTCGTCGACCTGACGGGCTACATAACCGAGGGGCAACTCATACTGAGCCGAGAGCTTCATCGTAAAGGTATATACCCACCAATGAACCCCCTCCCATCGCTTAGCAGGCTGATGAAAGAGGCCACTAGGTACACGAGGAAAGACCACCAACAATTGAGCGACCAGCTCTATTACTGCTACAGCGAGGCCGTAGACCTGAGGAGCCTCGTAGCGGTGATAGGAGAGGAAGCCTTGACCGAGCGCGACAGAGCCTACTTGGCCTTCGGAGACGCCTTCGAGAGGCGCTTCATAAACCAAGGAGTCTACGAGAACAGGGACCTCGACACGACTCTGGAGATAGCGTGGAACCTGTTGTGCGAATACATACCCGAATCTGAGTGGAAGCGCTTGGACCCTGAAGTCATAAAGAGATATTGTCCGAGGTATCGAGAGAGGAGACCTTCCTAAAGCCCCTTTCTCTTTCTCCCTCCCGCCAGCACTCCACTCACTACATCCCTTAACTTGCGCTCCACGTCCTCCCCTTCTAGAACGGTTCCAGTGACGATGATATCGGCTCCAGCCTCGGCCAAGGCCTCTGCCTGGTCTCTCCTTCTTATCCCTCCGCCGACTATTAGCCTCACATCGACGTAGCCTCTCACGGTCCTTACAGTGCTTGGCGGTACGGGCTCGGGGACGCCGGAGCCCCCCTCTATGTAAACGAACCTCATGCCCAAGTACTGCGCGGCGAGTGCGTAGAGAGCTATGACCTCTGCTTTGTGCGGAGGCAGAGGCCTTGCCTGACCTATTATGCCCACGGTTCCGCCGTCCCCCACTACTATGTAGCCCATTGGTAGAGCCTCGAGGCCGTACTTCTTGACTATGGCCGCGCCCTGCACCTGGGCGCCTATTATGAAGTAGGGGTTCATGGAGTTTAGAAGCGACATGAACCATATGGCATCGGCGTAGCGACTTATCGTGTTGACGTTGCTGGGGAAAATTATGACTGGCAAATTACAGTTCTCCTTGATCATTTTTATGGTCTCGTTCATCGCGTCCTCGCTGACGTTGAGGCTGCCGCCGACCATTATGGCAGAGCTCCCGACCTCCTCCGCTACGCTTGCGAGCCTAGCTGCTTCTTCGGGGCCCAGCTTTTCGGGGTCGAGCAACGACAGGTGAATAGACCCTTTAGATTCTATCTCATCATTGAGGTACTTCTCTACCCTCAACCTCTTCACCTTTAACGCTCAGTTCGCCCGAATAATATTTGTCAACAAAGGCATTGTAATAATGAACAGGCTCGTAGTTCTTCACTTTTTCCATCCTAAGTGTCAGGCCGCAGTTTGAACAGGAAATCACCGCTTCATCGCTTTCAACGCTTATGGTCACGCTTATCATGTCACAGCCAGGGCACCTAAACACCTTTGGTGGCTTGCGCACGACTCTCTTGACAATTTTTCTCCTTCTCCTCCGACCACCCATCGAATCACGCCCACATGTAGCAGACGCTATCTCATAAGAGCAAGTTATCGCTTTAATCTTTCGTAGGCCATGAAGAAGGCAGTAAGCGTCACGGCGATGATCACTGCCGTGGCCGTCCACGTAGCGAATACGATGGGCGACCTCCGGGGATCCAAGAGGAGTAGCGACATCTCTATGAGCGGCTGTCTTAGTAGAATGCAGAATGTTGCCGATACTATCTCGTGCCACACTTTTTGCTCGTCTGACAAGTGCTTGTGCAGCCCTCTCGCAATCAACACTATCACCGCCGCAATCACTATTAAATCAATGGTCGTGATGTCATAAGCTATGGGGTCGTAGCTCTTGGGGTTTATGAGGAAAATCCCCGTAAGGGTCCCAATGTTAAAAGCATTGGCCAAGAAGGGCTCCTTATCTATCGCTGAAACGACAGCAGAGGCCCCCAAGTATAACGCCACAATCAAGAATATCGTTGCGATGAAGGAGCCAAAGAACAAAACCGGCGCCGTAGACCAGCTGTGGGACAATCGCTTGTCTAAATTGAACCCCTTGACCACCATGGTAAGCCCCATTATTATTAGCAAAGCGATCCCTGTGTAGTGGGCGTAACCCATGGTCAACAATATCGCCAAAACGACTAGAAATATCCCCGGCAGGCCTAAAAAGTAGAGCGAGTAACGAGGGTTCTCGACGAGATCCCTCCAGTACTTGACGAAGAGAGAGTACGTGTCTTCAAGTTGCCTCACTTGCTTTACAAGGACCCTGTTTATCGAGACTATGGGGACCCTAGCTTGGAGTATCGGCACAACGCGCTCGTCAGAGGCCCCATCGCTCACAAATATTATTCCATCGACGTTGTACTTCTCGAGGATTTTATCGACTTCTTCAGCTATCTTCATATCCGCCTTAACGCCGCCCTCCCTCACGCCTGCGACGGTGGCTATTTCGCAATTGAAGCCCTCTTTTAGAAGCTCGTCGTAGAGCTTTATTGCTGCGAAGAGGGCATTTGCATCGGCCTCCTCGGGGACCTTTAATATGAAGTCCATGGCGGCTTTGAGATTAGCCTCTCTACCAACGATCGGGGTCTCAACCCCCGTGACGTTGCTTATGTCCCCATCTCTATCGACATATAGTACTAATAGCTTCTTTCCGAAAGGGGAAGCCCTCATGGTAAACACTTACAGCTTTATCCTCTTTCCTGTCTTAAGGTCTTCCAGCATCTTCTCATAAATCTTTTCGAGCTCCTCCTCCCTTTCGATGAGCTTTTTGACTTCCTCCTCGACCCTCCTCGCTAGAGCCTCTTCCTCCTCCTCTTTCCTCCTCTTCAGGAGGTCTCTGA
>DAIQQE010000135.1:0-3204 GCA_036786905.1 Candidatus Nezhaarchaeales archaeon | reverse complement strand
CCCTCTGCGCAGAGGGAACCAAACCCTCAAGTCCCTCACGTAAAGCAAAGTGTCGTGGTCTAGCTTGGGGTTGTAGGCGCGCTCGAGGTACATGGCGTCACCTCTTGGCCACCATCCAACACGCGACTCGGCGCTCATTATCCACTTCCACGACTGGCGGCACCCCCCCTTTACAGACGTCCATGGCCGATGAGCACCTGGGGTAAAACCTGCAGCCAGGCGGCGGGTTGGCGAGGTCTGGCGGCTCGCCTGGGATGCCCTTTAGCTCGAACTTCTCACCCCTCAATCTCGGTATGCTCTTGAGCAACCCAATCGTGTACGGGTGCAGAGGATCTCTGTAGATGGCGTCCGAAGGCCCGCTCTCGACCAGCTTCCCGGCGTACATTATCGCTAGGGAGTCTGATATCTCCGCCAACAAGCTGAGGTCGTGGGATATCAAGATCATGGATATGCCCCTCTCTCTTTGAAGGGACTTTAGCAGGTTGAGTATCTGCGCTTGAACCACGACGTCGAGCGCGCTAGTGGGCTCGTCAGCTATCACCAGAGGGGGGTTTAAGGCGAGGGCCATGGCTATGACCACTCTTTGCTTCATGCCGCCGCTGAGTTCGTGGGGATAGGAGTTGACTTTTTCGGGGTCTAGGCCGACCATAATCAAAAGCTCTCTAGCGCGCTTTAGCCCCTCCTGCTTGGGGAGGCCCATGTGAACCCTAAGAATCTCGGCTATGTGGTCCCCCACTTTCATGACGGGATTGAGGACGTTCATGGCCCCTTGGAAGACCATGGATATGCCCTTCCACCTTATCTTCCTCTCGAAGTCCTCCTCGCTCATCATCATCAGGTCTTCGCCATTAAATCTTACGGTCCCGCCCACTATCCTCCCAGGATGGGGCACGAGCCTCATCAAAGCGTATCCCAAGGTGCTCTTGCCGGAGCCGGACTCCCCAGCAAGGCCGAGTATCTCCCCTTTGCGGATCGAGAGATCCACGCCGTCGACTGCTTTTACGACGCCCTTCTCCGTAAAGTAGTAGACTCTCAAATCGCCGACCTCTAGCAAGAGGTCCTTGGTGCCCGACATGGAGGCGCCCCTGGTGTCGACACCATTGCTCGGCCCGCCAGTCTCTCTTTGAGTCGAAGGGGCTTATTTATGGGTAACGGCTTCGAGGCGCAAATCCTTTAACCTATAGATTTTGCTATTAATTTTTGACGAACGCTTTTGGATGGTGTGTAAGTTGAGGGCCTATGCTTATACGGGCTTGGCGTTAGCATTAATCGTACTCATATCGTATGCCTCCGGGTTCGTGGCCCTCAAGGCTTACGATAGCTGGGCTGAGTACAGTAATCCCTACTCCGTAGCCCCCGAGGACGTGAGGTATGAGGACGTGGGCCCTCTTCAGCCCATAGCCGACAATCTGGTGTTCGTGTTGGTTGATGGCGTGACAGTAGATGTGTTGCTTGATCTGAGGAAAGCTAGCAACGACGTGGACAGGCTGTTATCGATGGGGGCCCTTTACGTCAACGGGCTCTCGACGTCTCCGAGCTACTCGCTCCCAACGAGGGCCTCGATATTGACAGGGGCACCTCCAGAGATCCACGAGGTTTCGTCCAATGACTACAAGGGCCCCTTGAGTGTCGACAGCATTGTGAAGATCGCTTGGGAAAGCGGTTACACCATCTTGTGTTGCGGCGATGAGTCGTTTGCTACGTTCTTTGGGAACTATTTGAAGGAGCACGTTAGCATAGAGGAGGGTGCAGGTCACGGGGCCTTATCCCTAGCGGCGGGCCTCGACCTCCTTCGGCGCTACTCGGCCACTGGCAAGGTGCTCCTGTGGATTGGGGTAGCTGACGTCGACATGATGGGCCACGCGGTGGGCGGGGCCGTGGACGTGGAGTACAACGCCACGATAATCAACAACGTGCGCTTGACGCTGAAGTTCGTGGAATCCCTCGAGAGGGAGGAGCTCTTAGATGAGACGCTCCTCGTAATCCTCAACGATCACGGCTTTAAGAGAGGGGGCCATCACGGAGGCCTAGAGCCCGAGGTCAGGAAGGTCTTCGTGTTGTTCATAGGGCCCAAGGTCAGGCCGGGCCTCTACGAGGCCCCCTTCACGCAATACGACGTAGCCCCGACGACGTCTATGCTGATGGGTTGGAAGATACCCATAATGTCGATAGGGAGGCCCTTGGCAGAGGGCTTCGACGTCAGCGGCGACAGAGTTACGACGTACGCTGAGGCCTCTAGAGCCCAAGGCCTCAGGCTCGTAAGGGCGATGGCTGAGAAAGCGGGCGTTGAACTCGATCGCAGGCTTCTAACGGATCCATTGGAGGCCTACAATCGACTCGCGGAGCTCAAGCTAGGGGAAGGAGTGCAAGTGAGGGCCCTCATCGTATTGGCCATTGCGGTCCCGACGATCCTCGTGGCCCTCTTCACGCTCAGGAGGGTTAAGCCCTCAATTAAGAGGTCCGACGTCATAGCAGTAGTCATAAGCGTTGTGGCGTTTGAGGCCTCTTATTGGCTGTCGTACTTCTTAGTACAAGGTCCGTGGAGCCTCTCCGACATAGCCTACTTCGAGGAGGTCCTAGAGAAGATAAGCTTCTCGGCAACGGCTGGGGGGCTTATGTTGGGTATAACGATCGGGGTCGCGGAGCTGACCCCTCACGGGTCGGGCCTCAAGAGAGCGCTCGCTAGGGCCCTTACCGCCATGCTGATAGTAACGGCCTTGGGCCTCTCATACTCCCTGCCCTTCTACGTGGCCTATGGGCCCGCCATTAGGTTTCCACTTCCGAACTGGGATGCTGCTCTATTCTACTTCGCATCTCTAATGAGGGTGGCGTCCGCGGGCATCGCGGTTCTACCGCTATTGGTCGCCGTCGTCGCGGCCGCAGCCTTGACGGTGACGGGTGCGTATCTGCGTAGGCTCGAGGCCCGCAGAAGGGTCGCTTGAGAGGTTAGGCCCCGAGGCCGTCGAAGGAGCTTGATAGTCCGAAGTCCGTTGCTCTCTCGCAGTTACTAGATGGGCCCGCTAATCACGCGACCGCCGTGAGTTGCACGTGTCGATCCGTACTTCGACGTGCAGTTAGCGCTTTGAGCAGAACTAGGCGGACTTATCTTAAGAGCGACGCGAGGGCGTGCGAATGAGCGTCGTGCTATTCGTGGGCTTGGGCAGAGTCGGGCTTAGGTCTCTGAGGCTGTTTAGGGAGCTCGTC
>DAIQQE010000027.1:0-13256 GCA_036786905.1 Candidatus Nezhaarchaeales archaeon | reverse complement strand
CTGCTCGGACGTCCACTTTTAACCCCAGACCCTCGTGCTGTGGGCCCCACGGCTCCCAAGGCCAAGGCCTTAGCCCTGCTAAGGCGGCCGACGTCAACGAACCTGGCCCTTATGGTCGGATCCCCTGAAGAGTGCCACCCTACTCGTACGCGAATTTGTTGCCTCGAAGCTAGGAAAGCCTTTCGCTACGCTGGAGCTTTATGAACTGATGAGCCCTCTTCAGATTCAAGGAACTACATCTTGACCGTCCTTGGATTTTGGCGGTCTCTGTCCTCACTTCTGAGACTTGTACTTGGGGTGGTACTTTTCAATCTCGTCTTTGGTCAGGAACTTCAATTCCTGCTCTGGTAAGATGCTCAGCAAGTTCCATCCGATATCCAACGTCTCTTCGATGGCTCTCCTTTCGTTTTCTCCTTGGTTTATGAACTCCCTTTCGAACCTATCTGCGAACTCCAAGTACTTTTTGTCCCTCGGTGAGAGGGCCTCCGTCCCAACTATGACCGTCAGTTCCCTCAGCCTTACGCCCTCAGCATAGGCGGTGTACAACTGCATGAATACGTCTCTGTGATCTTCCCTCGTCTTTCCTGGACCGATGCCATCTTTCATTAGCCTAGATAAGCTCATCAGTATGTCGAAGGGGGGATAGATGCCCTTCAGCCACATCGAGCGGGATAGGACCAGCTGCCCCTCAGTTATGTACCCCGTGAGGTCGGGGATCGGGTGAGTGATGTCGTCGTCCGGCATCGTCAAGATCGGCATTTGAGTCAGGCTCCCTGCCTTGCCCTCGACCCTCCCAGCCCTCTCGTATATCGAGGCCAGGTCGGTGTACATGTAGCCGGGGTAGCCCCTCCTGCCCGGGATCTCCCTCCTAGCGGAGCTGAGCTCCCTCAGCGCCTCGCAGTAGAAGGTCATGTCGGTCAATATCGCTAGGACGTGCATGTCCTGCTCCCAAGCTAGGTACTCGGCTGTGGTCAGGGCTATCCTCGGCGTAGCTATCCTCTCTATTACCGGCGAATTCGCCGTGTTTATGAATGCAATCGTTCTATCCAAAGCGCCGCTCTCCCTGAGGTTCTCTATGAAGAACATAGCGTCATCGTAGGGCACTCCTATGGCGGCGAAGACTATCGCGAACTTCTCCTCCTTCCCCCTTACGGTCGCCTGCCTCACGATTTGAGCAGCCAGTCTGTTGTGGGGCAGTCCGCTTCCGCTGAATATCGGTAGCTTCTGCCCCCTGACGAGGCTGTTCAAGCCGTCTATGGCGGATATCCCCGTCTCTATGAACTCGCTCGGAGGCATCCTCAGCGCGGGGTTGAGAGGGGAGCCGTTGATGTCCAAGTACTCCTCTGGCACTATCTTAGGACCTCCGTCGATCGGCCTGCCTAGACCGTCAAAAATCCTCCCAAGCATGTCGATGCTCACGCCGATCCTGAAGGGCTCGCCCTTTAGCCTGATCCTCGTCCTCTCGAGGTCGACGTCGCTCACTCCGCCGAATACCTGAACCACCGTCACGTCCTTTGAAGTATCTATGACCTGCCCTAAGCGCGTCTCACCATTTGGCAAGACCACTTCAACGACCTCTCCGTAGAGCGTTCCAGGGACGGTCTGCATAATCAAGAGGCTTCCTTGGGCCCTCAACAACCTCTTGAACTCCTTGACGCTCAGCTTCGGCATCACCTCTCACCCTCAACCAGCTTCTTGAAGTCGGCCCTAATTTGGTTCATGATGTTCTCGTACTCCGCTTCAAAGACCTCTTCGGGCGTCCTGCGCATTCTCGCCAACAAAAGCCTAGACTCCAAGCCCCTAATCTCCTCGACTCCCAGCCCCTTGGCTATGGCTTTCTTAGCTTGTTCGTAGAAGAACGATATGGCCTTGGCCATTTTGTACGCTTTCGTGGGCGACGTGAATGCGTCCGCGCTGTGAAACGCGTCCTGCATTAGGAAGTCTTCCCTGATGATCCTGGCTATTTCGAGGGTCAGCTTATCCTCCTCTGGGAGGGCCTCCACGCCCACCAATTTGACGAGCTCCTCTAGCTTGGCCTCCTTCTGGAGTATCTCGAGCATCTCATTTCTAATGCGCAGGTAGTCGGGGGCTATCTTGTCCCACGCCTTCTTGGCACTCTCCACGTATAAACTGTAGCTGATCAGCCAGTTGACGGCTGGGTAGTGCCTCCTATACGCTAAGTTGACGTCGAGCGCGTACAGAGCCCTGATGACCCTTAACGTGGCTTGCGTAACGGGTTCGCTGAAGTCAGCTCCAGGTGGAGACACGGCCCCTACGATGGTCACGCTACCTCTCCTCTCCGGTCGGCCGAGAGCTACCACGTGGCCGCTCCTCTCATAGAACGAAGCCAGCCTAGAGCTCAGATAGGCCGGGAACCCCTCTTCGCCCGGTAGCTCCTCCAGCCTATTGCTAATCTCCCTCATGGCCTCGGCCCACCTGCTCGTAGAATCGGCCACCAAGAGCACGTCGTAGCCCATGTCCCTGTAGTACTCGGCGATCGTTAGGCCCATGAAGATGCTGGCCTCCCTCGCCGCTACGGGCATGTTGCTCGTGTTGGCTATGAACACGCTGCGCTCCATCAAAGGCCTGCCAGTCCTTGGGTCGATCAACTTCTTGAGGCTGTGCAGGGCATCGGACATCTCGTTCCCCCTTTCCCCGCAACCTATGTATATTGCGATGTCCGCCGCGCACCACTTCGTGATGGTCTGGAGGGTCACCGTCTTGCCGGTCCCGAAGCCTCCCGGTATGGCCGCCTTCCCGCCCTTCGCGAGCGGGAAGAGGAAGTCTATGACCCTCTGGCCCGTGACGAACAGTTCGGCGGGCTCAAGCACTTGCAGGCAAGGCCTAGGCCTCCTGACGGGCCACTTCTGGAGCATGGTCAGCTCTTTGTCGCCTACCTTGGCTATGACGTCCGCGATCGTGTACTCTCCCTCGGGAGCTATGTAGGTCAACACCCCTTTAACGCCAGGAGGGACCATTATGTAATGCTTGACCCTCTTCGTCTCTTCCACCACTCCTATTATATCTCCATCGGATACCCTCTCGCCCTCCTTTGTCAAAGGAGCGAAGAACCACTTCTTGTCTCTAGGGAGAGGAGGTCGTTTTATGCCCTTTGACAACATTATCCCCGTTATTAGGCCGATGACTGGTAGTGGCCTCTGGATCCCGTCGAATATCGATCCGATTAGGCCAGGTCCTAGCTCAGCAACCAAGGGGTTCCCGGTTAAGTAGACCGGGTCGCCCACCTTCAGCCCTGTCGTGTCCTCGTAGACTTGGATTATGGCCTCGTCCCCCTGAACGCCCATGACCTCGCCTATCAGCCTCTCTTCTCCTACCTCCACCATCTCGTACACGCTAGCCCCCTTGGCCTCCTCCGCGATGACCAAAGGCCCCGAGACCCTTCTCACTCTTCCAATATTCATGGGCCATCCCCTTACGACGAGGTCAACTTATACGCCGATTAAGGACTTTAAGACTTTATCATAATACTCATCGATTTTAGATTCATCCAATTCGTCCAATTCTGGGAGGATGACGTAGGTCAAATTTCTTTCGTCGAGGAACTTCTTTATCGCGTTTAAACATTGCGCACTGATCTTCTCAGAGAGTATGAAAATCTTGGTAGTGGAGGAAGCTTGCTCGACGTACTTCAAAACTTCTCTGCAATCCCCCTTATACGTGTACGTTGAGAGTCCCAAGCCGGAGAAGAATTCCGTGAAGAACTCGCTGCCTATGGCCGTGGCTACCGCCGACACTACTCGAGCCCTCCGCTGATCACGCTAATAAGCCTCGACTTATCCATTCCCGAAGCTAGGGCTAGTAAGACCAGCTTTAATAAAAAGGCCTCTCTCAGGATCAGGAAGTACTTCCTCAAGTTGACCTCGTCCGGAGTGGTCACCAAGTCCTTGCCTATCGAATCCAACCCAAATAAGAACGAGACGTCCAGCGCGGTGACCTTTGACGAGAGCGCCAGCAGATCGCCGTACGTGGTGCTGAACCTCGGGATGTACTTATCCAAAGCCCGCATCAACTCGGGCTTGTCGTTCTTCAAAGCGCCGTAGACGTCTCTAGCATCCTCTTTGCTCAGGAAAGAGAAGGGAGTCCTGAGGACGTCATAGCCCTCGTATGCCAAGCATAAGCGAAGCATCAAGAAGTCGTAAAACAGGCCCATTAGCTTACGTGCAGGGAAGCTCGCGTGAACAGATATCTTCTCCCACACGGGCTTCAGTTGAAACGTTAGGTCTTCGAATTCTGGTCCCCGCCCCTTCTCGGCCCTCTTTAATGAGGTGTGGTAGAGGTTGCTCGTCTTTAGAGCTCTTATCGCCTCTTCCTCACCTTTTTCCAGCCAACATTCGTAAAGGCCTGGGCTCATGAATAAGCAGCAGGGCTTGTTCTTTGCGCTTAAACACACGAGCATCGCGTAGGCGTTGACGGCATTTGACATTTCTATCACGGTATTCACGTACTTATTGTTCATGGAGTTCAGGTTGGCCAGCCTCTTTACATAAATCTTCTCGACATATCTCATGAGCTCATCGATTGAAGGCCGCTTCAGCTCGAGGTAATTCTTTATCGTCGCCCCAGCCTTCTTGTCGGCTATCTTCAGCACAGCTGAGTTTACGTCACCGGCCTGTAGCATTGATATGTATTGATCCTTCGTTATTAGCTCGACCTCCTCTGAGATAAACGCGCGAGCGCTCGCGAGCCCCAAGCTCATGTCCCTCATGTCCCCTTGCCTTCCCAGAGAATACCTCGGATCCTGTAAAGCAATCCATCCTTTATCCTGCTCAGCCTCGTTTCGTAGCTGTTGTCTACTACGTCCCCATTCTCATTCTCTACGATGACCCCGCCAATCATCGTGGGACTCCCCTCTACGAGCACACCCTCAATTCCCATCTTCTTCAGTAAGTCCTTCGCTAACTCCACGTCCTTGCTCGAGACCATCACCCTCTTAGGCCGTGAGCCCAACTCCTCTAAGCTCTTGGCCAAAAGGACCTCCAAGGACCTCGCCACATCGAAGCCCCTATTGACTAGCGCGCCTTCGACCTCTCGAAATAGGCCCTCGATCACCTCTTCCTTCGCTCTGCTCATCAACAACCTAGCTTTGAGTCTCGCCTCAGACTCTATTTGAGAGGCTTTGACACGGATCCTCTTCAATTCCTGGGCTTTGAATTCTTGATACCTGCGCGACCACTCTCTTTCTGAGTCCTCGATTATCCTCTTGGCATGCTCCTCGGCTTCACGTATTATCTTCTCGGCCTCAATTCTAGCGTAACTCAACAGCTTCTCCCTAACCTCGTTGGCGTCGGTGGAGGCCACGGCCATGACTCGTTCACCCCAACAGCGCCAAGCCTAGGAACACGAACACCAATCCCAGGACACCCCATAGCTCAACGTACACGGCCATAATTATCGCGTTCGTCAGGATCTTCCCCTGCGTCCTAATGAGCTCTGAAATCCCGTGAGCGCATATTTTTCCTTGGGAGAGGGCTGAGAACAGCTCCGCGGCAAAGCCCACCGCTCCTAGGCCCAATACGGCGAGGCCAAGGGAGAGGTCCATGCCCGCCGCGCGCTGGGGCAGGAACACCACTAGTATGTAGAGCATTTGTATCAGTCCATAGAACGTTTGGGTCATTGGCAGCGCGGTTAAGAATATCACGTTCCTGAATTGCTTTGGGTCTTCCGCTAACACGTTGACCCCAACGCTGTTCGCGTAGTACATCCCCATCGCCGATCCTATGAGCCCGCCGACCAACGGAAGCGCGGCGCCCACTTTCGCCAACCCTAATCCGAGCGGGTCTAGCATAACCTTACCTCGCGAGCCGATACACCTCGGCTTTCTTAAGACAATATAACCCTTTCGCTTAGAACCCTCTTCAGCGGAGTGAACGGAAAGCCGTTGCCGTCATAAAACTTAGACAAAAATTCGAGGAAGCACAGCCTCAGCGAGTGGACGAACCCTCCCAGCATCGACAGC
The DNA here is from genome assembly GCA_036786905.1 of Candidatus Nezhaarchaeales archaeon. Classification (GTDB taxonomy): domain Archaea; phylum Thermoproteota; class Methanomethylicia; order Nezhaarchaeales; family WYZ-LMO8; genus WYZ-LMO8. The sequence continues at coordinate 7,279 of DAIQQE010000027.1, read as the reverse complement.
AATAAGCTAATTAAATGTGTTATGGTTAAGATGACTAGGGAGATCAAGACCCCCACGATTAACAAGGCTATGTTTCCTGAGCCCGCAAACCAGTCCAATAACATCTTGACTATGAAGTTGAAGGAGAAGGCTATGTAGTACGTGGCCAGCCCGACTCCCGCCAGCCTCACGTAGCTCAAGACGTCTCCGAGGACTCCGGTGATCTGAAATACCCACATCATTAGGCCGAGGGCCCTCATGACCATGAAGTTGCTCAAGATTATTAGGAAGACGTTGAGTATGGAGCCTAGGAGCAAGACCTCGGAAGGCAGGGAAGAGAACAGCGGCACCTCATAGCCGAAAAACATGCGCAAGACCAAGGGGATCCCAAAGATCTGAACGCCTAAAATGCCAACTTCCTGCAAGGCTAGTGCGACGTCCCTCTTCTTCATCGACTTAACTAAAGTTAGGGCATGCGATGCGTTAACGTGTACTAGCCCTATGATCAACGAAATGGTTATGAAGTCCATTGGGGAGTCCATGAATCCCAGGACCTTTGGCAAGCCTAGCCCGAAGTACTCTTCCAACAAGTTCCCGAAGAGGGTCCCCGTCAGCGCGCCAAACACTAGCGCGACCACATTGCCCGTCACCAAGACGCTCTTGAATTTCTTGTAAGACACGCTCTCTTTATCGGTCACTAGCTTGTCTAGGAACAGCAAGATCAGCAACAAGGCTATGGCTGAGTAGCCAACGTCGCACACCATGAGGCCGAAGAAGAACGCGAAGGAGTATGCGACTAACGGCGTGGGATCCCACTCCCAGTAGTTGGGCGTCCCGTAAAGCTCCGTGATGACCTCGAAGCTACTTATCCCCTTTACGTTGGCCATCTTGGTCGGTGGGGTCTCGTCTCTGCGAGGCTCCCTGTAGGTGAGGTAGTGCGGGCAACCCGACCTCTTCAGGTGCTCGACTACGCGAGCGAGCCTCTCTTTAGGGACCCACCCTCTGACTAACGCGAGGTGCCTCAAGCACAGTAGCTTCTGGAGTTCGTCGAGGTCGGAGATAGTAGTCTTGAGGAAGAGGTAGTACTTTCCGAGCCACTCTAGGCTACCCTTAACGACCTCCCTTATCTTAGCCCTCAAATCATCGATTTGCTTAGTAACGCGAACGACCTCGCTCTGTAGCTCTGCGTTTAGCTCAGCTATGTTCCTAAACTTGGACGTTACTTCAATTAGTTCGTCGGGGACGTAGTATAGGCCCGCCAATTCGATCTTGTCGATGACTTCCTCTTCGAGGTTTGATCGATAGACGACCACCCATACGAAGGAGTCGCCCGCGACGACTTCGTAAGCCTTCCTTATTTCCTCATCGAATAACGCCTTAGAGGCCCTTTCCAACGCGTCGCTCTTCCCGGCTACCATGATTGAGCTATAGACCCTGCCCCTGTATCTCAGCATCGAAGCAGGCACGTCTCCCGGAAGGGCTTTGGTGCGCTCCAGTAGCTCCGAGGCTATTTTCCTCCGGCTCTCCAGCGCCCTAATTTCGTTCTCCAACGAGCTTACTTCTTGAAACAGGGGCTCCACGTCCCTTTTCACGTGCTCGATCGTGTAGCTCTCGAGCTCCATTAATGTCAAGGAGGCATCGATCGAGCTCTCCTCGGACTTCCTGAGCAAATAGAGGACCATGTCTAGTAATCTCTTGGACTCCTCCGCCCTCCTCTTCAGCTCTTCGACCTCTCTCTCCCCTACTCTCTCTACGTGCACGTCTTCGACCGATCTCAGCTCATTGAGGACCCTCTCTCTGACCTCTTTTGGCACTACCAGCTCTACGTACACGAGATCTACTGGCTTGTTCAAAGTAAGCTTCCTAATGTTGCTCGGCAAGGCCGATCACCAGAGAGAGCACGTACTTGACGGCCTTCTCGTAGTTCGATCTAGCCTGCTCGATCAATGACCGAGAAGCGGCCTTAGCCTCTTGGAGTACTAACTCGGCCCTTCTGCTCGCTTCCTCTAGAATCCTCTTACCCTCTTCCTCCACTTCGCTGGTTGGAAATGGCCTACTCAGGATCTCCTCCGCCCTCTCTTTCGATCGCTTCAATATGTCTTGGGCCTTCTTCTTGGCCTCTGAGATGATCACTTCCGCCTCTCGGTCTATTTCTTCTATGTTCAGCCCCACTTTACTCACCCACAGCCTGCGGAGCGAAGACTATGGTCGTCGTCGTCCGCAAGATCATTCTCAGATCTATCACCTCGGGCCTCGACAAGTAGACCCTATCCGACTCCGAACTCCTCTCTTTGCCCAATATTTTACTGATTATAGCAACGTTTTCCCTTCCAGAGACCATGTAAACCCCCCTTCCTAGGTAATAGATGATTATCGGGAGCTCGAGGTCGCGGTCATCGCCTAAGAGGCCTCTCAGGAGATTTAGCTCTTTTCTGTCAAGCATGTGCCTACTCCCATCCCTCAAGATCATTTCTGGCCTCTCCCTTGACAGCGCCTCGCGCAAGCTAATCTTCCTGTAGGGCAGGTGCTTATTCGCGAGCCTCAGCTCTTCTTCCAATAGCCTCTCTAATGTCGAGCTCACCTCTCTTCACCCAGCATTGCCTTGACCTGTTTAAGCCTGGCCTTCTCCTCCCTCTCCCTCTCGTCAAATTTCATGGAAATCTTCTTGATGTTAGATTTTAGTCTAGGGATCACGACGTAATCTAAGGCGTTGACCTTTCTCCTCGTCTTCCATATCTCAGCCATTATTAATTTGATGGCGTTCTCTGCCCTTATCAATTCGCTTAAGCTATCCAGCAATCGCGCTAGGTCTTTGGCATAGTCCTCCAAGCCCACCCTCTCGAGCGCCGCATAGTCCTCCAAGCCCACCTTCAGTATCGGTATCTTCACTCCCAAGAGGTTCTCGACGTACTCGTCTATCTCGAGGGGGACGACTCCACGTTTAATTGCGCTCGCAAGCCCGGAGCCATAGTACGATCTTAAGAACAAGTACTTGAGGCACGCACCCCTTAGCTCTTGGTAGAGCTTGCGCCTCACCAGCTTGGCCTCCTTGATCCTCGCCATCAACTCATTGGTCAGAACGAGCAACCTCTCGCTTAAGACGTCCTTTACCTTGGTAGCCAGACGCAACTCCCTCTTTAACCTGAGCAACTCAGTCTTCGTGGGCCTCACTTGGGGGCCGATGGACACTTCTACCGAACCCCCTTTTTCACAGGGGCCGCTAATAAATTTAACATCCTCCTGGTAGCGCTGGAGGTCCTTCTGGGACAACGCTCGAGCTAGCTCTCGAGTCTTAGAAAACTGACCCTTTACCGGGCCGCATGCGAAGCACTGAACAGAGGGCTGCTAGACTAAGGCGTAAAACACCGTTATCGCCACTAGACTCGCGAAGAAGGAGGGCAGCATAGCTCTGTAGACCTCTCTCAGGTTAGTCTTGAAGTAGTCCACGGTGAATAACAGACAAAGGTGGAGCGGTGAAACGATGTAACCAAGGCACGCGGTCATGTACATTAGGCCCAACTCTCCGAAGGAAGCGCCTATCGAGTCCCTGAGCACTGGGACGCTTATCGCCAAGCCCGCAGAGACCGATCCGAGGCCGAAGCTGCAAAGCGTTGAAATAGTGACCACTAGCAAGAGGCTGGGGCCGTCGCTGAGCACTAAACCCTTTATGGCTTCTGATAGCCCCGAGGCCCTCACAGCGCCTCTGATCAAGAAGGCTCCGAGGGTCGCAAGGGCTACGTCGTACGCCGTCGACCTCTTGAGGACGTTGACCAAGTCCTTGAACGTCGCTTTGGCGATGACCGCTAAAGTGAGGAGGCCCGCGAAGACCGCGATCAGGACGTCGAGCCCACGCCTGCTGAGCTCGTGGCTCAGAAGCCCTAGGACGATTGCCCCGACTATTGAAACGGCGATGGGTGAGAAGGCCCCCAAAAAGTCCCTGGCACTTGCCCCCTTGCGTAGCGGCCCACCTACTCTCGACGACCGTCTAGCCCCAATGAAACTAGTCGCATAGCCCACGACGGCCATGACCGCTATCGCCGGTATAGCCATCGAGATCAGGGCCGTGACGCCCACCCCGATGAGGGCCATGGCTATCATGAACACGGGCGACAGAGGGTATATCGGGAATATGAGGTGCCTGAACCAGATGTTCACGTAGACCTTTTTAGGCCTGGAGAAGCCGAACTTGTCGCCTTCTGCGTCCACCACGGGCGCTGACATCAACGCCCCGCCGGGCACAGGCAGTAGCCCTATGACGGCCGGGATCACTATAAGGACGGCTTTGGGGTTCCTCAACACACTCTCGAGAGACCTGTTCAGTAAGTCGATGGTCCCCGAGTCCTTGTAGAGCTGGCTGAGCAACATTATGCCGAAGGATGCGATGATTATTGATAGGGCGAGCTGGCCGTCGATCGTCGAGGGATCGACGCTGGAGTACAGAGCTCGCGGGACCTCACCGACATCGATGGAGAGGAGCGCAAACATTATCGCGACGATGTTGAGGGCCAGTCCCAACCTCACGCGCTTAAACATCATCAAGATCAGCACTCCTAGAGATAGGACGAGCGCCGCGAGCGGGTTGACGAGCCCCAAGGCAGTCCCCTCACACCCAGCTTGCTACTCAAATGCGCGGAGGCCTTGTCAACGCGCTCGGCGCACGAACCCATTTCAAACTTCATCGCAGCGAGTGGGCTTCGGCTATCCGCCAGTTGCCCACGCTAAGCCCAGAAAAGTCCTTGGAATATTGACTTATTGACCCTACAAACCTCGTTGAGATCTCTTCAGGTACTCTATGAGGCCTCCAACCCTCAATATCTCCAGTGCCATCCCGCTGACGCCTTTACCTTTCAAGACCTTGTCCCCGACCTTGACCTCACCAGTCTCCACGTTGACTGTTATCAAGTCGCCGTCCTTCACCTCATCGGTTATCCCGGGACACGCTATCGCGGGCAAGCCGTTGTTTATAGCGTTCCTGTAAAATATCCTGGCGAAGGACTCGGCCACGACGGCCTTCACGCCAGCGGCCTTTATCGCTATGGCGGCTTGCTCCCTCGAGGAGCCCATCCCAAACACCTTGCCGGCGACTATTATCGCCCCTCGGGCCTTCTTGTAGAACTCGGGGTCTATAGGCTCGAAGACGTGCTGGGCTAGGTACTCGGGGTCCGTCGACTTGAGGTGCTTAGCCGGGATTATCACGTCAGTGTCGATCTTGTCCCCTAACTTGATGACCCTGCCCTCGACTATCAAAGCACCTCACCCGGCTCCGCTATCCTCCCTAATACTGCCGTGGCCGCTGCTACGGCCGGGCCCGACAGGTAGACCTTCGACTGCGGGCTGCCCATCCTCCCGACGAAGTTCCTGTTTGAGGTCGAGACGGCGACCTCTCCTGACCCCAAGACGCCAAAGTGGCCGCCTATGCAGGGCCCGCAAGTCCCATAAGTGACCATGCATCCAGCCTCCACGAGGGTCTGTACGTAGCCCAGCTCTAGGGCCTTCTTAAAAGTCCTCCACGAAGCCGGTACGACTATGCACCTCGACTTGGCCCTCTTCCCCTTCATGATCTTGGCGGCTATCTCGAGGTCGCTGAGCCTGCCGCCGGTGCACGAGCCTATGAAGACCGCGTCCACCTCTACGCCGGAGACCTCTCTCACGCTCTTGACGTTGTCGACGCTATTAGGCGCCGCCACGAGGAAGTCTACGTCCTCAAGATTGATCGAGTATTCGTCGACGTACTCTGCCTTCGGACTTGGCCTCTCAAGATGCGAAGGCCTCAAGCCCCTCATCTCCTCCAAGTACCTCGAAGTCTCCTCGTCCGGGACGAATATCAAGGCGTCGGCGTTCATCTCGACCCCCATGTTGGCCACCGTCAGCCTGTAGTCCATCGGGAAGGCCCTCGGCTCCTCCACGAAGACTTCAATCGACATGCCGACGAAGTAGTCGGCCTTGAAGGCCTTGAGCATCTCCAAGGAGACCTCCTTGCCGGTTATCCACTGCCTAGGCCTGCCCTCCAAGACCACCTTGAAGGGCTGGGGTACCGTGAGCCAAGTCCTTCCAGTAATGGCAGCGGCAGCGACGTCGCTCGCGCCCATGCCCTGCGCGAAGGCCCCTAGGGCCCCGGAGGTCGAGGCGTGGCTGTCCGCCACGATTACGACCTGCCCCGGCAAGACGTAGTCCTCGACCAGCACTTGGTGGAGTATCCCATAGCCCACGTCGTGGAAGTTGGGCAATTTAAGCTCCCTCGCGAACCTCCTTATGGCTTGTTGGATCTCAGCGCTCCTGACGTCGGGCGGCGGCACTAGGTGGTCGAAGGCTATTACGACGCCCTCGGGCTTGAAGACCCTCTTGACCCCCACCTTCTCCATCACCTCGAGCACGTGATACCCTGTCAAGTCGTGGAAGGCCACTAAGTCGACCTCGACTTCTACCACGTCGCCGGGGGAGACCTCCCTTCCCGAGGCCCTGCTCAATGTCTTCTCAGTCAGGGTCTTCATAGCCCACTCCTCGTCGCGAGCTGACGACACTTAGGGTGGCTCGCAAAGCTATATAAAACTGCGCTCGGGGCATGAGCTCGTCGAAGGGCTACGACGTAGGCCCACGACCCGTTTGGCGACAGACGAGCTCAAAGCCCATCAAAAGCTTAATAGCCTTCGACGCGCTAGACCTCAGTGGTGCTATCGTTGGCTAGGATCGGCTACATCAAGCCGCTGAGGCTCTTGGTCAAGAAGAGAGTCGGCTACATCAAGCCCCTAAGGATGAAGGCCCATGGGAGTCAGGGTCAGAGTTAGGCTGAGGTACAAGAACGCATCGCTCGACTTAGTCGCCCTGGTCAATACTGGCTACGAAACCGACGTCCCCGAGCTCCTTGTCCCGATAGGCGTCGCTGAGAAGCTCGGGCTCTGGCCTAAGCTGCCAGACGACACCATCGTGGAGACCTACAGGACTGCGTCGGGGTTGATGAGGGTCTACAGGGTGAGAGGGGCTCGCGCGAGCCTGCTAGTAGGCGGTGAGGAGAGGAGGGACGTCGAGGTGTACGTGGTCATCTCCGAGTACGCTGACGAGGCCTTGATAAGCGATCAGCTGGCTAGCGAGTTCGGCATAGTGATCGAAGACCCCGCCAAGGGGCTCTGGAGGCTCAGAGGAGAGTCGCTGATGAGGAGTAGCGAGGGGTGATCTCCTCCTCGTGCGACACATTTAGACCTAGGCCCGTCGCCGTCGTACGCTGTCGTCACTAAAGGCTAAGCCCCTAGCGCGAAACACGTAAAAGGGCAAGGCCTGAGAGAGGTAAGGCCTGTCCACTATC
>DAIQQE010000134.1:0-3232 GCA_036786905.1 Candidatus Nezhaarchaeales archaeon | reverse complement strand
GAGCCGTGGGGCCCACAGCACGAGGGTCTGGGGTTAAAAGTGGACGTCCGAGCAGAGGAGCCTTATGCCGCCTTCGATGAAGTGCCACTCAACATCGTTGTGTACGAGGAGGAGGGCTCGTGGGCCAGGCTCATGGTCAGGTTAGACGAGACGCTAGAGTCCGCAAGGGTGATAGAGGGGTGTCTCGGTAAAATGCCCACAGGTCTCATTAGAGTGCGAGTGCCCGAAGTCGCTCCTCAAAGCTCTGAGGGCTTCTCCGTTATTGAAGCCCCTCGCGGAGAGCTCATACACCACGTCTACACGAGAAAGGGTAGCGACAGGCCGCTGAGGTACAGAGTTAGAACGCCGACCTACGCCAATATACCTACGCTGTGTGAGATACTCAAAGGCGGCTACGTGGCCGACATATCAGCAGCTCTCGTGAGCATAGACCCCTGCTTCTCTTGCACGGACAGAGTCGCCCTCGTCGACGTAAGGACTAGCAAGAGGGTTAGCGTTGATCTGCTCACGCTGGCTAGGGGGTACGGGAGACGACCTTGCCCTCGCTTCTGAGGGGAGCATGGTCAAACCTCTTCAAGAGGCCCGCGACGGTCCAGTATCCGTTCAAAAGTTGACCCCTCCTCCGACGTATCGTGGACGCCACATACTCTTGAAGGAGAGATGTGTGGATTGTGGGCTCTGTCCTAAGGTTTGTCCAGCATTCGCCATAACGATGGTCTCTACGGAGGGGAACTCTCCCGACGATAGAACTCGGCAAGTGCATATTTTGTTATCAATGCGAGGGGTCTGCCCTCGAAGGGCCGTAAAGCGCGGTATAGACTACGAACTCGCGACTTGGAGGGGAGAGGACCTCATCATGAAATGATCGTCATTGAAGTAGCTATCTGAAGATTTGTTCCTCAATTTCTGATTAAATTCAGGGGCCTTTTAGCGATCTTAATGACGTAATAAAAAGGGCAAGAGATCTTCTGCCAAGGTCTTTAGAGAACCGAAGAGAACCGAGCCAGCGCGCTTCAGCTTTCGTTCGGCGAATCAGCAACTAAGATTGAGGCTAAAAGACGCTTAGCTGACGCCGCGAAAAACGGGCTTAAATAGGTCGGCCCCCGTCTCCTCGTAGGCCTCCTCAAGCCGCTTGATGAGGGTTTCGTAGCCAATGACCTCAGCGAGCTCGAAGGGGCCCGCCGGATATAGCGTCCCGAGCTTCCATACCTCATTTACGGTCTCCCTGTCAGCTACGCCGTCCTCCACGATCCTGAAAGCCTCGTTGACTACGACCGCGATCAGCAGGGTAATGTCCGCGTAGTTCTCGACCACCTCTGGAACCACCTCTTCGCCCGACCACTTGTAGAATCCCTCTCCGCTCTTCTTCCCGAGCTTGCCCGAGTCGACGAAGGACCTCAAGACGGCCCTTGCGAACTCTACGAGGGGCGTCGCGTCTGAAGAGAACCTCGGATAGACCTCCCCCATGCTCTTGAGGACGTCGAGGCATACGTCGAGCCCTATCCTGTCAAGCCATTCAAAGAACCCGTATTTGAACCCCATTTGCTTTACGGTGGCGTCTATCTCGTAGGGGCTCCCGAGCTTCATGGCGTAGCCCAGAGAGCATCCGAGGGCGCAGAACATTCTATTGAGGACGGCCCCTCTGCACTGCTTCTCCAACACGACGGGCTTCTTACCTATCCTTTGAGCGTGCTCAACGTACTTGCTCGGGTCGCCGACGCCCGATATCTCGACTAAGGGCATCTCAATGGGCGGATTGGAGAAGTGGAAGAGGAAGACGTTCACGCCCGCCCCTTCGGAGATTTCGGAGGGCGTGTAGGAGGAGGTGTTGGTCGCGAGGAGAGCGCCTCTGCACACCTCCTTCGCTCTTCTGAAGAAGTCTATCTTCGCTCTCAGGTCCTCCTTTATGGACTCGAGGAGGAAGTCGCAACCCTTTAGGTCAGAGAGCTCTGCGGTGTACTTGATCTCGAGCCTTTCACGCTTCTTTAGCCCCGCTCTCTCAAGTTCGAGCAGGTGTTCCTTCGCGTTCCTCTTCTTAGCCCTCTCCAAGGCCTCTCTGCTTATGTCGTAAAGCACGACCTCGTATCCCGCGTTCGCGAAGAGCGCTGAAATGGCGGAGCCCATGGTCCCGGCGCCGGCTATCCCTATGGTCTCCACGCTCTCACCTACGCGTCTACGGCCTAGCCCCGCTTTACCTCTTACACCCTAAGCTCTTTGAATATGTCCACCACGTTGAGCTTCATGTCGAACTCGAAGTAGAGGGCCGAGAGTATTGCGTCGACCTCGAGCTTGTGCACCGGGTCGATGGCCGAGGGCGAGTCGTAGGTTACGCTAGCGGGCCCCGTGAACACGACCCTCTCCCCTCGAGGGTCCACGTGGAAGTCTATGTCGGCGTACCACTTTATCAACTGCGTAGCACCGCCCCTGCCCCTTATTGGCGGGAGGTGTCTTATCGAGTAGAGGTACGTGGGCTTCGGCAGGACGAAGTCTATGAGCTCCTTCCCCAAGGCCCTCGCGGTCGGCTTTATGGTGACGGTGACGAGCCTCTTGCCTGTTGGCCTCTCGAGAATGCCCTGAACCACGTCGAGCTCTTGGATCAGCTCTATCCTCGCGAGCTTTTTCGGGGCCCCAGCCAACTCCCTCCCAGCGGCGAGGGCCGCGTCGTTCGTCACATAAATGTACGGTATGTAGTAGCCCCTGTCGCCGACTTCGTCCTCTACCTGAAGTACGCTTATGAACTCCTTGTACTCTCCAAGCGTGCTGAAACCGTAGTGGGAGATCCACACAGCCCCGTTGCCAGTAGGCTTCAGGCCCTCGGGGATCAGGTCGCTGAGGTCCTTCTTCAACGTGAAGAGCACAGTTATTGCCTTGCAGTTCCTATACTCTACCCCTCTCTCCTCGTCTATTTCGTAGAGGGGGGAGTCAAACGGTATTCCCTTAATCATGTCATCTCTCCTCTCCACTAAGATAATCGTGAAAGAGTCTAGTTATATGCCCGGCGTCGTAATAGTCCTTCTCATAGTTCTCTATTATGTCCTCGCTCGCCTCTAAGCTGAGGACCTCAACGGTGCCGTCTTCTATCAACATGCACCTCGCATCCCTAAACAACTTTTGTACTATGTAGTCCCTGTGCAACCCGTAGGCCCCAAACACCTGCAAGGCGTCGTGCGCCACCTCAAACGCCATTTTCTTCGCGTATACTTGTGCAACCCTTGCGTGCCTAGGAGAGGCG
>DAIQQE010000026.1:0-13348 GCA_036786905.1 Candidatus Nezhaarchaeales archaeon | reverse complement strand
CACGTCTCCTGAGCTCATTTGCGACGTAATCTCTTATATCTGAGGCGACCGCTTCTATGGACCTCGAGGAATCGACCACGAACCAACCATTCTTAGAAGCCATTTCCAAGAGGTGCCTCCTGACCGCTTCTAAGAAGCTGTGCCTCTCGAACTTCTCCTTAAGGGCTCGCTTCCTCGAGAGCGATACTAAGGGGTCTACGTCCAGTATTATGGGCACGTCGGGCTTTAGAGAGTACCTGTTTACCTCAATTAGCCAGCTGAGTTCCAAGCCTTGAGCTTGTTGATAGGCGAGGGACGATATAACCGATCTATCCGACACGACTATGATCCCTTCACTTAAGAGCTTTCTGATCAGAGTCGAGTGCTCGACGCGGTCTGCTGCAAATAAGAGAGCGTCCACAGCTGGATGAACGTTTTCATCGAGCAAGTACTCTCGAATAAGTGAGCCTATCCTGCCGCTTGTAGGTTCTTTAGTCGCGAAAACCCTTAAGCCCTTCGATTTCAGCCAACTTGCGAGCAATTTCGTATGGGTGGTGGAGCCAGCCCCGTCTACTCCATCGAGCGATATGTACAGGCCTTTCACAAGAAATCACTTTAAAACTAAGGAGAGGGAGAGGACTTAAACTTAAAAACCTGTTGCTATAGGATCCTCGGGTTTCATGACCTCTCTCAACAATACGGTAGCATAACTGGACTTGGGGAGGGTGAAATTCATCTCTAGGACGTCGTCTTCAACCGCATAAGATAGGTCTCGAGGCCTGAAGGCCAATTGCCTAAGCAGGCCCATCCTTCCCTGCAGGCCTAAGTTCTCGAGGCTCTTGAACGGGGGCTCCAGCCCCTCCCCCCTGAAGAGGGAAAGTATTAGCTCGTTCATGTACCCTTCGGGCTTTACCCTGACGCAAGCAGGGACAAAGGCCAATATCACTTGATCCTGCTCCAACTCTAGTGAGGTCTTGGCTATGGAGGTCGGCCTCGAGGGATTCCCGTAGGCATCGCACTTGGCTATTATGTCGCCCTCGACGACTCTTCTCAAAGAGCCTAGCTTGCGTAGCCTCTCGCTCAGAGCTTTGTTGAATATATATGCTAGGTATGCATCCACGTGCAACGTCAACACATACTTGGGGAGCTTCTTCAAGGAGCCCAGATAATCATTAGGCCTCCTTATGAGCCATCTAATCATTAGGCGCTCGAAGATCAAGCTTCTCGGGAACTTCTTTAACGCACGTCTGAAGTCCATAGTCTCGGCCAGAAAAGCCCTTGCCTCTCTATGGTCTTCGGGCTCGTTTGGGTAAGGGACTGCCAACATCTCCATAACCGCTTTCTCGTAATCCCCTTGAATCAACAGCTTGCCGACTATATGCGTATTGGGCCTGTTGACGCCAAACCTCTGGTAGCCATAGAAGTTCGGCACCCCGCCTAATTCATCGAGTTGTAACAGCGTCTCTCTCAGTAGATCCTCAACCTCCGTTGCTGGGATATCGAGGTCCCTGATCTTTATCGCGAAGCGATTGCCGAGCAACATGCCCGGCCTTAGGTGCTTTTTCGCTCTGTATACCTCAATGACCTTTAGTTTCTCACTCGATATCGAGGATACGTCAAAGTTCTCTGAAGCCTTTATGGTGAACCTCTGCCTTGAGATTGCTCTTGTGTCCTTTAAGCCCGCAAAGCCGATGTGTCGGAGCGGGATCTTCAATTTTTTGGAGAGTATCACGGCCGCGGTCAGAGTGTCCAAGCCCCTCTTCTCTACCACCAAAAGGGCGAGGGGCCCTGACGACCCTCCCTGAAGCGGGATCTCCTCGACCACGAAGTCCTCTAACCTCTTCCTGATGACCCCACCGGTACCGCTAGTCGTGGTCCCGTAGACCTCCATGCCCAAGGATTTGTCGAGTTCTGACTTGGATTCTAGAACCATGCCCATCACAACAACTTCAAGTGGCCTGTCACCTTGTCTATGAGGGGAGAGGGGGCTGGCCCTATCCCTAGGGCTGTCACGGTGCCTGGTTCGAGTTCCGTTAGGCCTGCGTCTGAGACCAAGTAGCAGGGCAATTTCAGTTCTTTAGCCCTCTTTTCGAGAGCTAGAAGCTCTTCTAAGCCTTGAACTCCCAAGACAACCTTCTTCTGGCATTGTCGAAACCACTCCTCGACCCACTCAGGCTTCAGCTTCCTAGCCTCTTCGAGGCTTGAGACTGATGCATGGGCTACTTGCGCGCAGGTCTTGCCCCTGCTCATCTTCAAGTCCCTTCTTACGACTATCACCTGCTTGAGGTCTGTCGAAGTCATAACCTGCTAGCTATTAAAGCGCCCCCTTACATGAAGTTAGTGGTGTCAATAGTTGAGGGTTCTTGACGTCGTGGTCATAGGCGGAGGGCCTTCGGGCCTCAGCGCTTCTTGGAGCGCCGCTTCTCAAGGGGTCGAGGTAGTGGTCCTCGAGGAGCATGAGGAAATAGGGAGGCCGAGGCACTGCGCAGGCTTGGTTAGCGGTGAGGGATTGAGACTCATAGGCATGCCCCGTAAGGGCGAGTACGTGGAGAATGAGGTCAGGAGGGCCGTGATCGTAGCCGACGGCTTTTACGTGGAATTAAAGAAGCTGGGAGAGCCTTTGTACGTCTTAAATCGAGAGACCTTCGATAAGGCCATGGCCGATCGCGCAACTGATGGCGGGGCTGAGATATCGCTGAGGAACAGAGCGAAGAAAGTCGAGAAGAGCGGAGATAGGTACGTGGTCAAGACAACCGATGGTTCGTATTCTTGTAGAGTCGTCATCGATGGCGAGGGGGCCACCTCCAAGTTGGCTAGAGACATGGGCTTGGAAGGGCCTAAGCTTAGAGTGCCTGCTATTCAAGTAGAGGTCAAGGGTTGCATGGACCTAGACGAGGTTCTAGTGATCTTGGGTGATGAGTGGGCCCCAGGCTTCTTTTCATGGGTGATACCACTAGGCGATGGCGGGCTACGCGTGGGCCTAGCATCGGTCATCGGTCATTGCGACGCTCTATTGAAGAGGCTAACTAAGAGGCATCCACTCGTGTCTAAGCTATTAAGGAGGGCCGAGGCAAGAGACAGATACGGAGGGATGATAGTCATAGGCCCTCCGAAGAGGGCTCACAAAGAGAACTTCATGGTCGTCGGCGATGCAGCTGGCCAGACCAAGCCCCTGACCGGCGGTGGGGTCGTCTACGGGGCTTTATGTGGCTCTTTAGCTGGGATCGTTGCTTCGGGCATCGCCTGCGGAGAGGTCGACGCCTCTCTATATGAGAGGATGTGGAGGAGGATGTTGGGTTTAGAGGAGCGGCTCGGTGGGCTGTTGAAGAGAGTTCTCGCCGTTGATGGAATGGAGAGATTGCTGAGCCTCGCCTCAAGGGGTGGCTTGCTATCGTTAATAGAGAGGAGCGTTCACTACGAGTACCACATGACCTCGGTGGTGAAGAAGCCTAGCTTGTTCCTCCTAGGCTCTTTGCTCTTAACCCTCCTGCTACCCGCGAAAGCATTTAAATACTTCCTACAAGCTCCGCTCCCTACGCGGAGGAGGTCGAAATTTGTCTGAGGTTCAGCTGCCCTTGTGTTCCTCCTGTAAGAGGCCGATAGTGCCCGGAACTAGGAGCGCTAAGCTTTACTGCCCCAATTGTGGGGAGACGCTTTTTTGGAGATGCTGGTATTGCAGGAAACACGCTAAGCCCTACAAGTGCCCCAAGTGTGGATTTCAAGGACCGTAAAGGAGGGCGATGTAAGTGGCTAAAGTAATGGTAATCCTGAAGGTCCTCCCCGCAGACGTGGAAGTGGACGTAGAGGGCTTGAGGGGGAGGATTCAAACGGCGATATCAACGCTAGGAGAGGGCTTCGCCCTTCAGTCTTACAAAGTTGAGCCCATAGCCTTTGGCCTCAAAGCCCTGAGGCTTGTTGTCGTGATGCCGGAAGAGACCGAAGGGGGCACGTTTTTGTTGGAGGAGGCCCTACGAAGCGTTGAGGGTGTTGGAGAGGTGGAGGTAGAAGTCGTCTCGAGGGTTGGCTGATTTTTGGGATAAGCTTAATTAAGAAGGAGGCTTAGCGTTAACGTGCTGAAAGTTCTGCCTGAGTAGTACTACTTCGGAGGTAGCGCGTCGTACTAAGGGTGCTTGAGGTGTAGAGTTTGCCAGATGAGAGTGAGAAGTCGGCTAAGGACTCGGTGAATGAGGTCGTCTTGAGAGTTGCAGATGCTAAAGCAAGGGACGTAGGCAGAGGGAAGGTTAGGATAGACAGCGAGGTTATGAGAAAGCTGAATTTGAACGTGGGCGACGTAGTAGAGGTCGAGGGTAAGAAGAGGACCGCGGCCATAGTCTGGCCAGCCTACATAGAAGATCAAGGAGCAGGCATAATAAGGATGGACGGGCTCATAAGGAGAAACGCTGGCGTGGGCATAGGAGATAAGGTCATCGTCAGAAAGGCCAAGGTCTCTCCAGCTCAAATGGTCAGGCTCGCCCCCGAGTCGTTTACGATATCAATAGACCACAGCTTCATGAACTTCGTCAAGAGAAGGCTGATTGACTACCCCTTGGTTGAGGGCGATCACGTCCTAATCCCAGTACTAGGTCAGGCGATACCGTTTGTCGTCGTCGCCACCAAACCTTCCGGAGTAGTCGTCGTAACAGAGTCTACGAACCTAATAATTCATGAGAAGCCAGCCGAGGAGGCCCGAGCCACTAGAGTAACGTACGAGGACATTGGAGGGCTCCACGAAGCGATTCAGAAGATCAGGGAAATGGTTGAATTGCCCCTCAAACACCCCGAACTCTTTAAGAGGCTCGGCATCGAGCCGCCCAAAGGAGTGCTCCTCTACGGCCCTCCGGGTTGCGGGAAGACGCTTCTTGCCAAGGCGGTTGCCAATGAAACAGATGCTCACTTCTACGCCATTAATGGCCCCGAGATAATGAGCAAGTTCTACGGAGAGAGCGAGCAGAGGCTCAGGGAGATATTCGAGGAGGCGAAGAAGAACGCCCCCTCGATAATATTCATAGACGAGATAGACGCGATAGCGCCGAAGAGGGAGGAGGTGACGGGAGAGGTCGAGAAGAGGGTGGTGGCCCAGCTACTGGCGCTGATGGACGGTTTGGAGGCAAGGGGCAACGTAATCGTCATAGCCGCCACCAACAGACCCAACGCCCTCGACCCGGCCCTCAGGAGGCCAGGCAGGTTCGACAGGGAGATAGAGATAGGGGTCCCGGACAAGCAGGGCAGGCTGGAGATACTCCAGATACACACCAGGAACATGCCGCTGGCGAAGGACGTCGACCTCAACAGGCTTGCGGAGATAACGCACGGATTTGTAGGGGCTGACCTAGCCGCACTTTGTAGAGAAGCTGCCATGAAAGCTCTTCGAAGATACCTGCCGAAAATCGATTTGTCCCAAGAGAGGATACCGCTCGAAGTTTTAGAGCAATTAGAGGTCACTATGCAGGACTTCCTAGAGGCCTACAGAGAAATAACTCCCTCAGCCTTGAGAGAGGTCTACGTCGAAATACCCAACGTTAAATGGGGCGACATAGGCGGGTTGGAGCAAGTGAAGCAAGAGCTCAGAGAGGCCGTCGAGTGGCCGATCAGGTACCCCGAAGCCTTTAAGAGAATGGGCATAAAGCCTCCCAAGGGCATCTTGCTATACGGCCCTCCGGGTTGCGGGAAGACGTTGCTCGCTAAGGCAGTCGCGACGGAGTCCGAGGCCAACTTCATAAGTGTCAAGGGCCCTGAGATATTCAGCAAGTGGGTTGGCGAGAGCGAGAAGGCGATAAGGGAGATATTCAGGAAGGCTAGGCAGGCGGCGCCTTGTATAGTGTACTTCGACGAGATAGACGCGATAGCACCCGTAAGGGGCTTGGGGTTTGGTGATTCCGTCGTCACAGAACGAGTCATAACCCAGCTATTGACGGAGATGGACGGGATTCAGGGTTTGGAAAACGTCGTTGTCTTGGCGTCAACAAACAGGCCCGACATGCTCGACCCCGCACTCTTGAGGCCAGGCAGGTTCGACAGGCTGATCTACGTGCCGCCGCCAGACTACGAAGCCCGGTTAGAGATTTTCAAGGTACATACAAGGAACATGCCCCTAGCCGAGGACGTTGATTTACAACAACTAGCTAGGATGACAGAGGGCTATAGCGGATCTGATATCGAAGCGGTGTGTCGTGAGGCCGGCATGTTGGCTCTCCGCGAGAACATAAGTGCAGAGAGGGTCGAGATGAGGCACTTCGTAGAGGCCTTGAAGAAGGTGTATCCATCGATTACAGAGGACATGGTGAAGAGCTATAGAGCGTGGGCGGAGAGGCTTAGGCATTACTTACAAAGAGGAAGGAGCCCCATGTTGAGTTTCGTCTGAGGTGAGCGGGAGCTGAGGGCTCTGAGAATATGGCATCCAATTCCACTCGATGACTTAATAATTGACATGCTGAGACAGAAGAAGGGGGTCGCTAGAGACAAGGAGATCTACAGAATGGTGAAGGCGATATACAAAGACGTCTCGCCAAAAGAATTCTATAAGGCTATCATGAGGTTGGAGCTCAGGGGTCTAATTGACGTCTCATCCATTAGCAAGAGCGTTAAGTCTTTAAGGTTAAGGGAGACGTGAGCATAAGCCATGGGGGTAGACTTAAAGGATCTGATACCCCGAATGCCGATATCCCTCGAGGACCTCTCAGGCAAGGTCATAGCAATTGCTATGACCTTGCCTGAGAGGTCCTCGAGGGATATCGGCATTCGGGGTATCAGATCCTTTAAGTCTACCCCCATGGCTTATGCTCACGTCTCCCTTAACCTTAAAGACTTAACGCTCTTGCTAATGGATGAGACGTCAATTAGACCCCTGAGCTCCAACCTCATGATAGCCTTATAGAATTCTTTTGGCGAGACGTCTTTGTATATCGCCTTCACCATTCTGTAGATCTCCTTGTCTCTAGCGACCCCCTTCTTCTGTCTCAGCATGTCAATTATTAAGTCATCGAGTGGAATTGGATGCCATATTCTCAGAGCCCTCAGCTCCCGCTCACCTCAGACGAAACTCAACATGGGGCTCCTTCCTCTTTGTAAGTAATGCCTAAGCCTCTCCGCCCACGCTCTATAGCTCTTCACCATGTCCTCTGTAATCGATGGATACACCTTCTTCAAGGCCTCTACGAAGTGCCTCATCTCGACCCTCTCTGCACTTATGTTCTCGCGGAGAGCCAACATGCCGGCCTCACGACACACCGCTTCGATATCAGATCCGCTATAGCCCTCTGTCATCCTAGCTAGTTGTTGTAAATCAACGTCCTCGGCTAGGGGCATGTTCCTTGTATGTACCTTGAAAATCTCTAACCGGGCTTCGTAGTCTGGCGGCGGCACGTAGATCAGCCTGTCGAACCTGCCTGGCCTCAAGAGTGCGGGGTCGAGCATGTCGGGCCTGTTTGTTGACGCCAAGACAACGACGTTTTCCAAACCCTGAATCCCGTCCATCTCCGTCAATAGCTGGGTTATGACTCGTTCTGTGACGACGGAATCACCAAACCCCAAGCCCCTTACGGGTGCTATCGCGTCTATCTCGTCGAAGTACACTATACAAGGCGCCGCCTGCCTAGCCTTCCTGAATATCTCCCTTATCGCCTTCTCGCTCTCGCCAACCCACTTGCTGAATATCTCAGGGCCCTTGACACTTATGAAGTTGGCCTCGGACTCCGTCGCGACTGCCTTAGCGAGCAACGTCTTCCCGCAACCCGGAGGGCCGTATAGCAAGATGCCCTTGGGAGGCTTTATGCCCATTCTCTTAAAGGCTTCGGGGTACCTGATCGGCCACTCGACGGCCTCTCTGAGCTCTTGCTTCACTTGCTCCAACCCGCCTATGTCGCCCCATTTAACGTTGGGTATTTCGACGTAGACCTCTCTCAAGGCTGAGGGAGTTATTTCTCTGTAGGCCTCTAGGAAGTCCTGCATAGTGACCTCTAATTGCTCTAAAACTTCGAGCGGTATCCTCTCTTGGGACAAATCGATTTTCGGCAGGTATCTTCGAAGAGCTTTCATGGCAGCTTCTCTACAAAGTGCGGCTAGGTCAGCCCCTACAAATCCGTGCGTTATCTCCGCAAGCCTGTTGAGGTCGACGTCCTTCGCCAGCGGCATGTTCCTGGTGTGTATCTGGAGTATCTCCAGCCTGCCCTGCTTGTCCGGGACCCCTATCTCTATCTCCCTGTCGAACCTGCCTGGCCTCCTGAGGGCCGGGTCGAGGGCGTTGGGTCTGTTGGTGGCGGCTATGACGATTACGTTGCCCCTTGCCTCCAAACCGTCCATCAGCGCCAGTAGCTGGGCCACCACCCTCTTCTCGACCTCTCCCGTCACCTCCTCCCTCTTCGGCGCTATCGCGTCTATCTCGTCTATGAATATTATCGAGGGGGCGTTCTTCTTCGCCTCCTCGAATATCTCCCTGAGCCTCTGCTCGCTCTCTCCGTAGAACTTGCTCATTATCTCGGGGCCATTAATGGCGTAGAAGTGAGCATCTGTTTCATTGGCAACCGCCTTGGCAAGAAGCGTCTTCCCGCAACCCGGAGGGCCGTAGAGGAGCACTCCTTTGGGCGGCTCGATGCCGAGCCTCTTAAAGAGTTCGGGGTGTTTGAGGGGCAATTCAACCATTTCCCTGATCTTCTGAATCGCTTCGTGGAGCCCTCCAATGTCCTCGTACGTTACTCTAGTGGCTCGGGCCTCCTCGGCTGGCTTCTCATGAATTATTAGGTTCGTAGACTCTGTTACGACGACTACTCCGGAAGGTTTGGTGGCGACGACGACAAACGGTATCGCCTGACCTAGTACTGGGATTAGGACGTGATCGCCCTCAACCAAGGGGTAGTCAATCAGCCTTCTCTTGACGAAGTTCATGAAGCTGTGGTCTATTGATATCGTAAACGACTCGGGGGCGAGCCTGACCATTTGAGCTGGAGAGACCTTGGCCTTTCTGACGATGACCTTATCTCCTATGCCCACGCCAGCGTTTCTCCTTATGAGCCCGTCCATCCTTATTATGCCTGCTCCTTGATCTTCTATGTAGGCTGGCCAGACTATGGCCGCGGTCCTCTTCTTACCCTCGACCTCTACTACGTCGCCCACGTTCAAATTCAGCTTTCTCATAACCTCGCTGTCTATCCTAACCTTCCCTCTGCCTACGTCCCTTGCTTTAGCATCTGCAACTCTCAAGACGACCTCATTCACCGAGTCCTTAGCCGACTTCTCACTCTCATCTGGCAAACTCTACACCTCAAGCACCCTTAGTACGACGCGCTACCTCCGAAGTAGTACTACTCAGGCAGAACTTTCAGCACGTTAACGCTAAGCCTCCTTCTTAATTAAGCTTATCCCAAAAATCAGCCAACCCTCGAGACGACTTCTACCTCCACCTCTCCAACACCCTCAACGCTTCGTAGGGCCTCCTCCAACAAAAACGTGCCCCCTTCGGTCTCTTCCGGCATCACGACAACAAGCCTCAGGGCTTTGAGGCCAAAGGCTATGGGCTCAACTTTGTAAGACTGAAGGGCGAAGCCCTCTCCTAGCGTTGATATCGCCGTTTGAATCCTCCCCCTCAAGCCCTCTACGTCCACTTCCACGTCTGCGGGGAGGACCTTCAGGATTACCATTACTTTAGCCACTTACATCGCCCTCCTTTACGGTCCTTGAAATCCACACTTGGGGCACTTGTAGGGCTTAGCGTGTTTCCTGCAATACCAGCATCTCCAAAAAAGCGTCTCCCCACAATTGGGGCAGTAAAGCTTAGCGCTCCTAGTTCCGGGCACTATCGGCCTCTTACAGGAGGAACACAAGGGCAGCTGAACCTCAGACAAATTTCGACCTCCTCCGCGTAGGGAGCGGAGCTTGTAGGAAGTATTTAAATGCTTTCGCGGGTAGCAGGAGGGTTAAGAGCAAAGAGCCTAGGAGGAACAAGCTAGGCTTCTTCACCACCGAGGTCATGTGGTACTCGTAGTGAACGCTCCTCTCTATTAACGATAGCAAGCCACCCCTTGAGGCGAGGCTCAGCAATCTCTCCATTCCATCAACGGCGAGAACTCTCTTCAACAGCCCACCGAGCCGCTCCTCTAAACCCAACATCCTCCTCCACATCCTCTCATATAGAGAGGCGTCGACCTCTCCGCAGGCGATGCCCGAAGCAACGATCCCAGCTAAAGAGCCACATAAAGCCCCGTAGACGACCCCACCGCCGGTCAGGGGCTTGGTCTGGCCAGCTGCATCGCCGACGACCATGAAGTTCTCTTTGTGAGCCCTCTTCGGAGGGCCTATGACTATCATCCCTCCGTATCTGTCTCTTGCCTCGGCCCTCCTTAATAGCTTAGACACGAGTGGATGCCTCTTAGTTAGCCTCTTCAATAGAGCGTCGCAATGACCGATGACCGATGCTAGGCCCACGCGTAGCCCGCCATCGCCTAGTGGTATCACCCATGAAAAGAAGCCTGGGGCCCACTCATCACCCAAGATCACTAGAACCTCGTCTAGGTCCATGCAACCCTTGACCTCTACTTGAATAGCAGGCACTCTAAGCTTAGGCCCTTCCAAGCCCATGTCTCTAGCCAACTTGGAGGTGGCCCCCTCGCCATCGATGACGACTCTACAAGAATACGAACCATCGGTTGTCTTGACCACGTACCTATCTCCGCTCTTCTCGACTTTCTTCGCTCTGTTCCTCAGCGATATCTCAGCCCCGCCATCAGTTGCGCGATCGGCCATGGCCTTATCGAAGGTCTCTCGATTTAAGACGTACAAAGGCTCTCCCAGCTTCTTTAATTCCACGTAAAAGCCGTCGGCTACGATCACGGCCCTCCTGACCTCATTCTCCACGTACTCGCCCTTACGGGGCATGCCTATGAGTCTCAATCCCTCACCGCTAACCAAGCCTGCGCAGTGCCTCGGCCTCCCTATTTCCTCATGCTCCTCGAGGACCACTACCTCGACCCCTTGAGAAGCGGCGCTCCAAGAAGCGCTGAGGCCCGAAGGCCCTCCGCCTATGACCACGACGTCAAGAACCCTCAACTATTGACACCACTAACTTCATGTAAGGGGGCGCTTTAATAGCTAGCAGGTTATGACTTCGACAGACCTCAAGCAGGTGATAGTCGTAAGAAGGGACTTGAAGATGAGCAGGGGCAAGACCTGCGCGCAAGTAGCCCATGCATCAGTCTCAAGCCTCGAAGAGGCTAGGAAGCTGAAGCCTGAGTGGGTCGAGGAGTGGTTTCGACAATGCCAGAAGAAGGTTGTCTTGGGAGTTCAAGGCTTAGAAGAGCTTCTAGCTCTCGAAAAGAGGGCTAAAGAACTGAAATTGCCCTGCTACTTGGTCTCAGACGCAGGCCTAACGGAACTCGAACCAGGCACCGTGACAGCCCTAGGGATAGGGCCAGCCCCCTCTCCCCTCATAGACAAGGTGACAGGCCACTTGAAGTTGTTGTGATGGGCATGGTTCTAGAATCCAAGTCAGAACTCGACAAATCCTTGGGCATGGAGGTCTACGGGACCACGACTAGCGGTACCGGTGGGGTCATCAGGAAGAGGTTAGAGGACTTCGTGGTCGAGGAGATCCCGCTTCAGGGAGGGTCGTCAGGGCCCCTCGCCCTTTTGGTGGTAGAGAAGAGGGGCTTGGACACTCTGACCGCGGCCGTGATACTCTCCAAAAAATTGAAGATCCCGCTCCGACACATCGGCTTTGCGGGCTTAAAGGACACAAGAGCAATCTCAAGGCAGAGGTTCACCATAAAGGCTTCAGAGAACTTTGACGTATCCTCGATATCGAGTGAGAAACTAAAGGTCATTGAGGTATACAGAGCGAAAAAGCACCTAAGGCCGGGCATGTTGCTCGGCAATCGCTTCGCGATAAAGATCAGGGACCTCGATATCCCAGCAACGGAGGTTGAGGATCTACTGAGAGAGACGCTGTTACAACTCGATGAATTAGGCGGGGTGCCGAACTTCTATGGCTACCAGAGGTTTGGCGTCAACAGGCCCAATACGCATATAGTCGGCAAGCTGTTGATTCAAGGGGATTACGAGAAAGCGGTTATGGAGATGTTGGCAGTCCCTTACCCAAACGAGCCCGAAGACCATAGAGAGGCAAGGGCTTTTCTGGCCGAGACTATGGACTTCAGACGTGCGTTAAAGAAGTTCCCGAGAAGCTTGATCTTCGAGCGCCTAATGATTAGATGGCTCATAAGGAGGCCTAATGATTATCTGGGCTCCTTGAAGAAGCTCCCCAAGTATGTGTTGACGTTGCACGTGGATGCATACCTAGCATATATATTCAACAAAGCTCTGAGCGAGAGGCTACGCAAGCTAGGCTCTTTGAGAAGAGTCGTCGAGGGCGACATAATAGCCAAGTGCGATGCCTACGGGAATCCCTCGAGGCCGACCTCCATAGCCAAGACCTCACTAGAGTTGGAGCAGGATCAAGTGATATTGGCCTTTGTCCCTGCTTGCGTCAGGGTAAAGCCCGAAGGGTACATGAACGAGCTAATACTTTCCCTCTTCAGGGGGGAGGGGCTGGAGCCCCCGTTCAAGAGCCTCGAGAACTTAGGCCTGCAGGGAAGGATGGGCCTGCTTAGGCAATTGGCCTTCAGGCCTCGAGACCTATCTTATGCGGTTGAAGACGACGTCCTAGAGATGAATTTCACCCTCCCCAAGTCCAGTTATGCTACCGTATTGTTGAGAGAGGTCATGAAACCCGAGGATCCTATAGCAACAGGTTTTTAAGTTTAAGTCCTCTCCCTCTCCTTAGTTTTAAAGTGATTTCTTGTGAAAGGCCTGTACATATCGCTCGATGGAGTAGACGGGGCTGGCTCCACCACCCATACGAAATTGCTCGCAAGTTGGCTGAAATCGAAGGGCTTAAGGGTTTTCGCGACTAAAGAACCTACAAGCGGCAGGATAGGCTCACTTATTCGAGAGTACTTGCTCGATGAAAACGTTCATCCAGCTGTGGACGCTCTCTTATTTGCAGCAGACCGCGTCGAGCACTCGACTCTGATCAGAAAGCTCTTAAGTGAAGGGATCATAGTCGTGTCGGATAGATCGGTTATATCGTCCCTCGCCTATCAACAAGCTCAAGGCTTGGAACTCAGCTGGCTAATTGAGGTAAACAGGTACTCTCTAAAGCCCGACGTGCCCATAATACTGGACGTAGACCCCTTAGTATCGCTCTCGAGGAAGCGAGCCCTTAAGGAGAAGTTCGAGAGGCACAGCTTCTTAGAAGCGGTCAGGAGGCACCTCTTGGAAATGGCTTCTAAGAATGGTTGGTTCGTGGTCGATTCCTCGAGGTCCATAGAAGCGGTCGCCTCAGATATAAGAGATTACGTCGCAAATGAGCTCAGGAGACGTG
>DAIQQE010000133.1:0-3266 GCA_036786905.1 Candidatus Nezhaarchaeales archaeon | reverse complement strand
CCACCAGGTTCTTGGCCAACAGCTTGGCGAGGACCTCGGTGTCGGTCTTGGTCGTGAAGACCACCCCCCTTCTCGACAAGTCTTCCTTCAGCTCGAGGAAGTTCGTTATGGTGCCGTTGAAGGCCAGGGCGAACGAGAACTTGGGGTTCTTGACCGCGAATGGCTGGGCATCCTCTACCGTGACGCCGGGCGTCGTCGAGTACCTCACGTGTCCTACGCCCACGCAACCCCTAAAGCTTGACAAGACGTCGCTCGTCAGCACGTTGACTACCAGCCCGAGCCCCTTGTGAACCCTTAGCCCTCTATCCTCCAACACAGCAACGCCAGCGGCCTCTTGCCCTCTGTGCTGGAGGGAGTACAAGGCCTTGAAGAGGGGCTCTGCTACGCCCTCTCTTGATATCGAGCAAATACCAACAACCCCGCACTTCTCTCGTAGCTCCTGCGCCGTCATTTCTAGAAGATCACCCAGCCGGCAAAGCCTCCGTATCGAGAAGGATTTGGGCCCACGCATATATACCTGTTATCTGCCACCGCTATGAATTATAGCGTCGTAGCGTTAGTGCGCGAGGCTCGCCAACTTCAGCCCCTCAAGTGGGTTGGGCAAAGGGATTTGTGCAGGGCCTCGTTAACAGTCTTTGGAAGGTGCGCGCCTAGTGTCGTCCCTTTTCAAGAGCTGCGTACATGCGGCCTCGCTCTGGTAGCCGTGGCGGAGGGTCGCTAGGTCGTGGAGGCCTACGAGATATCACCTAGAGAGCTCGAAATCCTGAGGGCGTTGAGTGAGTCTCCAAAGCCTATGTCTTCGTCGCTCATCAAGCGCGAGCTCGAAAAGAGGGGCGTCTTCGTCAGCGAGAGAACCATAAGGTACCACCTCAAGACCCTCGAGGTGAAGGGCTTGGTCTCAAAGCAAGACCAGAGGGGTAAGAGGGTCATAACCGAGAGGGGCTTAGACATCTTGAGCAGCGCGCTCGTGTCCAAGAGAGTGGGCTTTGTCACCACCCGCTTCTTATCGATGGCCTACTCGGTCACGTACGACCCGGACTCCAACACCGGAAATGTAGTTGCCAACGTGTTGGTGATGGACAAGAAGTTCTGCGACAAGGCCTTAGAGCTCGTAAAGCTCCTAAACGACGCTGACCTGTTGCTCGCCCCATACGTCAAGGTGATAGAGGAGAACGAGGAGTACCACGGGATATCGGTCTCGGAAGGCCGGGTGGCCCTCTTGACGGTCTGCGACTTGACGATAGACGGGATCCTGATACGCTCTGGCGTCCCTGTGTTCTTCAAGTACGGCGGGCTCGTTCAAATGATAAACAAGAGGCCCTTGCGCTTCGTGGAGCTTATATCTTATGAGGGGACGACGATACCGCCCCTCGAACTGCTAGTGCGCAGCAGGCTAACGTCAGTCACTAGGGTCTTGAGGACCGGGACGGGGACTATCCCAGCGGCCATGAGGGAAATAATAGCCGAGGCCAAGGACGAGACGATTCAAGCGCTCTCGAGGTTGAGGGAAAGGGGCTGGAAGGGCATACTCTCCATCTCGGCGCCAGACGAACCCGCCTTAGGGGTCCCGGTCTCCATGGGCCGCTTCGGCCTGTGCATGATAGGCGGCTTGACGCCGGGGGCCGCCCTCTTAGAGGAAGGCGTCAGGGTCGAGGTCTTCGGCCCTCACTGCTTAGTCCCGTTGGAGGCGATGAAAAAAGTGTAGAAGGGTTGCGTCTAGAGCAGGTACTCGAGCACGTTGTCCTCCTCTTCGGGCAACGGTATCCCAGTGACCTTTGCCGCTCTCTCGCTCAGCGCCATGAGATCGCTCCTGTCTATCAAGCTCAACTTCCACTTCCTGACGCCGGCCATTAACTGCTGGAGGCCCACCTTCATCTTGTCTATGTAGGTGTAGAGGCCGATCGCACTCCAAGGGATCTCCTTGAACCTCTCTCCGTACTTGGCCTTGAGCTCTGGCACCGTTATGAAGAACTGCTCGGGCCTGCCGCCGTAGAGCTCCCTGAAGTGCTTGGGGAGAGCGCCTTTCTCCGCCAACTCGGCGAAGTACGAGGCCTTCATGACCGCCGTAAGCGGAGCCCTCCCCATTAGCACTGCTTTTACGTATGGGCCGGAGCCGAAGTTGCTCAGAGCTATGGCCTTGAACATCTGGGTCTCGTCAACGAAGCCGCCGGCCATCACTATGTCCGGCACGTGCCTGCCCCTCCTCTTCAATATCTCGCAGCACTTCAGGACTTGGGCCTCTAGGTAAACCGTCGGGGTCCCCTGCTCGTTCATCATAGGCACCGGGCTCATGCCAGTGCCGCCTTCACAGCCGTCGAAGACCACGTAGTCGACCCTTGCCTCTGAGGCCACCTTCATGGTGAAGGCGACCGCCTCTACGCTGTAGGCCCCGGTCTTTATGCCCACCTTCTTCGCGCCCTGCTCTCTAAGCCTCTCTATGTCCTCGATCACGTCCCTCTCTCTCGGCATCCCGACCCTACTGTGCCTCTCGAAGCTCTTGAAGACCCCCTGCCTAAACGCCTCTTGGACGTTCTTGTCCTCGGGGTCCGGTATGACTACGTACCCTCGCCTCTTCAGCTCTAGGGCCCTCTCGAGACTGCTCAGCCTGACTTCTCCGCCGATTGCCTTGGCCCCTTGTCCCCACTTCCTCTCAATTACGTTGACCTCCAGCTTCGAGAGCGCGTAGACATCGACGCCGAACCGCTGGTCTTCGACGTTGGTCTGGACCGCCACGTCGCCGTACTTCCCGTCCCAGAGCTTCCTGAATGCCTCGACCCTCCTCTTGAGCTCTGGCGAGTGGACGACCTTCCCGTTCTCGAACCTGGCCTCGGGGTCCATGCCGCAGATGTTCTCGCCTATTACTATCATTATCCCCGAGAGGGCCGCGCCTATGGCCAAGCCGTCCCAGTGGACCCTGGCGACCTCCGTCGACCCGTAGGCGCCTATCACTAGCGGCACCTTGAGCGGTATGCCTCCGACACTGGTCTCGACGTCTACGTTTGGGAATATCGCCACGTCGGGGTCGGGCTCTATGCCCTCAGCACCTAGTAGCCTCGCCTTGATGTTGAAGTGGGACCAGTCTAGGCCGTAGTCTTTGACTGAAGCGGCGGTGCTCCTGCCGAATGCGCTAGGGTCGGGGTAGAGGGCCTCTCGTCCCCTGAAGGCGGATAGTGAGATTTGGCATATGAACGGGCACTCCCTGATGCAGAGGGGACACATGCCATTCGCGGGGTTGACGTCTTCGACCCTCGTCGCCGTGTCGGTCG
>DAIQQE010000025.1:0-13581 GCA_036786905.1 Candidatus Nezhaarchaeales archaeon | reverse complement strand
ATATGGGCCTTATGCTGACTATGGGATTGCTGGGCGGGATTACTATGACGTCGGCTTCCTCAAGAACCTCTAAGACGCCGGGGGCCGGCTTGGCCCTCTCTATGCCCGAAAAGCCCACTCCCTCCACGACGCCTTGGCACGCCATCTTGACCATGTAGTCTTGGAAGTGGACCCATCTACCATTGACCTTGACCATGGTGGTGACCTTGTCGTCGGTCATGGGTATGACCTTCACCGCTACCCCGAAGGCCCTTCTCTCGATCTCGGTAACCTCACTCAGCTTCAGGCCCTTCCTCAACAACTGGGTTCTGAAGATGTGGGTCGCTAGATCGGCGTCCCCCAGCTTGAACCACGTCTCTAGGTCGAACCTCTCCATGGCCTTGAGACAATTGAAGGTATCGCCCTTTATCCCCCAGCCCCTCTCCTCGTCGACGACGCCGGCTAAGTGGTATATCACTATGTCTATGTCCGGCGAAACCATCAAGCCGTTTATCTCTATGTCGTCTCCCGTGTTCACTATGGCTGTAATGTTGGAGGGGTCTACCACTTGAACCAGTCCTTGGAGGAACCTCGCTGCCCCGACCCCGCCACAAAGGCAAGCTACCTTCATTTCCGCTCCGACTTGTTATCTACTTAAAGAGGTCGTTATTTAGAGGTTTTGCATCTTCAACGTAGCCCCCGAACTCCTAAGGTCAAGGCCTTGTGGGCCCCTTCGTATTGATTGCTACCGATGATCCAAACCAATCCTTTTATACCCTTCCTTGGACAAGATTCACAGCGGTGCGGGCCATTGGCCTCGCCCTCGAGTCTGAAGGTCTACGAGATCAGGGTACCTGAAGTGATCGTTGGAATGGGCGCTGTCAAGAGGCTCAGCGAAGTCGTCAAAGGCTTTGGCGATAGGGCGCTCGTCGTCGCTGGGAGGGGCTCCCTCGAGTCCGGCAGGATAAAGGCGGTCGAGGACGAGCTAGCGAAGGCGAGCGTCGACTACATCGTCTATAGCGACTTCATGCCTGAGCCGACGCTCGACCAAGCAGAGAGGCTGGCTGAGTACGTGGACCGCGTCCTGGGCCGCGAGAAGATAGGCTTCGTGATAGGCTTCGGAGGTGGCAGTAGCTTGGACATGGCCAAGGTAGCTTCACTCGCCTCGGCCAACCCCCGACCCATAGAGCAATACATGGGCGTGGACAAGGTCCCGAGAAAGGGCCTCCCCCTGATACTCGTGCCCACTACCGCTGGCAGTGGTAGCGAGGTCTCAAAGTCCGTGGTCTTGGCGAGGGGCGGGATAAAGGAGAGCATCGTGAGCGAGAAGGTCTTGGCCGACCTGGCCATAGTCGATCCGATGCTAACGATCACCGCGCCCCCTAGCTTGACGTCGGTGACCGGAATAGATGCTCTGTCGCACGCTATCGAGGCGTACATGTCCGTTAACGCCAACGACTTCACCAGCCCGCTGGCCCTCAAAGCGATAAGCGTGATATCAACCAACTTGCGAAAGGCTTACAGCAACGGAAGCGACCTCGACGCCAGAAAGGCGATGAGCGAGGCTGCCCTGCTGGCTGGGCTGGCCTTCAGCAATGCGAGCAACTGCGCGGGCCACGCAGCGGCCTACGCTTTCGCGGCTAAGTATGGAGTACCGCACGGGATGGCGTGCGGCATATCCCTCCCCTACGTGATGAAGTTCAACATGCTCGCCATACCCGAGAGGCTTGCCGACGTGGCCATAGCCATGGGGGTCAGGGCCGAGGGGCTGAGCACGAGGGAGCTAGCCCAGCTCGCAATAGCCGAAGTCGTCGACCTTATAACTGACTTGGACTTGCCGACGTCGCTCCAAGAGATAGGGGTGCCAGAGGAGGACATAGTCAGGCTGGCCGAGAACATGCTCAAGATCACTAGGCTAATAGAGGCGAACCCAAGGAGGATAGGTCTTGGGGAGGCCAGGAAGATATTTGAGGCTATGTGGCACGGGGACATAGAGGCGAAATTATAAAAAGGTTATTGGTTGTTGTGCTAGTACTCGACCTCTTCCTCTTCGACCCTCGCCCTCTCTTCTCTCAGCTCGCTCTCGATTATCGCCTCAATCCCCTTGAGGGCCCTCTCGGCCTCCGCGAGCTCCACGTTTCGAGCGGATTTTACGAGGCCCGCCAGGTTGCTGGACACGACTTCTTCAACGCCCTTGCCCTCGAGCGGTACCTTACTCTTGTCGATTATGACCGGGGTTGGCTCCAACACGGCCCCTCGCACTATAGCTACGTCGTTGTTTATGGTAGTCACCGTTAGGGCCCCGACGACCTTGTCGCCTATCTTGACCCTGAACAGGTAATCGCCGTAGGGCGTTATGACTGCCCTCTCGACGTTGTAGGCTATCACCCTCTCCAAGAGCTTGCCTATCTCAGACGCCGTCTCTCTTACTACCCTCTGGACCTCCTCGTCGGGGACCCTCTTGAAGACCTCGAGCTGGAGGGTATCGTAGTTCCACACGACCCTCCCGCCCTCGATGTCGTACTCTATCTTGGCCCTGATGACGTCGCCCTTATCCGACCTGAGCCTCTCGACCAATATGTGGTAGAGTGCCCTGTTCAGCTCGGCTGTGGCCCTAGCGACCTCTTGGGCTGAGACCTCTCCCCTCTTCACGTGATCCCTCAGCTGAGCGAAGAGCGTCTTCCTGACCTTATCAGCATAAGCGCCAGCTATGATGAAGCCTGTGCTCAGCAAGGCCATGCCATTCCACCATTAATTACTTAGTCATGTGCTGTAGGAAAAACTTATCGCATTCAGTCAACGGCTCCGCGTCGTAGCAAGCGCTATCCGCTGACATAAAAAAGGCCCGGCAATCATATCAAAACCTCAAAGCCTTGGAGTCCAGCCCTTAAGCTGGACGTGCTCGACTGCCCTCTAAAAGCTCTTAAGCTATGCACTGCACAGCTAAGCTAGCAAAAGCGCTATGCGGTGAAGCCCTTGCACAAAATGAGGCCGACCGCGAGAGAAGTCGTGGATCTCGCGATATCCTGGGTAGTGATAAGCCTATGCTTCTCGATACGAGGAATTTACGCCAGCACGTTCTACTTCCTAGTGCACTTCACTTCGTCTCTCATCGCCGTGGGCTTGGGCTTCCTGTTGCACGAGCTGATGCACAGGACCGTTGCTAGGTCGTTCGCCTGCCACGCCGAGTACAGGATGTGGCCCTTGGGGCTTTTTCTCGCCCTGGCACTGGCATTAGTCTCGGGTGGGAGGATCATATTTGCCGCTCCGGGAGCAGTGTACATAGCCCCAATAGCGTACTCGCCCTACGTATCGACAGAACATATGCGGAGGGTCAACGGCTTGATAGCGCTCTCAGGGCCCATAGCGAACTTGGTATTGGCGCTGGCCTTCTACTCGTTGCAAGGACTGAGCGCTCACCCATTCGTGAGCTTTACGGCATCAGTTGGGCTCAGGGTCAATCTATGGCTCGCGGCCTTCAACCTCCTCCCTATACCGCCGCTCGATGGCTTCAGCGTGGTCAAGTGGAGCCCGGCTATATGGGGCTTGGTGGCTATACCCACATGGATCGCCACGATATCCGTCATCTAGCCTTCCTTCAAAACTCTTGCACATCCCCTGTGACTAATGAGCGATTTCAAATAGCGGTTTAAGCCTTAAGTCCCCGCGACATAACACTAAAGATTTTGGAGCTGTTTTAATGAACGGTTTAGTTCAAAGGCATGTCTTGGCCTCGGCGCGCTACCCATCCTGCTCAACGTCATCTTCACTCCGGTCATCGTAGCCGTTTTCGCCGGTTTCGCGGAGTTCTTCAAGAACTCTACATACTACGTCTTCCTCTACGGGCCTTACCTATGGAGCGTTTATGACGTAGCCTTTGCCTATTTAACGTACATGTTCTTCAAGAAAGAGGGCGAGGACGTTAGGAAGATTATTGGTGGAGTGAGGGATAGGCCTCCGTTCACGATATCTATTACCATCGGCTTACTTGCCATATCTACGTCCTTAGGCTATCTGTTGCTGCTAGTGCTTGGCGGTGATGGCTATAACAATCTCATTAAGCTGTTGCCATTGTCCGTGGTGCTGTACCTCATTATCGCTGGTTCTTTCATCGCTGGTGTTTGCGAGGAGCTCGTTTGAAGAGGATACGTCTTGACGAGGCTCGAAAAGCTATTAAAAGGAAGGACCCTAGCTTCCGTTGCAATTCAAGTGTAATTCAAGCCAGTTTTATTCGGCCTCTACCATGGACCTTACCCTTACCCGATGGTCTTTGGCCTCATAGCTGGCCTTGTTTACGCTAAAACGAGGAGATTAATACCGCTCATGATCGGCCACTGGCTTGCTAACGCCATAGGTTTTTACTACAATACCTCATGCAAGGCGAAGGACCCTTTACCGTCACTCGCCGAGATAAAGCGAGCTTGAGTCAAGTCGATTGACCAGACCCTGAGAGATGCGTTTCCTCGGTACTATTCCGAGCTCGGCTCAACGAGCTCTGAATGGTAACGGATTGCTTGGCCACGCTCCTGTACCACGCTGTCCAGGCCTAGGAACCCGCTGAGCAAGAGAACAACGTTGATTCTACCCTCTGAGCTGTTGACTTGAGAGCTTTTGAGACTAATTTGGCTAGAGACGTCGCTAGAGATGCGCTGAGTTCCTCAGAGCCAATTATTATTGCACAAAAAGGTATTCTACAGTGCTCTTTCAAAGCACTTAGGTGGGTATTTATGGGTAGAGAGATCGTAACTCTATACATGGACGACTTGCCCAAGTACTGGTACAACATCCAGCCCGATCTCCCGAAGCCCCTGCCGCCACCGCTGGACCCGTTGACGCGCGAGCCAGTCAAGCCCGAGAGGTTAGAAGTGCTCTTCGCTAAAGAGCTCGTGAGGCAGGAGGTCAGTACTGACAGGTGGATCCCGATACCAGAGGAGGTACGAGAGGTATACTCGCTCTGGAGGCCAACCCCTCTCATCAGGGCCACTAGGCTAGAGAGGGCATTGAAGACGCCGGCCAAGATATTCTTCAAGCACGAAGGGGTGAGCCCGCCGGGGAGCCACAAGCCGAACACGGCAGTTGCGCAAGCCTACTTCAACATGAAGGAGGGCACAGAGAGGCTGACGACAGAGACTGGTGCCGGGCAGTGGGGCTCGGCACTGGCCTTCGGCTGCATGTCCTTCAACCTCAAGTGCACCATCTACATGGTCAGGGCAAGCTACGAGCAGAAGCCCTATAGGAAGACGCTCATGAAGATCTGGGGAGCTGATGTAGTTCCAAGCCCGAGCGACAGGACGGAGTTCGGGAAGAGAATCTTGAGAGAGGACCCGGATAACCCCGGTAGCTTGGGGATAGCGATAAGCGAAGCGATAACGGATGCCTTGACGTCAGAGAGGACGAAGTACAGCCTCGGTAGCGTCCTGAATCACGTCCTCATGCACCAAACGGTCGTGGGGCTAGAGGCCAAGAAGCAGCTCGAGATGATAGATGAGTACCCCGATTACGTCGTCGGGTGCGTCGGAGGAGGTAGCAACTTCTCCGGCATAATGTGGCCTTTCTACTACGACGTAGTCTCCAAGAAGGCGGAGAAAGAAGTGGAGTTCGTAGCCGTCGAGCCGACCGCCTGTCCAACGCTGACTAAGGGTATTTATACCTACGACCACGGCGACACGGCCAGGCTCACGCCCTTGCTCAAAATGTACACCTTAGGACACGACTTCATACCAGCCCCAATACACGCCGGAGGGCTCAGGTACCACGGAGACGCGCCGACTCTCTGCCTCTTAGCGCGAGAGGGGATCGTCAAGGCGAGGGCCTATAACCAAGTGGAGATCTTTGAGGCCGGGACCCTCTTCTCTAGGACCGAGGGGATACTTCCAGCTCCAGAGACGGCCCACGCGATCAAGGCGGTCATCGACATAGCGCTCGACTGCGAGAAGAAAGGGGAGGAGAAGGTGATACTCTTCAACATGTCCGGCCACGGCTACTTCGACGTAGCGGCTTACGAAGCATACCTCAACGGCTCATTGATGCCATACGAATACCCTGAAGATGAGGTGAAAAAGTCCATCTTGAAGCTCTTCCAGCTATACCCGTGGCTTCGAGAGCTAAGCGATTGATTAGTCGCTTCGAAGACGCCTTAACCGCTCGCGCGATAGCCCTCCAAGTCTAGGGCTACTACCCTGAAGCCGAGCCTCTTGAGCTCAGAGACGATGAAG
Organism: Candidatus Nezhaarchaeales archaeon; assembly: GCA_036786905.1. Taxonomy (GTDB): domain Archaea; phylum Thermoproteota; class Methanomethylicia; order Nezhaarchaeales; family WYZ-LMO8; genus WYZ-LMO8. Next base: position 7,387 of record DAIQQE010000025.1, on the reverse strand, counting down.
TCCAAGACCTCCTCGCTGAAGAAAAGCCTCCTCTCCCTAGGATCTACTTCTATCCTCGCCAAGTCATCTCCGTGAAGCCTGACGCGCACCAGCGAAGCCCCGAGCCTCTCCTTTATTACCCTCTCGGCCGAGCCTATCCTCCTCAGCTTCTCCAAGGTTATCTTCTGGCCGTACGGTATCCGAGTGGCAAGACAAGAGCTGGGAGGCTTGTTGTGAACCGGGAGCCCCAAGAGCCTAGCCATTCCGCGCACTTCGTCCTTCGAAAGCCCGGCCTCGAGCAACGGGCTGCGGACCCCTTCCTCGGCTAGGGCTCTAATGCCGGGCCTGTAGTCGCTCAAGTCGCTCTTAGTCGCCCCGTCGAGGACGGCCTTGAGCCCCTCCCTCGACGCTACGTCCTTGAGCACGACGAGCCTAGCCTTCTTGCACACGTAGCAGCGATCTCGAGGGTTGTCGGGAAAGCCGGGGAGCTCGAGCTCGTTGAACTCGACGACGAGGTGTCGTATCCCGATGCGTCTGGCCACCTCAACTGCTTCATCGAGCTCGCCGTGAGGCAGAAGTGGGGAGTTTATGGTCACGGCCAAGGCCCTATCGCCTAATGCCTTGTACGCCAGCGCAGCAAGTACCGAGCTGTCAACACCGCCCGAGAAGGCCACCAACACGCTCTCCATCTTCTTGATCTCTTCTATAAGTTTGTCAACCAAGGACCTCAGGTCGCGCGACTCGTTCATGGACGACGACCTAGACCCTTGGCTCGGTGAACGATGGGGCTCGCGAGGTCCCATGAGACTTAAAAGGTCAATAGATCGCCGTTCTTTGGGGCCAAGACTTCTACCCCCTTGCTCCTCAAAGCCTCTTCGAGGGACGACACTGCCCGCTCCTCTCCGTGGACTAAGACGACCTTGGTCCTACCCTCAGAGAAGTCTACAACCTTGGTTATGAAGTCCAAGAGCTCGCTCTTGCCCGCGTGGGACGAGAAGTCGAACCACTTCACGTCGCACTTGACCCTCTCCGAGTCAGGCGCTAGCTTGCCATACCTCAACAAGTAGTCGCCGGGCGTGTTCGGGATCTGGTAACTAACCAAGAATATCGCGCTATCGCTCTTGTCGGCTAGGCGCTTGGCGTATAGGGCCGAGGGACCGCCCTTCAGCATCCCCGATGGGCTTATGACGACCCCTCCCCCCTTCAAGAGCCTCTTCCTGTCCCTGGGCCCCTTGACGAACCTCACGAACCCTAGGGCCTCTTCGTACAGGCCCCCGTCCTTCAAAAAGTCCTTGAAGTCCAGCAGCTCAAGCGATATGCTCTTAGCCATGCCGTCCAAGTAGATCGTCAAGTGGCTCGCGTACCTGTAGAGCACGCACAATATCTCTTGGGCCCTGCCATAGGCGAAGGCCGGCACCAGCACAACCCCGCCGTCCTCAACGCAGTCGACCACGGACTCCACGAAGCTCTTCTCGGTGAGCGCCCTGTCCTCGTGAGGCCTATCGCCGTACGTGGACTCTACGATTAAGAGGTCTATGGGACACTCAGAGATGACCGAGTCCAAGTCCACTGGGCGCACCAGCCGGGTCTCGATGCTGTTGAAGTCGCCTGTGTAGAGGACCTTGAAGTTCCTCGACTTCAGAAGGAACATGCAACTCCCGGGAACATGGCCTGCGTTCAGGGCTTTTACGACTACGCCGCCTACCTCGACCTCACCTCCATATCCTAAGGACCTGATGCCATCTATGGCCTTGTAGAGCTCCTCGACCTCGTACGGCAAGTAGCTTCCCGAGAGCTTCATCATGTCCAATACTAGGAACTCTAAGATCTCGGCGCTCAGCCGGGTAGCGTAGGCTAGGGGCGTGACCCTCGAGGAGAACAGGAGTGGCACCAAGCCGGAGTGGTCTAAGTGCGGGTGCGTGAGCAATACGGCGTCTACAGAGCTCGGGCTCACGTGTGATGGGAATAGGGGCACGTCGTCGAGCAAAACTCCGTAGTCGAGCAAGAAGTTCCTGTCCTCTAAGCTAACGAGGTAGGCTGACCTCCCTACCTCTCTACATCCTCCTAAGCAAAGCAGTTTGGCGTAGCTCATTTCTTGACAACTACTCGGGGAGAGTGTAGGAGACCTCCTTTAAACGTTTCCCGAGCACATCGCCAGCAACAAACTTATTAGGCATGGCAGATTAAGGGCCTTTGGAGCCCGAATGGCTCACGAGTACATCAAGCTGTCTCCTGGAGAGAGGGCTCGAGTGACTTGCCTTAGGTGCGGCAGGTGCTGTCGTGGACCCAACGTCAGCTTGACTGCCTTCGACATACGCAGGATGGCCGAATTCTTGGGCGTCAACTGGAGGGAGCTGAGGGGCAAGCACATAAAAGCCGTCATAGCCGATGTGATACCCATACCGATACTCCAAAGCGTGAGCGGCGTCTGCACCTTCTTGGCTATGAGCGACAAGCCCACGTGCACTATATATCCCGCCAGGCCGATGAAGTGTAGGCTGTACCCTTTCCTTTCGTGCAGTCCGGCAAGATCCGATCTGATATGCCTCGATGAATGCTGCGATGGCGTGGGCGTCGGAGAGCTTGAGGACCCTCCTTGGACCCTCTTAAACCAATACCACCTAGAGCTCAAGTTCCACTACGCCAAGCTCTACAAGCTTGTATTCGATGAGGGCTACGAGCCCCTCCAAGCCCTAGAGAAGCTCATAGACGAGGTATGTAGCGAGGCGCGCGGGCAGTAATAGCCCAGCTGGCCCCCATGGCGCTACAACAAAGCAGTGCGTACGACGTTGCCAAGCGCCTCTACGCAGGCCTCTATTCTATCGAAGGTCCCTCGAGGCTCTCTGGGCAGAGCGTCGAAGAGGGCCCTCTCCACGTGCGAACGCAGGTCGAGCGGTACGACCTCTAGGTTTTCCTCGAAGAGCATCCTCAGCTCGCTATCCATCGACGAGCTGTAGACTGGTAGGGCGTTTGCGAGGGCCTTGAAGGCGTTTAGAGCGAGTAGGGCCCGCGCACGAGGGTGGTTCTCAGCTGCGGCCCAAGAAGCCCTCTCCTCGGGCGTTATCCTCAAGTGGAGCTTGTAGAGCCTCTCCATCTCTGAGAGATAGCCCCTTTCGACGACGAACCTCGTTGCCTCGTAGCCTTTAACGCCCGAGGCCACTAGGTACAGCACCGCCGTTGCGAGGTGCCTATGGGCCCCGAGCTCGACGAGCCTCTGAAGCGCAGGTGGCACTCGGATCGCGTAGTACTCCTCAGAGCCATGGAGCTTGGCGTGCGCCATCGCTACCAATAGCTCGCCCTTGACCACGACCTCGTCCTTGTCGTAGAGCTCCGGCGCCACTACTATTACCGTGGGCTTGCCAGCCACGTACGTGTGAAAGGCCGAGCTCAAGGGCTGGAGCGCCAGCCCCTCCTCGAGGAGGGGGCCGAGTAGCTCGCTTAAGTACTCTCGGGACTCCGCGACCACGACTCTCAGAGCTCCTGCGTTGAGGTCAAAGGCTCTCGACGCGCTCTCGACGCACCTCTCGATGTAGCTAAGCGCTACGCTACTGACCGAGCCCAAAGTCAGTATCTCCGCCATCCACCGCACCCTGGCAGGCCCTCGACGAAGGCCTTTGAACGGGTAGCGCCTTGGCGCTACTCGACCTTTATTTCGTGCCACTTCCTCCCCTTCTCTTTCTCGTCCTCGACCCTCACCTCGACTATCCTCGGCCTCTTGGCATCGACTTCTCTGATCTCGACGTCCCTCGACCTCTTCTGCTTCGAGCCCTCGACCTCCTCGATCGCGACCTCCCTGACGCGACCTCCTCCAGCTGCCCCCTCTTCGGGCTCTCCCTCCCACACTATCTTCGCGTTTGGGTACGCCTCTCTCAAGTACCTCTCGAGCTCCCCTCTGTCGACGTCGCCTTGGACCGATACCCTGACCACTGGCCTCCCGTAGTCGTCGTAGGTCACGGATATGGAGTACATGGTCGAAGAGCTCCCCCTAAACGCTCCCATCTCTTCGAAGAGCTCCTCAACCCTATCGAATATTTCGTCGAAGAGGCCCCTGCGCCTCCGCCTCATAACCTTCGCTAACCTAAGGCCCACGAGGCAAATAAGCGTTTTCGCATGCCTCGAGCGAGCCTAAGAGCTTGGCGTTGGAAGCCCGCGAAGCCTCGGCTAACGTAGGCCCATTGAGGACCGTTAAACGTATTAGTATGCTCGCCCAGTAAACTGGGGTTTCAGGTCTTGGAGTTCTGCGAGAAGTGCGGGGGGCTCTTGAGGCCCGCCAAGAAAGGTAGAGAGAGCTACTTAATTTGCAAGCGGTGCGGTTTTTCAAAACCCCTGAATAGGCAGGCGTCCACGTACTCTTCTAAGAAGATCATCGAAGAGGCGAGGCACGGGAAGATAGGGGTGATTGAGGACAGGACGGAGCTCAGGAGGAGGCTGAGGGAGGAGGAGAAAGAGCTCGAGGAGGAGAGGAGGAGGGAATTGATGGATCTGCTGAGCAGAGAGCAGGAAGAGGTCGAAGTGGAGGAGTAGGCTTCGAGGCTCGGAGAGGGCGCTCGCAAGTCGACGATCGTCGTTTGCGCTAGTCGCTGACCTCGAGCTCTCGCGCCTTGATCCTAGACGGTATCAAGTGGGTTCCATCACACGTTGAGCTCGTCGTTAGGTGGGTGAAGCCCTCTCTGCAGGTCGAGAACGTGACCCCGTACTCGTCCGCTATCTCCCTCACCATCTTCATCAAGCTGAGCCGAAGCCCCTCACTCAAGTACCTAGAGGGTCCGACCCTCAGTCCCTCCTCGTAGTAGAGCTCGCGCCAGTACCTCGCCCTCTCCGGGAAGGCCCTGACCATCCTGGCCAGGTTGTCCGGTCTCGCCTTGTACGTAGACGAGCTCACGTGTTTGGCGCCAGCCCTCGTCACCTCCTCGAACAGCTCCCTCAGGGCCCCCTCGTCGTCGTTAAGGCCGGGCACTATGGGGTCCACCCTGACGATGCACGGCACACCCTCCTTGCTCAAGAGCTCTAGGGCCTTGATCCTCTCCCTCGGCCTAGGGGCCCCCGGCTCCATCCTCGCCGCCAGCCCCTCGTCGAGGGTGGTTATGGTGAAGCTCACGGCGCAGTTGCCCTTCGAGACCAAGTCGACGTCCCTGGCCACGGCGTTCGACTTGGTTATTATCATGACCTTGAGGCCTCTGGGCAGGAGGACCTCCAAGCACCTCCTCGTGAGGCCCAAGCTCGCCTCGATCGGCGGATAGGGGTCGGAGCTATTGGCCATCGATATCGGCAAGCCCCTGTCCACCTTCTTCAAGTCCCTAAGCAGTCGATGCAGGAGGTCCTTCTTGGGCACCGACTCCTGCGCCCTTATGTAGGACGTGGCGTAGCAATAGAGGCACCTGTGGCTACAGCCGGTGTAGGGAGAGAAGCTGTACTTCGGAGGACAGGTGCAGAGCTTGCCCTTCCAGGGGTCGAAGAGCGCTACGACGCTCATCTAATAGGGAGTTGCGCGCTCGCGGAAATAGCCTTTTGGGCCCCCACCAGCTTTGCTGGGGCGAAGAGGCCGCGATCCCGTTGAGGCCACGGTCTCTATTCACGCAATAGATATAAGCTCACGACGGGCTTACCGTAGAGCCGAGGAGCATGCATCACTCATTTCACCTAGAGCTCTACGAGGAGTTGAGGAAGAAGCTCGACAAGGCCCCCATAGGGATGCCTCCCAGCCACAGCGGCACCGAGAAGGAGATACTAAAGCTCCTATTTACCGAGGAGGAGGCCAGCTTAGCCCTCCACATGCCCTTCATGAACTTCACGGTAGAGCAGCTCGCCGAGAGGACCGGAAAGAGCATCGAGTACCTAGAGAGGGTTCTGAATGATATGGCGAAGAAGGGGACCGTGTGGAAGGGCGTGAAGGAGGGTAAGGTGGTCTATAGGCTATTTCCAGTCATGGTGGGGCTGTTCGAGATGCACTTCCTTCCAGGACCTGGTAGAGATCCTCTTCAAGAGAGGCTCGCGCCCCTCATGGCCAAGTACATTGAGGAGTCCTTCCTCAAGGAGCTTGGAGACAGAGAGCACCCAATAATGAGGGCGATACCTGGGAGGGATGCTATCTCGCCCAAGGCCCAGATCCTGCCCTACGAGGACGCCGTGAAACTCGTGAAAGAGCACGACTACCACGCCCTCGGCTATTGTGGTTGCAGGATCGTGTCCAGGATCGTGGGCGGGGGTTGCAAGCGCTACCTAGAGTCCTGCCTCCACTTCGGCTCCCTCGCTAGGTACATGGTCGAGCACGGCTTCGCTAGGAGGATAACGGCCGACGAAGCGATAGAAGTGCTGAGGAGGGCCAATCGAGAGGGCCTAGTTCACACGGCCGAGAGGAGCCGAGGACCTATATACACGATATGCAATTGTTGCGACGACTGTTGCATCTTCTTCAGGGCGATCCACGAGGCCAAGTACCCGCGCACGATAGCGAGCTCGAGCTACGTCGCGAGCGTGGACACGGGCAAGTGTATAGCCTGCGGGATATGCGTGATACGGTGCCCGATGAAGGCCATAGTGGTCAAGAAGAACAGGGAGCCCGCGAGAGTGGGCGTCGAGAAGTGCCTTGGGTGCGGCGTTTGTGTACCCACATGCCCCGTCGGAGCGATAGAGCTTGTGCTGAGGGAGGAGCTGCCGGAGGTGCCTGACCGCATGACCTTTGCCCTACAGCTCCTCATGGATAGGGGGAAGAGCCTCTCGGACCTCCTCTGATCCAGCTTGACGTGAGCGGCGTCGAGGCCTTTAGGCTTGGGCCATAGGGGTAAAGAAAGGGTCGGGGCGGGGTCACCCTAGGGCCGCGCACCTCGCTCCTTCATCAAGTATCCGCCGAACATCACGGACCACAGCAGCGTCGGCTGCGATATCATTCGTTCTATCCCGCCCATGCCGAGGCCTAGGTCGATTCTCGCCGTAAATAGGACGAGGGCCAGCAAAGAAACTACGCCCAGTATTGCTGAGAAGTAAGATGCAGGAGCCCTCTGAAACTTGAAGGACGCTACGGCCGCTAAGGCGCCGAAGAGGAAGGCGAGCAGAGCGGCTATACCGTGGGCGTACGGTACTGGAGAGTCCATAGGGAAGGCGCCCACGCCTACACAGCCTATCCCGCAGATGACTAGGAAGCTCAGGAACACCTTGTTCGTTATGACCTCTCCCCTCCTTAGGAAGTAGGCGGCGAGGATGGCCGTAAGGCCCAATACAATTGTCGAGGCGTTGAAGAGGAGGGCCGTGGGCGCGCTGAGGGCCCCGAGCTCGCTTATGTAGTTTCGAGAGACGCTGTAGTTGGGGTATAAGCACTCAGCGATCAGCATGCACACGAGAAACTGAGCCGACCCTACGAACATTAGGGCTCCGGCGACCCTACCGCCGGGTTGCTCCATGCATCATTTGT
>DAIQQE010000024.1:0-13741 GCA_036786905.1 Candidatus Nezhaarchaeales archaeon | reverse complement strand
GTACTTGTCATCGCTTGTCGGATAATCCGCCCTGATGAAAACCCCTCGACTCTCCTTTCTCAAAAGTGAGGCCCTCACTATCATCTCTGAAACTGTGACCATGTTGTAGGTCTCAAGGGCTTCTATCCACTCTCTGTTAAAGAGCTTGCTCTTGCTCCTAACAACCATCCTAGGTAGCGAGCTCTTCACATCCTCTATGACAGCTAAAGCTCTGGTCAAGCTCTCCTCATCCTTTCTCAGGCCGACTTCTTCCCACATGGTCTTGGTCAGCCTCCTCCTTAAGGCATAAGGCGGTGGTCCCTCTCTAGGGGCACCGTTTAACACAGAAACGACGCGATCTACCTCCCTCTTGATCTCGTTAGCTGGCATGACCTCCCTCTTCCCTTCTCGTGCTGCGGCCTCTCCCGCCCGCTTGCCGAAAACCAGGCAACCAATGAACTGGTCCGTGGCCCTTAAGTGTAGACCCCCCGCGACCTCACCGCAGGCATAGAGTCCGGGCACGCTCGTTCTGCCGTTTTCATCTATGACTACTCCCCCCAAGAAATGATGGACAGAGGGCGTTTCTTGAAAGGTGATGGACGACCTTAGGCTCCTGGCTAAGGCTAGAGCCGTGCCCGTATAAGTCTGCCCTCCGGATCCAGAGTATTGCGGCTCAAGAGCTATCTGGACGAACTCCATGTCGATTATATCGGCCCCAGCACCGTATGCTAAGGCGTAGCCGTCGCCCGTTAACTCAATGGGGTTTGTTGACTGCCAAAGCCTCGTATCCATGCCGAAAACATGGCCCGCACCCCCCGTGGCGAGCACGGTTGCCTTGGACTCGATGGCAAGCACCTCGCCTCTTTTGAGGTCTATTGCAATGGCACCTACAACTCGCTCGTTGGACTTAATGAGGCCTGTTACAAATGTCTCGTCGTATACCGTTACTCCTTGCTTGAAAAGTTGCATAGCCATGATCCATGAGAAAGCTGGTGTAAGCACCCTTGCTCGAGAGTGCTCGCCAGAATGGATTGGCGACACTTCACCCAGGGCATCCCTAGTGAATATGTTTCCATAATCTTCGAGCTCCAAGACCCTCTCTCTAGCCTCTAGAACTAGGATCTTGAGTAGACGCGGATCCGCCAATCCATGGGAAGCCCTCATCAAGTCCTCGAAGTAACTCTTCTCATCCTCGGGAAGCACGGGAGCTGGAACGTTCCAGTATGGAAGAGTGCCCGACATCCCGCTCCTGCCTAAAAGGCCTTTGTCCACTAGTACGACATCGACCCCGGCATCGCGCGCGGCAAGAGCGGCCCTAATGCCAGCCGCGCCTCCTCCGATGACTAAGACATCGGTTTCGATCTTCTTGACCTCGATCACCTGCCCTCAGCTCCTCTATAGGCCTCGGCAATGAGGTCTATCAAGTAGAGGACTTTAACCCTACCACCATAAAACTGTTGCAACATGTCGCGTATTTGAATGTAACAAAATGGACATTCCACGATGACGCCTTCAACGCCAGCTGCCATGATGTTGTCGGCTTTTCTCTTGCCTATCTCGACTGAGACAGGCCTTCTTCCAGCCCTTACCCCTCCACCTGAGCCGCAACACACGTCATACTCATTCATTTCTTTGAACTTCAGCCCGGGTATCACGCCAATTAGTTCTCGGGGCTCCTTCCATACTCCGCAACCTCTTCTAAGGTGGCACGAATCGTGGTAGGTCACGGTCATGCTTATGACCCCGAAGTCCTTGTTGATTTTGTCCAGTCCTATCACGTTGACCAAGTACTCGGTTATTTCGTATACTTGAAGCCTCGACCTCCTCCTCTTCTCCTCATGAAGAAACTTTGGGTAGTTACTCTTCCACGTCAGGAGGCAACCAGGACATCCCATAACGACCTTTTCGATGCCATACCTTTCAAAGACCTCGATATTTTTAATTGCTTGGGCTTTGCCTACCTCGAAGAGCCCAGACCTTATGGCTGGTGAGCCGCAACACTGCTGGTCTTTTGGTACTACCACTCTAACGTTGTTTTTCCTAAGCACTTCTATTATTCCTAGACCTACTTTTTGAAGTCTGAAGTCTATTAGGCATCCCGTGAAGAAGAGAACCTCATCGATCGGGTTTGCGACGTCTACGACCTCTGGGACCAGCTCTAGTAGCGGCGTTGTTTGCCTTTCTACGGCTCTCCCGGTCTTCTTTATGAAGTCCGCAAACGTCTTATGACCGTCGAGGGGGCCTAGACCTACCTTTGCAATGTAACCCCTCAGCTCCTCCATTATTTCTGGAATCTCGAACTCTCTTGGACAAACCTCCCAGCACTTCTTGCAAGTGGTGCATGCGTACGCGTCTATTTCTTCTTTTAATTGAAGGGCCCTCCATTGCTTACCCTCTTCTCTTGGATCGAGGAACCTGGTGGCTAGGTCTCTGATGTAGAACTTGGCCCCGGGGTACCTCGTTATTTCCGGCTTTCTAAAGCCCACCTCGGCAGCTGGACATGCCGCCCTACAAAGGTAGCATTCCCTACACGATGCCAGTAAGTAGAACTTGTCCCTCTCTTCGAGCGACCACTCTAGCCTTTCAAAGCCGCTCGCCTTCTGCCCCCTCATCAGCCAAGGCTTTAGCTTGATGGTCTGTTCAAGCATTGGTCTTCTGTCGACGACTAGGTCTTTTATTACCTTGAAGTTTTTCAACGGCTCTATTACAAGCTCTCCCGGTGCTTCCACGTAAGTTCTGCAGGCCAAGACAGGCTTTCCGTTGACCGTGACACCACAAGCACCGCAAACACCAGATCTACAGTGGTAGCGGAAAGCTATAGGCTCATAGTTCTCGTATATAAACCTCAGTACTTCCAGTACAGTCATGCCTTCACGCCATGGGACGTCGTAACTGACGTAATACGGCCCATCTCTAATCGTAGGGTCATACCTGAAGACCCTTACCACTAGCCTCTGTTTCCCCTCCATTTTTGATTGGGCCCTCCACCTTAGGTCGGCGTCATGATTCCCGGTATCTTGAACATAACGGCCCTTCTGGCTGCCTTCTTCTTGGCCAGCTCTGATAGCTGATCCAAAGTACCAAACTTAAGCGCCTTCACGTGACATCCCTTCACGCAGGCGGGCTCAAGCCCCTTTTCCACTCTCTGAACGCAAAGACGACACTTCTGCATTCTTCCGAGTTGGGCGTTAAATTGGGGCGCACCGAATGGGCACACCCACATACAATACTTACAGCCTATGCACTTAGTCTCGTCCAATAGCACTATTCCATCGGGCCTCTTCTTGATAGCTCTTGCTGGACAGACCTCAGCACAAGGGGCTCGGCCGCAGTGCATACACGGCAGCGACACAAAGTACATGACAATTTTCCCGTCCATTGTTTCTGGACCTATTCTTACGTTTCTTATGAAGCTCATGGTCTCTGGGAGCTGGTTCTCGTTCCTGCATGCAAGTTCGCAAGCCCTGCAACCGATGCACCTCTCGAGATCCGCCATGATTCCGTACTCTGGCATCGCTTTTCACCTCGCAGTAGCTCTTCAACAATAGAAGATAAGCCTTTCTCCTAGGCAACCACAGATCTAAAATCATGGACAAGGGGCCCCTCGAAGCATATAGGCCCTCCAGCCTTGCCCCCTCCACCGTGGCTCTTTGCGATAGTGTCTTAGGGGGTAGTCGGTCCTCAGAGATGTGTTACAACGTCATAACCATACGGTCGCTCATGGGAACGTGCATAGCTTGGTGTTAACGATAAATGTCCAGTCCTTGACAAGTAGCCTGCCAGAATGCAGTTATGCCGACCCACTCTTTCTCTCGTGCTCCTAGGGCCCCTTAAGCAACTTCGTGAAGCGAGCCAAGCTTTGAAGTACCATAAACCTCTCTCGTCAGAGGACAACTCTTTTTAAGCGGGCGAGGGACGAACCTTCCGAGGCGATTCATTTTGGTCGAGGACCAATACTCCTACGAGATACAGGGTCAGTCCATAGACTGCGTCATCAAAAAAATGGTCGCCACGTTTTACGAGAGCGCTCTTTCCGGACCAACGATTCAACAGGCCATGAGACCTGGAGGGCTGAAGCTTACCCAAGAAGTTCTAAAGATCGTAAACCCTAAGCCCGACTGGAGTGTGCTCGACGTAGCCTGTGGGCTCGGATCGACCTTGCGGCTTCTTACAGAACAATTTAGGTGCCAAACTTATGGACTGGATCTCTCAGCAAAGATTCTTAAAAGAGCGAAGGCCGGCTCTCTTAAGGAAGAAGACAAGCGCTTTACTGAATTCATATGCGCTGACTCGGAGTTCATTCCCTTTAGGAATGAGCTTTTCGACGCCGTGATATGTGAGTGCTCGCTCTCTCTCTTCCCGAATAAACAAAGGGTCTTGAACGAAATCGTCAGGATACTGAAGAAGGGTGGCAAATTTGTGCTGACAGACGTGACCTTAAAAGATCAAGTGATTAAGGAGGCCAGCGGGGTTGCTGGCTGGTGCATGTGCGTGGCCGGAGCGGAGACCTTGGAGGGCTACGCCTCTTTATTGGAGACCTCAGGCATGAGGATGTTGTATTGTAGAGACGTCTCGGAAGTATACGAATGGGAATTGGCCGACCCAGAGCAGAGAAAGCTTTTAGAGGGAAGGATAGGGTACGCTGTGATTGTCGGGATCAAGACTTAGGGCGCGTGCAATAAGTCGTCGTAAGAACTAATGGTGTTAAATGAAGCTGATCATCTTGACATCACCTACAATAGTCCCTCAAGCCCTCAATGCGCTGACTAAATGGCCGTCCCTCATAGCGCGTGATTTTAATTTCGTCCCTCGTCGTCGCTCCAAACCTAGGCAATGTGCGCAAACGACGACAACGGAAAAAGTTTAAAATCCAAGCATGAAGTAGTTGTACAACCGGAGGAGCACGTCATGGCCCTTCATCGCCTAAAAAAGCTTTTCGAACCAGGGAGGATAGGCCCGTTAGAGCTTCGGAACAGGATTGTGATGCCAGCGGTATGCGAGAACTTTGCCACCGACGAAGGCTTCATAACTGAAAGGGCCATTGAGTACTACAGGCGGCGCTCCCAAGGCGGCGTTGGCATGATAATTTACGGGGCCTCTGTCATCTACCACCCTCAGGCTAGGGCCGTCATAAATTCTGCCATAAGCGATGACAAGTACATACCCGGTTTGGCTAAGCTCGCTGAGGCGATAAAGTCGGGCGGCGCAAAGGCTTGCATTCAGATAATGCACGCGGGCAGGCAAACGAAGTCGTCGATAGCTAAGGCCCATCCCGTCTGCCCATCGCCCGTTCCCTTCATAAGGGGGTCGTTGCTCTATCCGGAGGTTCCGAGGGAGCTTACAAAAGATGAGATCCACGACATCATAAAGGCTTTTGGAGCAGCGGCTAGAAGAGCAAGGGAAGCTGGTTGGGATGCCCTTGAGTTACATGCCGCTCATGGCTATTTGCTCCATTCGTTCTTAAACCCCTACGTAAACATGAGAAAAGACGAGTATGGAGGCCTCGAAGGCGGCTTATTGTTCATGGAGGAATTGATAGGAGAAGTGAGAGACAACATAGGCAAAGACATGGCATTGCTAGTCAGGATTAACGGCGAGGACTACGTGACTGAAGGCGGCATAACTCTCGTGGAATCACACATAATCGCTAAGGCTCTTGAAAAATTCGGCGTCGACGCGATAAACATATCAGGCAGGACGAGGGACACGAATCATCCCTTAGGCGATCCATCGATGGCATCGCCCCCAGGGACTTGGGTTTACGTTGCCGAAGCGATAAAGAAGGCGGTCAACATCCCAGTCATAATAGTCCACAGGATCTACGATCCGTTCCACGCGGAGCAAATCCTAGCTGAGGGCAAGGCAGATTTCGTAGCCGTGGCAAGACAGACGCTGACAGATCCTGATTGGCCTATAAAGGCCAAAGAGGGAAGAATCGAGGACATCAGGCCCTGCATATACTGCAACGAAGGTTGCTACGACACCCTCTGGACCCTGAAGCCAATAACATGCACCGTCAATCCCATGCTCGGTAGAGAGTACGAAATTAAGGTCGTTCCGGCCAGCAAGCCCAAGAACGTGGTAGTCGTAGGCGGAGGGCCGCCGGCCTGAGCGCGGCTGAGACCCTTGCCAGGAGAGGGCACAAAGTAACGCTGTTTGAAAAGTCCTACAAGCTCGGAGGGATGTTCATATACTCCGTAGGCTCTCCATTTAGGCAAGATATAGCAAGGCTCATAAAGTACTATGAAACCCAACTCTACAAACTAGGGGTCGACGTAAAGCTCGGAACGGAGTTCACGCCCGAGGTTGCTGATGTATATAAACCAGATGTAGTGGTCGTCGCGACTGGTGCTGAACCCATAGTGCCCAAGCTCGAAGGCATGAATGCTGGTTACGAAACCCCCAAAGTGGCAAACGCCATAGACGTCCTAGCTGGGCGGGTTAAGGTCGGAGATAAAGTGCTTATATGGACCTGTAGCTACTACTGTCCATACATTTGCGGCACTCTAAAGAGGGCGCGGGCAGCCTGCGGTGCTGGATACGCCGCCGTCTACGCCGCAGAGAAGCTGGTATCGGAGGGCAAACTCGTTTACCTGGTATCCGAGAGAAGCGAAATAGCCCCCGGCATAGGCTTCACGACTAGAGTGCCCCTATTCAACAGGCTATCCCTCATGGGCGTCAAAATGGCCAAAAACATAAGGGTCAAGGCGATAACCGACGGCGGCGTGATAATCAGTGGAGCCGGCGTCGATACGAAGATAGCTGTCGACACCTTCGTGTATAGCGTGGGCTTCAAATCCAACAGGAGGCTCGCAGAAGCCTTGAAGGGCAAGGTTCCAGAGCTTTACGTAATCGGTGATGCAGCCCTACCATCCAACGCCCTAGAAGCGATTCACGACGGCTTCGAGATCGCCCTAAAGATCTAGAGCACACCCCTCTTTCCCTACAGTTTTAAGGTCGAGGAAAGCTTATGTAGATGTGGTAGTCGCTTGAAGTCTTTCCTCCGAGTCTAATGATGTTATTACAAGGATGAGCCAAGTCTTCCCCGCAAAAGCTCTTGATGCTTGAGAGATCTAAAGGTGCAAGACCTCGAAGAGCTTTTCAACGCTATCGATTCTCTCTAAATCCATGATGATTTCGACCAACTTCTTGCACTTGCTTGCCTCAATCTTCAACGTTGCCAACTTCATGAACTTGTCAACGATTTCATGTGTACTGAGGGGGTTCTCGGGGTTCCCCTTTGCCACTTCCACGAGTTTTTCGTAAGTCGCGCCGCCTTTAGTCCTGACCCTAACCCTTGCCCCCAGCTTACGTGGGTAAAGAGCGTTGACTTCCTCATCCGTGTAGACTTTGACCTTCTTGGAGAGCTCCTTAACATCAGGGCTTCTAACCCTCTCATTCGTGAATTGCCTTAGGCTTACCGAGCCATCCAGCAATGCCACGGCAATGCAGTACGGTAAGCTAAACTTAGCCTCAGCGGGGCTTTTGGGCTCATAATTCTTGCCCACTATTTCAAGTGCGTCTCTATACGTCCCCACTTCGACCTCTACGACGTCCTCCGCCGAGAGTCCGAGCTCGTCTCTTAGGGCTAAGATCGCGTCGATGGCCGCATGTGTATGCCCACAAGAGGAATGCCTCTTGAACCCGTTTCTGGTTATTTCATAAGTCGAGCCTAGCCCCCTAAATCCTTTTTCGTAGTCTTTCTCAGTGGACGTGGCCTTGAAAAAGCCCCTCTCGCCCTCAAATATTGTTTTAGGTCCCGTGAACCCCTTCTCTGCTAATAGGGCGGCCAAAACACCGTCTCGGGCAGCCCTCCCCGGATTCAGAGCCTTGCTCGGAGTGCCGAAAACCTCTATCAACCCGGCGGCATGAGTTCCAGCGATGCCAAAAGCATTTAAAATTTTATCGCGATCCAAGCCCAATACTTTGCAGGCAGCTGCCGTTGCGCCGAATGTACCACAAGTTCCCGTCGTATGCCAAAACCTGTAGTGTGAGGGATTGACGGCTTTGCCGACAGCTATTTCTACTTCGTAGCCCGCTATTATTGACTCCAGAAGAGTCTCGCCCGAGGCCCCTAGCTTCTCGGACAAAGCCAATGCGGCCGGGATGACTGGAACGCCAGGGTGTATTATTGCTTCCCTGTGTATGTCATCGAGCTCAACGAGGTGACTTATGGCGCCGTTGACGTAGGCGGCATCGTGAGAGGGCACCCTGATCCCAAACCCCACTATAGTGGCTTCTTCGGGCTTTAAGTTGCCGAAGATCTCCACCAATAATGAGGCCTCTTTTTCAATGGTCCCAGCTATTGCGGCACCGAACCAGTCCAAGAGGCACAGCTTAGCGTGCTCGAGGACCCCGCGTGGTATCTTCCTCAGATCTAAGTTTTCAACGAACTCTGCCAAGACCTCTGAGTAAGTCCTCGTGGACACGTCAAGTCACCAAAAGCTTCCTAGTCGACGTGCCTTACTTAAACATTTCTTCGTTTCATTCTTAGTTCTTCTTCTCAGCAACAAAATAACAGTAAATATCGCTCAATTACTACAAGATCTTCAAAAGACTTCTGGCGACTCGGCCAATGGATGTAGAAAATAGTAGAGGACTTTATTTGACTTTCTTATCTACAAAGGGCCCTCCAAGTGTTATAATCTAAGAACCGAGTTCCTACGCCTACGCCGTAAAGCTCTTTGAAGTAGTTGTTGGCCCTCTCTCTCTTCTTACTGTCCATATCGTAAACTCTAGCCAGCTCCTCGCTTGTCGGCTTCTTAATTTCGAAGTTTTCTGACAGCTGTTTGAATAGCTCCTCTCCAAGCTTAGTCATTAACAATACCGTGTTCCAACCCTCGGTGGCCCCCGCGAAGCCGACGTTTATGTCGGCCAACCTCGATACGAACTCGGGGCACTGTAAGCATGAGGGCCTGGTAAGCCTTTCAAACTCTGAGAGTGGTAGCACATAGGACTTGCCATCTCTATCGTAGAAAATGAGCCTCCTCTTTATGTCCATTTTAGCTAAGCTATTAACGTCCACCCCTGCTCTTGGAAGTAGTTCCTCAACTAGGGAGGAGTAGTCGACGTTATGAGCGCAAAAGAGCCCCACCTTGTATGCTACCTTCCTAGATACGCCCACGTCAAACTCTGCGAGTCTCTCGACGGCCCTAATCTGGCAGGGAAGCCCCACAACCATTACTTTATCCACACCGTCAAACCTTCCTAACTCTATGAGCGACGGTATGTAGAAGTACTTCGACTTGGAGCACTGCAAAACTTCTTCTGGTTTGAATGCTAGGACGGGCTTGGGAAGCCACTTGTCCTCCGTGCCGGCAAGGACAACAGCGTCCACAAGCCCCTTCTCCAAGGCCTTAATCGCTAAAGTCGTGACAACGCCACCGTCTTGAGATCTAGAAAGCACTTCTGCGCTCTTGCTCTTAGCTTGGTACGCGTCCAGTACTTTGACGTCCTCGTAGTAGAGGTCTCTCCGGGTCCAAAGAATGGCCTGAGGGCACACTATGAGACATCGCAGGCACTTAACGCAAAGATCAGGGTTGTAAGAGATCTGGCTTGGTCGTTGTGGGTCGAAACGCACGACCCCCCAGTGACAAGCGGCAACGCAAGCACCGCATAGAGAGCATATTTTTGCCTCAAGGAGTTGGTCTACGCTCGCGATCGGAAGTTTTGGTTGCCACCTCATCACGGACACGCACCCTTTTTAACCCTTAACCTATAAGGGGCACAGCCTATTCACTTAACCCTTACTGTCCTCCCGCCTCCATAGAGGTTATGGACTTTTAAGGCACCTATGCTTACGAGGGCATTTAAGATCAGGAAGAGCGCGGCACCATGAGCTTGAGCCCCATCTCGCGCGTTGTACCTTAACGAAAACGAATGAAGGGCTCCTCGCGGTTTGTAACGCTATCAGTCCTAGGCCCCAGCTTAAGGCCTGGATCGACATAAGCTGGGAGTTAGCCTCTTCTCGGTAACGCTTAAATAATCACATCGACTTCCCTACTCTCGCCAAACCTATGCGTGCCCGGATCATCGAGGAGTTGATAAGCCATGCCCATGACATTAGCTGAGAAGATCTTGGCTAGGGCATCAGGGAATAAGGAGGTAGCGGCCGGTGACTACGTCATCGCCAAAATAGACGTAGCGATGGCTCACGAGGGAGCGGCATGGGTCATTGACGAATTGATGAGAGTTGGTATCGATAGGGTTTGGGACCCAGATAGGATAGTCATACTTTTTGACCACTGGGCACCTGCTCCGACGGAACTCGCAGCGACGATGCACAAAAAGATTAGGGAATTCGTCAAAAGGCACAAAATAAAGCACTTCTACGACATAAAGGCTGGCATATGCCATCAAATAATGCCTGAAATGGGCCATGTAAGGCCAGGAGAGCTAATAGTGGGCACGGACTCGCATACCACGACTTATGGGGCCTTTGGAGCTGGAGGTACGGGTATAGGCACCACGGACATGGCCGTCGTCTTCGCGACCGGTGAGCTATGGTTCAGGGTTCCCGAGAGCATAAAGTTCGTGATCAGAGGCACGCTTCCGAAATACGTCACGTCAAAAGACGTGATACTGAAAATAGCCGGCAAGTACGGAGCCGAGGTAGCCCAGTACAAATCGGTGGAATTTGAAGGCCCGACGATAAGCAATATGAGCATCGCATCCAGAATGACGTTATCAAACATGGCCATGGAGATAGGGGCTAAGTTCGCCTTAATACCGCCCGACGACAAGACGATAAATTACGTGAAGTATAGGACTTCGAAACCGTTTACGCCCCTCTACCCAGACTCTGACGCCGTCTACGAAAGGGTCTACGAGCTCGACGTAAGTGACTTAGAGCCGCAAGTGGCATTTCCCCACAGCGTCGACAACGTCAAACCAATAAGCGAGGCCGAGGGGATAAAAATAGACCAAGCTTTCATAGGCTCATGTACGAACGGCAGGCTTGAAGATCTAGTAGCCGCCGCCGAGATCTTAAGGGGCAGAAAGGTCCACCCCGACGTTAGGCTGATAGTGATACCAGCTTCGAGGGAGGTCTACCTAGAAGCATTAAAAGCGGGGATAATAGAGACGTTGTTGGAGGCAGGAGCGGTCGTGTGCAATCCGACATGTGGACCATGCATGGGCACACACCTAGGGTTGCTGGCTGATGGAGAGAGGTGCATAAGCTCTTCGAACAGAAACTTCAAAGGCAGGATGGGTAGCTCTAAGTCAGAGATATATCTGGCCTCGCCGTACGTGGTGGCCGCGTCGGCTGTTAAGGGTGAGATAACAGATCCGAGAAAGCTTGTGGAGGGTTAAAAATGACGACCATAAAGGTTAGAGGTAGGGTCTGGAAGCTTGGAGACAACATAGACACAGACGTTATAACTCCCGGCAAGTACTTGAGCCTGCCCATGGACCAGCTCAAGCTCCACGTCCTAGAACCCATAAACCCCGACTTCGCTAAGATGGTGAAGCCAGGCGACGTGATAGTCGCCGGGAGGAATTTCGGTTGCGGTTCGAGCAGGGAGCAAGCCCCGCGAGCGCTTAAGGAAGTCGGCATAGCAGCTGTGATAGCTGAGAGCTTCGCCAGAATATTCTTCAGAAACGCAATAAACATAGGACTGCCAGCTTTAATATGCGAAGGCGTATCGCGGGCCTTCGACGAAGGCGACATCTTAGAGGCTGACTTCTCCACCGGAGAGGTAAAGAACATCTCTAAAGGGACGTCTCTAAAGGCCAAGCCCTTGCCCCCGATTATGCTTGAGATACTATCAGCTGGAGGAGCGCTAGAGTTGCTCAAGAAGAAGTTCGGAAAATAACCACACCTCTTATTTTTAATGACCACCCCCTCAGAAACTCTCGTTCTTAGGACGAGGAGACGGACCTCTTTTAGTCTGGAACAAGCTTCGAGCTATCCACTGAGGTCCGAGAATAAGCCAAGATACGTCCAAGATAACATTGCACGTGAAAACCTTGTCCTCAAGATTAGAGAGAACGTTTATCGTCTCCGCGAATGCGTAAACTAACTTTCTTTCTTACTTCTTATGATACCATATCTCTAGTGAGCATCGCGTTTAGAAATTCCACATGCGATCGCTGTGCGACTTAAGTTGCATAGGCCGTATCTGCTCACAATAACGCAAATAGTGCCGTGGCACGCGCTCCCGACGACCACTTCCTAATGACCCTTCATAGGAACAACTTCATGAACTCCTTGAAGCTAAAGGGGTCTTTGCCCTCAAAAGATAGAAAGGCGCTCTAAGAATTTCCTGATGTGATGTCGCTTAATCGAAAGGCAAATTTATATCGACCCACGCCCCGAAGCCTTTGGGTGACGTCGGTAGATGTCCGTTGAAGATCTTCCACGGCTTCTACAATTAAGCATGGTCAAGCGATTTTTAATAGGCAATTTGGGAGCGAAGTACGAAAAAGAGATAGAGGAAAAAAGCATTCGGGACTTCGACAAAGTTCTCGTTAGAATAGAAAAGCTCGATTCATCAAAGGCCGTTGAAATACCGGTGTACTTCCATTGGACTTACCCGATGTCTGGCCGGAAGCCCCAATTCATAGTCATGTCCAAAGAATACTCCTTGTTACTAGAGGAAGGATTCAAAGACATGGAACCAATAAAGTTGACTATACTCAAGGTTCTGAAGTGATCGCACCTCATTTGATTATGTACAGGTATAACCGATGGACTTGGCCAAACATGTCCACGACGCCCTCGGTTTTAACGGCGCTCCATCCCGGGATCTCGAATTGATGTGATACTACTCTCGTCCCTCTCTTAAGTTCCCTCTCCAGCTTGGGCCTTAGCTGGGCATTAAGCTCGGTAGTTAAGTAAAGGTAAACTACCGTTGCCTCGCTTACGTCTTCTTGAAAAATGTCTCCATGGACTATCTTAACTAATCCTTCTAGCCCCTCTTTAGCTACCCTCTTCTTGGCCTCCTCCGCCAACTCTGCCTTTATTTCGATGCCCACGCCCCTCACCTTTCTCTCCTTGGCGGCCTTTATCAGAACCCTGCCGTCACCGCAGCCCAAATCGTAGAGCACATCGCCCTCTTTAACGTCAGCTAACTCCAGCATTTTCTCGACAACTTCTTCGGGTGTTGGAAAGAAGACCGTTGACTTCGGTACCATGACCTTACACCTTTTCGCGTCAGACTGATACGCAATAGGCGCTCGCACAATTTTAAGCTTGCAAGTATGTTACTTGACGTCGCGAACCGCTAAGGCAGAGCTAGATAAAGGACCCAAGTCACTTCGGAGGAGCACTGGAAGAAGAGGGGCGCCAGACATCATGCATCCTCTAGGAGAGGTACACGGGGCTCGCAATGTCGGACATTTGAAACGTATTCGAAATAATGAGGTTAAATCGGCGACCTCGACCGACTTCAAAGTTCAATTCCAAAGCGCTCTCTATAACGAGAGCCGATCACCGTACACATAACTATGTCTTTAGACCTCAAGACATTTCTCAGCCTCTAAGATATTAAATGCCGTCGATGAGGAGATGAACCACATAGAGCTTTCCGACACGCAAACTACCTCATGAGGGTTGGATCATTAAATAGAAGCCTAAATCCTTTTCTCTTTCGTTTCCTAACCTCTTTCCGCGAACAACAGCTCATCGACCAACAAAGTCTTGCGGGCATGGACAAGCTTACGCCGAGACTCGTAAAGGTCTTTCCACAAGTATTCCACCATGTCCTCACATCCCCTTCCCTCTTCATTTTCTCTTACTTCTTCATGCGAGACCAAGTTG
>DAIQQE010000132.1:0-3305 GCA_036786905.1 Candidatus Nezhaarchaeales archaeon | reverse complement strand
ACATACTTGTAAACCTCATTACCAAAGACGCCTTGATTACTTTTGACAAGCAGTGAAATTAGTCGCGACTCTTCGACTTCCTTCAGAGAAAGCTTCAAGAAAGACCTGAAACCGCTAGCGCACTTCTCGTCCTTACATCGCATTTTACTGGACTCTAGAAAAGCTGAGCATAAAGAATTGTAGAAAGCAAGGGGGTCGACGTAAGCAATGCCTAACTCTTTGAAAAATGACAGGTTATCCCTGCATTCAACGACGCTCTTGTAAAATCTACAAGGGTTTGGGCATTGATGTTGCGGATTCCAAGGATTATTGAATTGATGTTTTGCCCAAAATCTCATAAGAGCTTTCCTAATCTTAGAAATCCTGAAAGAGTAGTCACTTAATATCTCTATAGTTGATGGACCATATTCTATGAGCGAGTTCCTCTCTCGAGTTAAAAGAGATATTTTCTCTACACCTTTGCTCAATAGCGATAACCTTAAGATTAACTTGCCTCTGCAGATTCCATTGTTCACCAAATCTAGATCGTCGTACCGACATCTCATAAAAATTATCGTCCTTCTGTCTCTACGTATCATTTTAACGCAATCTTCGTTGAGGCAGCGAGACACCATCGTTGTACCGTTCTCAACTTAAGCATTTTATAGGCCAACATTGCTGAATAGCTAGGCATTTTAATGTGGAGCACGCATCTGATTCCAGCAAGCCGAAAGGTTTTAGTTTATGCCCGAGGGGCTACCCTTAAGATCTAACTTCGCACTCTGATGCGCTATGATGAGGGGATGTGCTATATGACGGTAAGCATAGTGTTAAGAGAGGACGTACCCGAGGACCCGGTATTCGTCACAGGATTTCAAGGAATGGGCATTACCGGGTACATAGCTATTAGGCATATGATCTACACGTTGGATGCCAAGCCTTTGGGCTTCGTAATGTTAAAGAGAATGCCTCCCTATGTGTGGATGGAAGGCAACAGGCTAGCGACGCCAATACAGCTTTTCAGATATCAGAACTTCGTTTTCATGTTGGTAGAGTTCATGCCGCCAATGCCAGATCTATGCATATTCATAGACAAAATCTGTGAATGGGCATCTAAGAAATTTGTCGAGGCATTCCTCATAGGCGGCCTCGACTTAAGGGTCAAGAAAGAGGGAGAGGCTGAAAAGGCAAAGTTTGCTGCCACGACCAAGGCTGTGAATAAGGTGCTCAAGCTAGGGTATAAGATGTTAGACAGAGGCCTATACATAACGGGTCCTCTGGCACTAATGTTGATGAAGTTCGAGCAACTGGATTTCCCTGCTCTTGCTGTATTGGCTTACGCGAACGCTTCAAGGCCTGATCCTATGGCCGCCGCGATAGCCATTCAATACTTTAGTGAAATATACGGAGTTAAGGTAGATACAGATCAGCTTGTAAGGGACGCACAAAGAATAGAGGCCGAAATCGAGGAAAGCCTAAGGAGGAAACAAGAAAAGGTGACCGAGGTTAGCGCGCTATACATCTAACGTGATGTTCTTAATTTGATGTGCATTAAAGAGAGCGCTATCAACCACTGAGCAAGAAGGCTTTGCTAGCCCTCGACGAGCTCTTTTAACAGGCGCAGCAGGTTCTCTAATTCCTCCGTCGTGTAAAGTTTTTTCGATTGAAGGACCTTAACGATATCACACGACTTTTTGCATGCAACCTCTAGGCGCTTGCCCCAACGTTCAACGTCGTTGTAAAGGAGCACGGCCTTGGGTTCAAAGATTCTTAGAAGTTTGGCAACCCTAGAGCTAACATAAACTTTGGACGACACGTCAAGCTCATTCGGTGCTTCGTATTGCGATAAAGGGAAGAAACCATCGAGCTCGACAGGGATTAAACAGAAGGGATGATCGTAAAGGAGTATTTTTACTTCCTCATAGTTCTCAAGCGTGCTACCGATCTTCTCAATTAATTTCTTGACGAAGTTTTCGAATCGCGGGCAACCCCTCTTAGGTATTAGGACTAAGATCCTTCTCCGAAGGCCATTTAAACAATTCTTGAGCCTTTCGAAATGCCTTATGACCTTAGGTCTAAAAATGTCGTGGTTATCGTAGAAGAAGAGGCCTGATGGTGAGGGTTTAGTCCTGGGGTCTAGGCGTTCAAGAAATGACTTGTACTTTTTGAACTTTAGAAAGGCCGAGAAAAGGCGGGGGTGGGCTCTCGCTTTTAAGGATACGTACTCCCATAGGGTGCCCTCTTTTATTGATTGTTTGATGCTCCGAAGCTCGCTTGCTAGCACGTATAGATTGTGCAGCGCTAACAGTTTCACCCGCGAACTTGACGGCATTTCGTTGACTTCTTGGGGTCTGTACTTTGAGCATATAGAACAAGAGCATGGGAAGTGCTCCAAGTCTTGTAACCTGTAAGTGCCATAAGGCGTCATGTACCTGTTCTCTTTGGCATAAAGGATATAAGAGGCAGAATCGAAGAGATCGCAACCAAGTGCCACTGCCATCGGTAGCATCATTGGGTGACCGGCACCAAAAAGGTGGACGGGCTTCCCTAGCGACAGCATCGTTTTAGAGGCATATATAATATCGACCAGCGCTTCATAATTGTACATCTCCATAATAGTCGTCGGGCTCCCTATGGCATAAATGTCGAAGTCTAGAATTGAGAGTTGTTTAGCGCAGTACCGTACTAAGTCTATATAAGGCGCTCCTTGAACTGGCCCGACCCATAACACTGTTTCATCACTCTTAATGAGATGCAAGGCCCTCGCCCTCTCTATGGTCTCGTTTACCCTGCGCAAGGCCTCATCATAGGACGTCGTGCCCGTTGGGTAGTCAAGTATTACCGCTATATCACTACCGCATTTTTCTTGTAGAGCTATGGCTTCTTCTGGGGTGATGTCAACTTCTCCGTAGATTAGCAGTTGGTAAGCTCCCGAATCGGTCATTACCGGCCCGTGGAAGTTCAATAAATCGTGTACGTCGACCACCTTAAGTTCTCGTTGAGCTCTTCGCACATGCAGTATGTTAGTTATGAAGGCGTTAAAGCCCAGCCCTTCGATATCTTTAACTGTTATCGTGGTGTCAAAAGGATTTATGACGGGAAAGAGATAAGGGGTCTCTATTGTACCCCTTCTTGTCTTAAGCTTTGCTATCCTCCCCGCCAAGTCCTTGTCTAAGACCTCGAAGCTCATATCAAGCTTTGCTCTGGGATTGCTTTGAGGTCACGAATTCCTCAAATATTTTCTTAACCCTTTCAGCTATAGGACCCGAACCCTCAACCACGCCAGATTCCGTTACTCTAACTCTATCCATCACCGTTATGACGCC
>DAIQQE010000023.1:0-13972 GCA_036786905.1 Candidatus Nezhaarchaeales archaeon | reverse complement strand
GTATAGTACTATACTTCGCAGATGACGGATTTAATTTAAACGAGGACAAATCCCTTGCTCCAAAGGGCGGGATACCTTAGGGCGAGCTCATCGGCTTAAAGTGCAAAAAGTGGAGAAGGCAAATCACAAGGTCGGCGAGGGCTGGGGCCGAGGGCGCCGTGAGAGTTTAGCCAAACTTCGGCCCGGCCAATGATCAAAACCTCTGCTTGTAGTGCGGTATATCCCCTCCTCGAGCTATGAAGCCTCTGGGGGTGAAGGGCCCCACGTCGAGCACCACGGTCTTTCCAAGTAGCCCTCCGAAGTCGACTTCGTCCCCGGGCTTTGCGCCCGGCACCGGGATGAGCCTCACCCCAAGCGTCTTCCCGTTAACCACCCCTATGGACAAGACGTCCGACGTCAGCCCAGCTATTACTTCGACTGGGGTGTCCCCTGGAATGCACACCATATCTAAGCCCGTCGAGCATATGGCGCATGAGGCTATGAGGGTCCAGATGGACGCCGAGCCCCTCTTGAACGCCTCGGTTAGGCCCAAGTCCTCGCTCCCAGGTAACATTATCCCGCTGAAGCCCCCGACGTTCGTGGCGGCCATGGAGCCAGCCCTCTTCAAGGCCTCTATTAGCAGGGCTAGGGCCGTCAGGGTCCCTGGCGCGCCGAAGCTGTCTAGCCCCATGGCTTCTACTACGTCGGCCACCGAGTCCCCGATGGTCGGGCTGGGGGCGAGCGATAGATCGACCGTACAGAGCCTTATGCCCATCCTCCTAGCTATCTCCCTCCCGACGAACTCTCCCGCTCTAGTTATCTTGAACACCGCCCTCCTCAGCTCGTCGAGTAGCTCGGTCAGGCTCTTGCCCTGGCACCTGGCCTTGATCGCGTGTTCCAAGACCCCGGGACCGCTTATCGCTATGTGCAAGGCCGCTTCGGGCATGTTGTGTCCGTGGTGGGCCGCTGGCAAGAAGGGGGCGTCCTCTGGGATGTTTGCAAAGACGCCCACTCTCGTGCAACCGATGCCCTTGGGAGTCCTCTGGCTTAGCTCCTTGAGCTGCTTCGAAACCTCGTAGACGACGTCTACGTTGATCCCTATGCCAGATTGGGCAGCGTTCACGGAGGAGAAGATCCTCTCAGTCGAGGATACGACGGTGGCTATCGACTCTATGACGGCTCTGTCGCCGGGGGTTGCGCCCCTTGCCGCGTAGGCCGAGAGCCCTCCGACGTAGTCAACCCGGCTCTCGCGCGCCAACGAGTCCAACAGCGACGACACGTCGAGCAACACTTCCTTAGCGCGATCCAAGCTTGTGGAGGCGTAGGGCTCTACGAGAGCGCTTAAGGGAGTTATCGAGAGCCTCTTGTTGACTATGGGGATCTGGTACCTCTCGACGACCTCGTCGACCACGCTTGAAAACTTGGGCAGGAGGCCTCTGAGCTTCCTCTCTACCTTCTCCATCATCTTCAAGGGCTCTGGGTCTACGCAGTCCATCAAGCTCAAGCTCAGGGTGGCGGCTCTGATGTCGAACTTCAAGTACCGTATCATCTCTATGGTCTCGAGTATCTCCGAAGGGTGTACAACTATCGGCAAAGCTCATCACCGTTTGGAGTACGAGAACTAAGGCCAGCTCTCAGATAAAGGTCTTGCTCGTGAGGCCGAGGAAGTCGCTGGACGCTCAAGGCTAAGGCCTTCTAAGGCCCGGGAGGGGCTTTAGGCACCTTTTGCGGGTCTAGCGAAGGTTTCTTTTGATAAGAGGGAGCAGATAAAGGCGATCAGGGCCCCCAAGAGGCACAGCGTGAAGGCGAAGGAGTAGCACTCCTCTATCGCTCTCGTGCTAGAGAAGAGGTCGATTACGTAAGCCGTCGCCGTTTGGAACACGGCCCCGCCCAAGAACGGGAAGATGTTTACGGAGCTCACAGCTGTTCCGGTAATCGAAAGCGGGAAGCTCTCTTTCAGCATCGTGTTGACCATCACCACGACGCCTCCCGCAAAGCCCATGACGAAGTAGAGGAGGTAGAGGAGAGCAGGAGGGGTGCATGCCGTGAAGAAGGCTAGAGGTACCCACGCCAACGCGAAGAGCCCGGAGAAGGCTATTAAGACGGCCTTCCTGCTCCTGAAGAGCTTGTCCGAGAGAACTCCGATGACCGGAGCTCCGATGACGAGCCCTATCCCTATCAGGGATAAGTAAGTCCCCGTTCGGACTTCATCGAACTTATAAACGTCGATCAAGTAGGGCCCGCCCCAAAGCCCTTGGAATCCATAGAGCGTGCCGTCCAAGAGAAATTGAAACGCGGCGAGGGTCCAGAAGTTCCTGCTCTTCAAGATGAGCCTAGCCGCGCTCCTCAATTCCTCCCTTGTCCTCTTCCCCTCGCTGCGAGGCTCCTCGACCATCAACCAACAGGCTATCGTTAAAGCCAAGGCCATGAAGCCGAAGAGGAGGGAGGAGGGCCGCCATCCTAAGGTCACGAGCATCACTGCCAAGACGTAGCCCGAGGAGACGGCCCCGAGCCCTCCAAAGGTCTTGAGCACGCCGAGGGCGCTCGCGAACTCGTCGCTCTTGAACTGCCTCGAAATTATCTTGATTGCGGGGACGAAGGTGCCGGCAACCCCGATTCCTATCAGGGCTCTCGCTATCAGGAGCGCGTTGAAGTCGTGCGCGAGGGCAAATAGCACACATCCGATCACACTTATGGACGTGAGCCCGACCATAGTCTTCCTTGCTCCCACGACATCTGATAGGACTCCCACCGGGATCTGCGCAAGCGCGTAGGGGTAGAAGTAGAGCGAGGACAGCAGGCCTATTGCGAGGGCGGATTGTGCGAACTCGTTCATTAGGGCCTTGGCTAGGATCGCCGAGGACATCCTGTGGAGGTAGACCAGAAAATACAGCATGGATAAGACGAAGAGGACGGCCCAGCGTTGACGGCCGTACTCAGCGACCTGCGATGCCGCGAACCCCCAAGTCGTGTGTGGTGCCCTAGGCCGAGAGATCGAACTGGGTAAAAAATCTTAACTTGGAAGAAGCGCTTTGGATCACTGCGTCATCCATAGCATTACGACGAGCGGCTTTGCTTGGCCTTCCTTCTAGCTAGTGCGTCGACTAAGGCTAGCAACTGCTTGGCTTGATCGTACGTCGCCTTATCGATCATCCTGCCCTCCACGGAGGACGCTCCCAAGCCCTGCTTGATGGCCTCTTCGTAAGCCTTCACGACCTTCCTCGCCAGCTCGACCTCCTTCTCCGACGGCGTGAAGACCTCGTTGATGACTCTTACGTGCGAGGGATGTATACACATCTTGCCCTTCAAACCCAGGTTCAGCGCTATTTTAGCCTCTCTGGCCAAGCCCTCGAGGTCTATTATGAGGCCTAGGTAGGGCGTGTCGATGGCGTAGACGTTGGCGTTCCTAGCCGCCAGCACCAACTGGACTCGCGGAAAGAGCAGTTCGTACTCGTCCGGCGACAGCGCGAAGTAGCTTCGGCCCAAGTCGCGCAAGTAGTCAGCAGCTCCGAAGGCCAAGGCCATGACCCTCTCGCTCGCTAAAGCTATCTCGCTTGCTTTCAAAACCCCGCGAGCGCTCTCTATCAGCGGCATTATGCCTATTGGCTCTAAGCCCTTCGCCCTTTCCTCTCTCAATAGCATGTCCTCCAACGCCAGCACGTCGTCTCTCGACTCCGCCTTTGGCAACATTATTGCGTCAACCCCTTTTTGCACAGCGACCTCGATGTCGTCCTCTATCAGGTTCGACGGTATGCTGTTCACCCTGACCACCACGAAGTGCCCCACTTCCTTCAGCCCCTTAATGGCGTCCCTAACGAACCAGCGAGCTGTTTCCTTGTCGTCTATGGGGACCGCGTCCTCCATGTCGAGTATGATGGCGTCCGCCTCGACGACCCTCTTAGCGCTTTCTATCAACCTCCAGTTGTTTCCGGGCACGAAGAGTAGCGACCTCAAAATAGCCGACCTCATCGCGATCACCTCTTCAATATCTCCTTAGCGATCGTGGCCAGCTCCGTCGGCCTCTTGGCCACGTAAGCCCCGACCTCCTCGAGGACCTCCTCCTTGTACTCGGCCGTGTCCGCTCTCCGCTCGATGATCGCGCTAGCGTGCGAAAATCGCATCCCCGATGGCAACATCCTCCCAGCTATGTAGAAGACTATGGGCTTCTTGAAACCCCCGCTCTTTATGACCTCGGCCATCTCCAGCTCCATGAGACCACCTATCTCGCCGAAGACCACCACGGCGTGGGTCTCTTCGTCTCTCTGAAAATCGCTCAGGAGCTCGGCGCCCGTCGTGCCTATTACCGGCTCGGTGCCCACATGGACGGCGGTGCTTATGCCCAATCCGCTCTGTGACAGCATCCAGCAAACCGTCGTCACGCCGCCACCGCTCCTAGAGATGACACCGACGTTGCCCGGCCTAAACGACTCTTCGATGAGCTCTCCGGCGCCGCCGATCCAGCCGGCCGACGCCTTGCCGGGGCTTATGAGGCCAAGAGATCCGGGGCCTACGATCCTCGCCCCTACCGACTTGGCGTAGCTCACCATGGTGAGGATGTCATGGAGAGGCACCCTCTCGGCAGGGACGACGATAGTCCTGATCCCCGCCTTCAAGGCTTCGATGACGGCGTCCTTGACTTGAGGGGCTGGTACGAAGGCCACGCTGAGGTCTACGGGGCCGACCTCCCTCACCGCCTCCTCGACGCTGTTGAAGACTGGGACGCCCCACACGCTCTCCCCCCTGCGCCCGGGGGTCACTCCGGCTACGACCTTCGTGCCGTACTCGAGCATTGCCCTCGTGCCGAAGGAGCCCGTCCTGCCGGTGATGCCCTGAACTAGGACCCTCGTCCTCTCGTCCAAGAGTATCGCCACGGAGATCACCCGTATAAGTGCAGGTGCTTTCTCACAGCGTCTTCGAGGCCGTAGACTGGTATTACGATCTTTATGGCGTTGCCCCCCTTCAGCGCACAGAAGTACTCGCACGCGAGACACTCGGTGCAGAGCCTGCGCAGGGCTTCGGGATCCCTGGAAGCGAGGGCTGGCCTGCCTCTCTCTATCTTCAGGGCTCCCGTGCCCATCCACCTACAGGCCTTCACGCACGCAAAGCCGCAATCCGGAGCAATGCACCTCCTGAGGTCTATGTAAACCTC
Organism: Candidatus Nezhaarchaeales archaeon; assembly: GCA_036786905.1. Classification (GTDB taxonomy): domain Archaea; phylum Thermoproteota; class Methanomethylicia; order Nezhaarchaeales; family WYZ-LMO8; genus WYZ-LMO8. The sequence goes on along the minus strand of DAIQQE010000023.1, from coordinate 8,844 downwards.
GCCTCCAGTCGAGGTCTTGAACCACAAGTAGTGCCCTAGCTCGTCTTCGGGGGGCCCTTCGACCCTGACGAAGTCGACGATGCTCCCCGCGACCTTAGGGCCTTCAGACCTGTAGTCCTCGAGGAGCTTGGCGAACCTGTCGGCTATGAAGTCTATGTCCAGCACCCTCTCCCTCCCATAGAGCTCCCACCTGAGCGGGGCACCGCTTAGGCCCTCCCTTATTATCTTGTGCGTCTCGGCTTCCTTATTGCCCGCTATCAGAATCGACGCCGGGAAGCCGGGCCTGTGCTTAGAGTACTCCTTGAGCACCTTAACGATTGCGAAGCCGTGATACCACTGCTCTTGGTTTGCTATGACCGCTCCGGCGAGGCAGTAGCCCTCTATCTTGGGCAGCGCGAGGGCTATCTTCATTCCCCTGTAGACCTTGAAAGCCGTCGGGTTGCCGCTAGTGTCCAAGTACGTCGCCAGCTTGAGGCCTCGCTTCAAGAGGGCCTCGGAGGCTAACATGCAGGCCCCTCCGCCGATGCCGTGGAAGGCGACGTAGCCACCTCTGGCTATCTCGCTGACGTCGTCTACGAGTTGCATGAAGAAGCAAACCCCTCTGTAGTCGTTCTCCTCTATCTTCCACGCGACCCTCTCGAAGTCCGTGATGGGCCTCGCGACGTCGCGGGGGACCTCGATGCCGAACTCGGGGTGCCTGAACACCGAGCTGTCGTCGATGGTTATCCTGCAGTCGGCCGCGACGAGCCTGCCGTCCCTCGTCAGGACTAGGGGGTTGATCTCGACCGTGTAGGCGTCGTACTTCTTGAACGCCTCGTAGAGCCTCGATGCGACGTCAGCGAGCTCGTCTGCGATGTCGGTGACGCCCAGCTTCTTGAATGCCCCATAGATCTCGCTCCTGTCGACGCCCTTGACGTAGTCTATGGGGAGCTTCAATACCCTCTCGGGATGCTTCTCGGCCACCTCTTCGATGTCGACGCCTCCCTCAGCGCTGAACAAGAGCATAGGGCCCTTGACCTTGTAGGAGTCAGATACGGTGATGCTGAGGTAGAACTCCTTGCTTATGTCGAGCTTCTCCTCGATCAAGACCCTCTCGACCACCATCCCCTTTATCCTCCTGCCGAGCATTTCGCGGACCGCTAATGCCGCCTCGTCGGCGGACGACGCGAACCTTATGCCGCCGGCCTTCATCCTGCCGGTGGTCAGAACCTGGGCCTTGATAGCCACGCTCCGGCCTATTTCCTCTAAGGCGTCGGACACTTCGTCGACGGCGGAGATGGCGCGGCCCTTAGGCACGGGAATCCCGCAGGCCTTTAAGATCTGCTTCCCTTGGTACTCGTAGAGCCTGACCATAAAAACTCCTCAAGCAAGATAGGACAGGAACGCGAGGCTAAAAAGCTGCTGAAAAAATCACCATCACTGCGATGAGGCTGAGGGGAGCGACGACGTGGCGTTGCAGAAGCGCCCCAGAGATCTAGACAGCGTTGAAGACCGAGGGTTGTGTAACCGAAGGGGCTATCGAGCCCTCGTCCAAATAATGTCTTAGTGAGGCGCCTAGAGGCGCAGGACGTACGGGACGTGGCAGAGCTCTGCGCTCCTGGACCGTCAGCGCTCTTAGGCTTAGCGGGCCACGGGCTTGCCGCTTCCTCACACCCTGTGCATAGCTTTGAATATGTCGGAGTGCTGGACGAAGACCTCTACGCCGAGCTCCTTCGCCTTGGCCTCGAGCCTCTCCCTGAGCTCGCTCAGGCCGCAGGTGGCCTTGCTCACGTCGGCGATCATTATCATGGCGAAGAAGCCCCTCAGGACCGTCTGGCTTATGTCCTCGATGTTGACGTTGGAGCCGGCCAAGACGCTTGCAATCCCGGCCACTATGCCCGGCCTGTCCACGCCTATGACCGTGATGACTATCAGATCCTTGTCCTGCTGGGAGCTCAAGGCCCTTCGGTGAAGCAGTAGAGGGGGTTGCGAGGCTTTTAAGTTTTTCAACCCGCTTCGTGGGTCTCGAGATTAGCTTGGGGCCGAGAGGTCCTCGATTAGGTGCGCTGCTTAGCGGCTCTGCGCCGCGAGGCGACCAGCCCATATATGCCGTGAAGCCCCACGGCCAGCCCGGCCATGGATAGTGAAAAGGCCAGCATCGACAAAACGATGGACTTTTCGATGACGCCGATCACCATGAGGAACGAGACCACGAAGCTGAATATCAATAGCGATCCCCCCACCGCTATTTCGGCAATCTCTTTCTCGAGCTTAGCCATAGAGCCAGCACTTCACCTGGTGTCCTTTATCGACCTCTATCATCGGCGGCTCCTTCGCGTCGCACAGCCCCTTGACGAAGCTGGGACACCTAGGGTGGAAGCGACAACCAGGCGGCGGGTCTATCAGGTTGGGCGGTTCTCCAGCTGGCACTTCTTTGATCGTGAAGCGGTTCGAGGGGTCTGGATCTGGTATGACGTTCAGGAGCGCTCTAGTGTAAGGGTGCATCGGATTGCTTAATATCTCCTTCGTGCTCGCGCTCTCGACTACGTGGGCAGCGTACATTATGTAGATCCTCTCCGAGAAGTACCTCGTCGTCGAGAGGTCGTGAGTGATGTATATTATGCTCAGGTCGTAGCTCCTCTGTAACTCCTGTAATAGCTTGAGTATCTCCACCCTGACGGACGCATCCAACATGGAGACTGGTTCGTCGGCGACTATGAGCTTCGGCCCCAAGATTATCGACCTAGCTATGACGAGCCTCTGCTGCTGCCCGCCGCTCAACATGTGCGGGTACTTGTTTATGAAGTCCTCGACCGGAGTCAGCCTGACCTTCTCCAAGACCTTGTAGATCCTCTCTTCCCTCTCCCTCTTGTCCTTGAAGCCGTGGATTATGAGCGGCTCTTCGAGTATCCTCTTCACGGTCATGAAGGGCGGCAGCGCCCCGAAGGGATCCTGCTGGACCAGGCCCGTCTCGCGCCTGTACCACTTTAGCTCCTTCCACCCCAAGTGGGTCACGTCCTCCCCCTCGAACACTATTCTTCCGTTAGTGGGCTCGTAGAGCCTGAGTATCGTCTTGCCGAGGGTCGTCTTGCCGCAACCGCTCTCGCCTACTACGGATACGGCCTCTCCTCTAGCTAGGGTTAGGCTCACGCCGTCGACGGCCTTTACGTAGAGCCTTCTCCTCCCGAAGAGCCCCCTCCTAACCTCGAAGTACTTCCTCAAATTTTCGACACGCAACAATGGGTCGTTCATAACCTCCCCTTCTCGTAAAGCCAGCACTTGACGTACGAGTCCTCATCCAAAAACGTCACGGGCGGGTCCTGTGAGCACTTCTCGAACTTGAAGGGACATCTCTCCGCGAACCTGCACCCCCTGGGCGGGTCTAGGAGGCTGGGCGGCGATCCGGGTATGAAGCTCAACTCCTTGTCCCTCCTCAGCGTCGGGACGCTATCCATCAGCTTCTGGGAGTAGGGATGCTTGGGGCTCCCGTAGAATTCTTCTGCGCTGCTGAGCTCGACTACCTGACCAGCATACATGACGGCCACTCTGTCAGCCAACTCGCTCGAGAGGGCGACGTCATGCGTTATGAAGATCATGCTCAAGCCCATTTCTTTCTTAATCCTCTTCAACAAGTTCATTATGTTGGCCTGCGTCAGCACGTCAAGCGAGGAGGTGGGCTCGTCGAGTATCATCAGTTGGGGATCGGTCAAGAGGGCCATGGCTATTATGACCCTCTGCTTCATGCCACCGCTCAACTCAAAGGGGTAGTGGTGCAGGAAGACGTCGCTCACGCCAACTAATTTCAGGGCGTTGGCGGCTCTCTCGAGGGCTTCCCTCTTATCGGTCTTGCGGCGAAGGAGCAGGGGCTCGATCATTTGATCTCCAATTTTTATGACCGGGTTTAAGGAGTTCAATGCTGCCTGCGGGACGTAGGTTATCTTGGTCCACCTGACCTCTCTGTTGAAGGCCTCCTCGTCTAGCTCCATCAAGTTCACGCCGTTGAATAGGATCTCGCCGCTATACCTCGAGACGTTCCGTGGGAGTAGCCTTATTATCGACTTCGCGAGAGAGCTCTTGCCGCACCCCGACTCTCCTATGATGGCGATGGTCTCCCCCTTCTGCAGGGAGAGCGTCACGTCGTCGACCGCCCTGACCTCTCCCTTGAGCGTCCTGTAATACATCACTAGATTGGATATGCTCAACATCTCTCCTCACATTCACTCCTACGCTTCTTTCAACCTCGGATTGAAAATTTTATCCAACGCGAGGCCGAGCATGGCAAAGCTTAGCGAGGTTACGGCTAACATGACTGAGGGCTCCAAAACCCAGTGATACAAGCCCTTGTAGAGGGCCCCGTACGTGAAGGCGTCATCAATTATCTTCCCCCACGTCGGCGCCAAGGGGTCCCCTAGGCCCAGTATCGCCAGCGCAGCCTCGAGGAAGACGAAGTCGGGCACCGACAAGACCATAGACGGTATCATCGTCGGCAGGACCTTGGGGATGAGGTATCTGACTATGATCCTAAAGCCGCTAGCGCCGTAAGCCTTCGCGGCCTCCACGTATGGGAACTCCTTGATCTGCAGGAACATGGCCCTGTAGCTCTTGACGCCGCTGCCAAAGGCCGTCAAGCCGATGACGACGAGTAGGAGGACCCAGATGTTGATCTTGTAGAATGTGGATATCATTATCACCACGGGCAAGAACGGGAGGACCATGAAGACCTCCGTGACCCTCTGCAGTGCCGTATCGACCTTCCCGAAGAACCACGCGCTGATGGCGCCGATGAACATCTGTATCAACACTATCGAGACAGCGGCCACGACCCCGAAGGAGAGGGCTATAGGCGTGCCCCAGAGGAGGGCTATCCCCAAGTCCCTCCTCAGATGGTCAGTCCCGGCCCAGCCGTAGACCTTACCGTAGACGACGAGGCACGCGTCCACGTCGACGTTCGTCTCGAAGGCCATCCCTTCTATCCAAAGCCTGTAAGTGCCCTTCATGACCCTCGCGGTGCTAGGGTCCAGTATGCTCACGTCCTCCTCAGCGAAGAGGAGCAAGGCGACGGGCGCGTCGTACCCTATGGTCCTATTGATCTTCGCTGATATCAGCCCCCTTAACTCTTTGGCCAGTCTGTCGTCGTTCGAGATGTAGTACGAGTCCTCTTTGGAGATGATCATCGTGTTTAACGCGTAATCCTCTCCATTAGGTTTGACCCAGTGTATCGTCAGCTTCGGCGCCGAGACGTTGAACCGCGACTTGAAGAATAGGTTAAGCTCGCTCGGGAAGTCGTCGTATTGGTAATCAAACGAAAAGTCTATCCTGACTTGGCTAAACCTCTCGAGGACCGGGACTATGACTTTTGAGGCCCCCGGCTTGGGCTCGCTTGTGTCCAGTACTATCGTTTCAGGCAATTTCTTTGAAGAGAAGAGGTTCACCCACGACGGAAGCGCGTTGCGCGGGTTGCTCAGCCAGTGCTGTTCGCCAGCCCTCCACAACCTCACAGCTTCGTCGTAGGGTATTGCGAAGATCGTGTAAACGGAGATCCCCACTAAGACGAGTATTATCGCCAAGCCTATCAGAGCGGACCTGTATAAGAGTAGCTGTTTAAAGACGCCCTTTACCCTCGATGTCATCGCATGCCACCCATCCTAATCCTCGGATCCAAGATGGCGTACACTATTTCGAGCGTGAAGACTGTTATCGCCAACAAGTAGGCGTATATGACGACGAGCGCGACCAGCACTGGCGTGTCGAACATTATTGACGCCGAGTAGAGCAGGCTACCTATCCCAGGCCAGTTGAACACCCTCTCGGTAATTATCGCGCCCATCCACGAAGCTATGAGAGATAGGGAGAAGTCGGTCACGATCGGGGGCAACGTCGGCCTGAGTATGTATCTTCTCTGTATGACGGACTCGGGCAGGCCCTTCGCCTTGGCCAACTCGACGTAGTCCTCGCTCGAGAACATCAAGAAGAAGGTCCTCCTGACGTATACGTTTATGAAGGAGTAGGCGACGAGCCATGAGAGGAGGGGCAAGATCATGTGCTTCAACACGCTCAGCGCATAGGACAGGCTGTCCGTCGGCGGCGGCACATCCACCATGCCGCCGTAGGGCAACAACCTTAAGTAAGATGCAAATATTAGTATCAGGAATATCCCGTAGAACCACCCGGGCATGGAGGAGAGGGGGGCCAGCATTACCGCTAACTTATCTGGTATACTGCCGTACCTCCTGGACAGGAAGAGACCGACGAATAAACCGATGAAGAAGAGCACCAATTGTGTGGTCGTAAATAGTAGCACGGTGTTCGGCAGCCTCTCCGTAATGATAACGTAGACGCTCGTAGAGCCGCTGGCGCTACTTATCCAGAGAGCCCTCCCCAAGCTAAGGGTTATGGCGTCCTTCAAGTAGATGAAGCTCCTGTAGATGAAGGGCTTGTCGAAGCCTATCCTCTTCAACTCGTTTTCGTATAGCGCGTCTATCAGCTCCCTGACCTGCGTCTCATTCAGATGCCTGAACGCGGGGTTCTGGCGCACGCTCTGGGATATCGAGAGATGCAGCTCCCCCTTGACTATCTCATCGACGTATCCGCCCATGTTCGCGATCCAGATGGTTATATAGACAGCAACAAGTACTGTCAGAAAGAGTATGACAGCGCGCCTGACTAGGTGCCCAACGAGCCTCGGAAACACAGGCTTTCACTGAGAAAGGGGGTCACTAAAAAAGGGGATAAAAAGGTGGCGGTTACTTCTTCCTAACGAACGGGAGGGCTATGGCTACCACCGCAACGACTATTGCCGCTGCCGCAAGGCCCGTCAGCGCGTTTGCCGTGGCGCTTAGCGCCTCGATCCTCGCGCTCAGGGCGTCAACCGCTTTCCTCGCGCTATCTAAAGACGACTTCAGCTCGGAAATCTTGACCTCGTAGTCGGCTTTGACCTTGGCGATCTCGCCCATGAGGAACTCCGCCACGCTCATGACGGTTGCTGGTCTTGTGGCGGACACGGGCGTGCCGACGAGCTTCGACACCGCTATCACCTCGACGCCTATCGCTCCGGGCGGTAGCCGTGATGTCTCCTCCGGCTTGAGCCTGATCCTCCACTCTCCATCTTTAACGGGCTCAGCGACGCCGGTCAAAGTCGTTATAGGGCTTGTGATTATGTACTTGACGTACTTCATGTCGGCCACCTTGTACGGCTGCCCTTCGAAGGTTATCGAGATGGGTATTTCTGCGGACAGGCCCGGCGTGATCGTCGGCACAGCCGTTATCCTGACCTCCGGCATCATGGGCTTCGAGAACTTGAGCCACTTATCCGCCGCGTCTATGAACTCCCTATTCGCCTTCAGCACGACTATCCTAGCGGTCGGGTCGACTCTGTCTAAGTAGAACGGGCCGTTGCCCACGAGGAAGTGCCCCCTCGCCTCATACCACTTCTTCAAGTTGTTGTACCTCTCGAGGGCCTCCGCCTCGCTGACGTACTTGCCCATGACGTTCTTGTACGGGATGAACTTCTCAGCGATGGCCTTGTCCAAGCACTCTCTCAATATCGAAAGCGAGGGACCGGCTATGTAGTTCATCCACTCGACCTTAAGCTCCCCGGACTTGTGGGCCGAGAACGCTAGCTTCTTGCCCGCCTCGGCCAGCCACCCGATTGCCACCATGTGCCATGGCCCAGGACCATAACCGTAGTCCGTGTAGAACGCCGACGCCGCAGTCCATGCTATCCACTCGGCGTCTAAGAATAGCTGGTCAGAGTAGTACTCTATGACCAACGGCTTCGTGCTCACTATTCTGAAGCCCTTGAAGTATTGCCTGAACGATTCGAACGCCGGGACGTACGACTTGTCGTACACCGGGCTCTCGGGCTTCGCTCTATCGAATGTCAGTATGTAGCTGAACACCATGTCGGCTAACGAGAACTTGCTACCGTCGTGGAACTTAACGTCGAATAAGTTGTCGTCGTAATAAACAATCGTCTTGGTCTTAGCCGTCGTGTTGGGGGGCGCGTATACTATCTCCTGTTTCACAGGGTCCCAGTCGTACCAAGCGTCAGCGGGCACAACGATGTTATCAACGAACTTGAGCTCCACCCAGTCCAAGGTGACGTCTATCGGCAGTCCCTTCAGGGCGTAGACCTCGGCCTTCTTGACCCTCTGCGGCCAGTACAGCCCGGTGAAGGGATCCGGCATCGCTGCGGGGTCCGAGAGGGCTCGGTAGAACATCGCATCGTAGACCCAATTGCTACCGGCAACTGGGTTAACAGGCTCCACTAACAAGTCCGTGGACGCTATCTTGACCGTACCTCCAACTCGATCTACGTACCTGATGGTGTATGGCCATAGTCGCGCGCCGGAGAAGCCTGCCGCTAAGTCGTACGTCAACGATACCTCTTTCCTAGCTGGCCACGGGGCTGTCTGGCTGACCAGCCATACCCTGACGGAGTCCTCCATCGAGAGGTACAGGGCCCTCCGCATCAATTCGTCCCTCTCCTCGACGGTCTTGTAGTCCTTGTTCCATAGCCTGCCGGCCACGTAATCGAACTCAGGGCTCGGCTTGTATGCTTGCCACAACGGTGACGGGTAGCCTCTGGGCGTGTAGAAGAAGCCGAAGTTGTCCGATTCGTCTCTAGAGACGACCGTCGTTATCCATCCTCCAGTGTAGAGATGCCACCTCCCATCAGCTGGGTCGCCCCTTATCCATATCGGCGCCGCCTCTCTACTGGTCTTGTACTGCCTATCGACTGTGAAGCCCAGCTTCTCGAGCTGGCTGGCCACGTAGTCGCCTATCTGCCTCCTCTGGTCCTCGACCCTGATTATGAAGATTATCGTGACAGGCTCGCCCTTGTAATACCACTTCCCGTCCCTTAGC
>DAIQQE010000131.1:0-3353 GCA_036786905.1 Candidatus Nezhaarchaeales archaeon | reverse complement strand
CTCTTATTCTCCTCTAAGATGAGGCTCTTTATTGGCTCTATGCGCAAAAACCACTGCTTATCAGCTCTGTAGATTAGAGGAGTGTCACATCTCCAGCAATGCGGGTATTCGTGAAGTATCGTACCCTCATAAGCTAGTAACCCCTTCTCCCTCAAATCTTCAATGATTATTTTATTGGCCTCTCTTACGTACATGCCCTTGTATTTACCAGCTTTATCTGTGTAGAAGCCGTTGATCTCCACGGGGCAGAAAACGGGCAATGAATATCTCTTCCCTATTTCGAAGTCCTCGGGCCCGTGAGCTGGAGCTATGTGAACGCATCCGCTGCCCTCTTCCATGCTGACGCCCTGATCGCACGTTATTATGTGGGCGTTCTCGTGGTTCTCGTGCTCGGGCACTTCATTCAAAAGCGGGTGTAGGTATTTAATACCCTCGAGCTCAGATCCTAGGAACCTCCTGAGCACGTGGTATTCCTCCACACCCACTTCGGCCATGACCTTCTTCAAAAGCTTCTCGGCCAAGATCCACCTTTCGCCCTGCACTCCGATCTCGACGTAGTACTCGTTTGGATGCAAGCACACAGCCTCGTTCGCTGGCAAGGTCCAAGGAGTCGTAGTCCAAATGATCACGTACGTGGATTCTCTATCGAGCAATGGGATCTTCACGTAAATCGAGGGATCTTCTATGCTCGCATAGCCTAGTGCAACTTCTTGATCCGATAGAGGGGTCTCGCAACGAGGACAGAACGCTATTACCTTAAGGTCTTCAACCAGTAATCCTCTTTCGTACGCCTGCTTTAATGCCCACCATATGAACTCTATGTATTCCTTCCGTCTCGTCTCATACGCGTTGTCGTAGTCAAGCCAGAGACCCAGCAATTCTGAGGCCTTTCTCCAATGGTCCAAATAGTAGTCAACGAGTCTGTTGCACTCCTCGACGAACTTCTCATAGCCTATGGCCTCTATGTCCTTCTTCGACCTCAAGCCCAAGTTCTTCTCGGCCTCGAGCTCAACCGGAAGGCCCTGAGTGTCCCAGCCAGCGCGACGCCATACGTCGAAGCCCTGCATAAGCTTAAATCTGATGACTATGTCCTTTAGCGTTCTCCCCCTCGCGTGGCCGACATGCATAAAGCCGTTGGTCGTGGGTGGGCCCTCTAAGAAGCCGAATAGCCTTCTCCCCCTTCGCGCCCAAAAGCACTTATTTATTACATCATTTTCATGCCAAAAAGCCCTCACGTACCGCTCGATCTTCAATGGATCGTAACTCCTCATCTCCATGCGCATCACTCCTAAGTTCGTTTAAAGCCCTCTCATCTCTCCACTTCCTTGCTTCAACGGTGTCCTCCCAATGCTAGGGTCGTCAAAAAGTTTTAAACTTTAATAGAACTCTTCTTTAGAGTTATTGGCTAGGTGTATTTGTCGTGATTTCTACATCTCATCGTTTAGACAAGCAAGCAACAACGATGAGTCCCCAGCTCCAGTGTGGCTTTGAGTCAAGAATTACAAAAAGCTCGCTCTTGGAATGGTGATATACGTTGAGAAGTGACTTGGAGGCTTGGAGAGCGGTTTACGAAAATCTGCGTAAATTTAGGTCGATCTTGGTCGTGGCCCTGCTCGTCGCGGCCTATGCTTTGGGCTTTTGGCTGAGGACCTTGCCGCAGTTTTCAGGACAACGCGTCTTAACAGGCGACGACCCCTACATATTCCTTAGATACGCCGAGGCCCTTTTGAAAGGCGGTTACATACCTTTTAACGATGCCTTGAGGTACTATCCACAAGGCTTTGACACTAGATACGAGTTGCCCTTAGTTTCGTGGTTCATAGCCTGGTTTGCCGAGCTAACGGCTTTGCATCCCATCGACGCGGCCATATGGTTACCGACCCTCTTCGCCCCCTTAATCGTACTCCCAGCGTTCTTCATTACCAAGACGCTTACGAAGTCCACGACTGCAGGTATAATAGCCGCTTTTTTGTCGGCGGCCGCTCCAGCCTTTCTCCTAAGGTCTTTTGAAGGCTTTTGTGATAAGGAGACCTTTACAACACCTTTAATGTTCGCGGCTCTCTCCATCTCTCTCTCGTCTTTTAATGCCGTCATGAAAGTCCAAGATCGAAAGCGTGGCGTAATGACGTCAACAATACTTGCAATATCGTCGGGTGTACTCATCGGCATCGCAGCCGTCGGCTGGGGAGGCTTCCTATTCACATACCTAGTCTTGGCGACCTACGTTCTGTTATTGACGCTCTTTGGCAAAGACGGTGAGAGACTTAGCTACATCTCAATACCCTATTTGCTAACGCTAATAGTGTCGGGCTTACTTGTTGCTTCTCCTCTTACGATTAGGTATAGCGGTTTAGACTTCCTCAAGTCGATAACGTTCCTTGCCCCCATTTGCTTAGCCATCCCCTTGATGGCTTTAAGCAAAATCAAGAGGAGATACGTCGTTCTCGTGATGATCCTCTTGGCAACGGCCCTCTTACTTATAGAGCGCGACCACGTCTCCAGCTTGGCGAATTGGCTCCTTGGTAGCAAGGGACTAGTTCGCTCGACGGTCGCTGAGTCTCAAAGACCTACTGCTTATGACGTGTGGAACCAAGTGGGCTTACCGCTAATTCTTGCGGTCTTTGCGATGGTGCCGAGAAGTTTAAGGGAACCAGAGGAAAGAAATAACTACTTATTCATGTTGTCACTCTTCGGCGTATCCGCCGCCCTCGCGGCCTCTGAGACCAGGCTGTTGATGTTTCTATCAATAACCGTGGCGATCATGGCCGGAGCTGTGTTGTCAAACCTCATAAACTACTACGGTTCTAGGCTCTTCGTCAGGTGGAGGAAGGGCTTGAAGCTTAATCGAGAAGCGGCGATGGGCCTCAGCCTCTCGACGGCGTTGACAACGCTTGTCGTACTATCGTTATTCGCCATCCCCACGTATTCCGTCGAATATGGTCCCGTCGTCAATCACGCGATGGTCTATAGTGCCATGGGCATGAGAGGTCATGATCACTGGCTAGGGGCACTTTTGTGGTTAAGAGAAAACACCGATAAAGACGCCATAGTGATCTCTTGGTGGGACTACGGCTACTTGATACAGTACTACGCCAACAGGATGACTATCGTAGATCCAGGGAACGTGCATGAATGGAGAAACATCGAGGTAGCGAAGTTCTTCATGTCAAGCAACGAAGAGGAGTCGCTGAGAATTTTAGATGGAAGCTTCGGCTTGGGAGGTAAGGACGTGTATGTACTGGTCTCGATCGAAGAAGTCCCCAAAAGCCATGCCATAGCAAAGATAGCTGGCTCCTCGATGCCACCATTTCAACTGACCCAAAGGGGATGGGTCATAAGCAACCCCGATGCTC
>DAIQQE010000130.1:0-3388 GCA_036786905.1 Candidatus Nezhaarchaeales archaeon | reverse complement strand
GCCGCGCAAACCAATTTTGCCGGAGGACAGGGATTCTATAACTACAACGTCTTCCTAGCCCCTTACCTGAGGGGGTTAGGTTATAAACAAGTAAAACAGCTGGCACAGATGATGTTTTACGAGCTCACGCAAGCTTACGTGGCCAGAGGGGGGCAATTGGTATTCTCGAACATACAATTAACGCCGACGGTGCCACAAATATGGAGAGACAAGCCCGTCGTGATGCAAGGTAAGGTGGGGCCCGAGACGTATGGAGATTACGAGGAGGAGGCTAGGCTCTTCTTCACCGCGATATACGAGGTAGCGTTACAGGGTGATTATTGGGGCAAGCCATTTAACTTCCCAAAGCTCGAAGGCTACCTTACACCGGAGAGCATAAAGGACGACTTCTACGACGAGTGGCTCCTAGTACACCGAGTAGTTGCAAAGTATGGTACGCCTTACTTCGACAATGCAATCCCGCAATACCGAGGATATGGGAAGGGAGTTTCGTGTTATCAGTGCTGCGCCTACACTTTCACCGAGACGCCTGAGACTGATCCGGAGTTCTACGACAAGATGCACTTCGTTGATGGGAAGCACTTTAGCATGGGGGCGTGGCAAGTCGTCACGATAAACCTGCCCAGGCTGGCATACCAAGCCAACGGCGATGACGATAAGCTCATCGAGAAGGCGTTTGAGGTAATGGACCTTTGCATTGAAGTCTTCAAGGCGAAAAAGAAGTGGATGGACTACATGATCCAGTACAACAGGCTCCCCTTTGCAACTCAAAGGCCGATAGACCCAAAGACTGGTAAGAGGGGGCCGCCAGCCGTTGACTTCGACGAGCTGGTCTACACTATAGGAATTGTTGGCGGTAACGAGATGGTACAGTGGCACACTGGCTATCAGCTCCACGAACACGAGACAGCTGTTAGGCTTCTAATAAAGATCCTCTTGGAGATGAAGAAGTACAAAGAGGAGCTTGAGAAGAAGCACGAGGTGAAACTAGCCCTAGCCAGAACCCCCGCTGAGAGCTGTGCTCAAAGGCTGGCGGTTAGCGACTTGTTGTCTCCTAAGTTTAAGGACAAGGCCGTTAAGATCGTCAAGGGCGACGTGGAGACGGCTCTCAAGCTACTAAAAGAGGGGGTTAGAGACGCCCCAGTGTACTATTCGAACGGCACCCACGTTTACGTGGGTGCGCCTATCACGCTGGCCGAGAAGCTGAGCATAGAGCATAAGTTCTTCCCGCTGCTCAGCGGAGGGAACATATTCCACGTGTGGTTGGGCGAGGCATATCCAGACCCCGAGGCCCTGTTGAAGCTTTCATGGAAGATAGCAAAGGGCTCCCAAGTCGGGTATTTCGCCTACACCAAAGACCTAACGATATGCGAGGATTGCGCTACGGTCAGTGGCGGGCTCTTAGATGCTTGCCCGAACTGCAATTCGTCCAACGTCAGGTACTGGAGCAGGGTGACGGGGTATTACCAAGAGGTTTCAGGGTGGAATGAGGCGAAGAAAAGGGAGCTGAAGGACAGGTACAGAATTGGCGTTTTGAGCCTATGACTGCGCATAGCTAGCCTTTAATAACTCAAGTACTTTTTAATCAGGGACTCTATACGCTTCTCGGGCACTAAACCGATTATCCGTTCCACTTCGACGCCGTTTACGAACAATATCAGCGTGGGCACCGCCATGACTCCGTACTCTTCGGCCAAATCAGGCCACTCATCCACGTTCACTTTAGCAAAGACCACTTTATCTGAGTACTTTTCAGACAACTTTTCGAATATAGGGGCCAGCATTCTGCAAGGTGCGCACCACTCAGCCCAAAAATCTACCAATACGGGCCTAGACTCCCTCTTCAACAGGGTTTTTAATGAGGTAGCGTCTAAGTTTATGACGTTGCCCTCCTCGAGACCTCTCAAGAGATCCTTTAGCTTCTTCTCCTTTATCTTTTCGATATCTTCGTCGAAGGCGCCACTCATTTTTGAGCCCCGGCAGGAGGCGGCGAGCTCTACTTATTCAGCTTTTCGCAGAATTTATTATTGAAGAAATATCTTCCTCAGGAGGTTGAGGGCCTTGAGGCTCGCCGTCATACACGACGCAAGGAAGCCCGACGTGCCCTCTCGAGAGCTCTTAGAAGTCATTAAGAATAAGGGCTCAACGCCTATATTCTTGAGGATATCGGGCTTATCCGCCTCAATCAAAGGGTGTGGGGGGACTACTATTTTTTACGGCAAGCGCGAGTTAGCTAAGATCGATGGAGCGATAGTTAGATCAATTGGCGCGACCACGAGCATTGAGCAGTATGTCCGAAGACTGACCTTGTTGAGGGACCTCGAAAGCGAGGGAGTAGTGGTCATGAATCCCGTGGACGGAATGGCTAAGGCCCGCGACAAGTACGGGGCCCTGAGCTTTCTCTCCAAGGCCGGGTTGCACGTCCCAGAGACTCTCGTGACTGAGGACATAGGGTTGGCATACGACTTCGTCGCAAAAATCGGCAAGGCTGTGATCAAGCCCCTCATAGGGTCTAGGGGTTACGGCTCAGTTTTGGTCGACAACCCTGAAATCGCCTTTAGGATTTTCAAGACGCTCGCCAGCTTCAACCAAGTGATCTACGTTCAAGAGTACATAGAGAAGAAGTCTTACGACTTGAGGGTGTTCGTCGTAGATGGGAGGGTACTGGCCTCGATACAGAGATTTATCACCAAACCTGGCGAGTGGCGCACCAATGTAGCTCAAGGAGGTAAGGCTAAGGCCTACAGCCCCCCCGAAGAAGTCAAGGAGATGGCCATAAAAGCTTGTGAAGTGCTTGGCCTGTGGTACGCAGGAGTAGACATAGCTGAGGCAGACGACAAAGGCTATGTAATATTTGAGGTAAACGCAGCTCCAGACTGGCAAGGGCTGGCAGAGGCCACCGGGATAAGGCCTGCGGAGGCGATAACGGAGGCCCTAATAAAGAAGTGCAAGCGCTAATGGCCTTCCAAAAGTTCTCTGTTGAGCTCAAAGAAGTGGAGGCCCCACTTGAAGATCGATAGTAGCTCTCTCGCCTGCTCCTTAAACCCGAGTATGTGAAGGGATGCCGCGAGCGCCTCTGCCGTCGACAAAATGTGAGGGTTACCGAAGTTTACAGGATTTACGGCTATGAGCCTCGGAAGCCTTCTATGGAGACCTTTTATCCTGACTTTGTTGAAAAAGTCTTCGACGCTCTTCCACGAGCAGTCCACGGCCAAAATCCCACGTCGCAAGGCGCTTTCCCTGTCCTTGGTCGATAGAACCTCGTCCGCAAGCGGGTTTAACACTACACAACCATGGGGCACCTCTCTAACCCTATAAATCGGCTTTGCTAAGTTGAACTTGACCAGCTTATTTGCTGTACACTTCTCTGGATCGCACTCCTCTGTCA
>DAIQQE010000129.1:0-3408 GCA_036786905.1 Candidatus Nezhaarchaeales archaeon | reverse complement strand
GTAGTAAATCGTCGAATCTCTTAGGTCGGGTTCAGGGCTCGCCCTCAAGACCTCCGACCCACGAGGGATGCGGAACCTCAACTCGACTTCATCAGCGTAGTCTGCGTAATGTGGTAATGCGTAGAGGCCTTCGACGTCCGGAGTCGAGTACTTTATGTATATGGTAGTCCTCTCGCCCAGCGCTAGAGAGGTTCTCGGCCGGACGTGTAGAATGGTCGAGCGCTCGGTCGAGGATATTGCATAGCTCCCGAGGCCCAGCGCGTGCTCACTCTGTGCAACGCTGAAGCTACTTGCAAGGTCTCCAACTTCAAGTATCTTCGCCTCCAAAGGGAACTTGAAGCAGAAAACGCTCTGCCTCGTAGATAAGCCGATCTGCCACCCTGTCGTAGGGCTCAAGCTCTCGATGGTGACGTAGTCGACGATCGTGCCCGACAAAGGATCGACATCCCTTACAAGTTTCTTCACCCTGAAGAGCCAGGGAGAGGCCGCCGTAGCGTTAAACTTTATTTCTATGGTTATAGTCCTCGCCTCTCCTGGCGAGACGTCATAGATATCCAACTTTAAGGTGTCGTCGATTTCCGTGAAGTTTAAGCCGGGGACGATCATGTCGCTCACATGCGGTGGTGGGGAGATCACAACCTCTATCCTATCAACATCCAATGAGGGAATCAATGGATTTGAGGGTATTTTGAGGACATGTCTATCTCCTATGACAAACATCAACCACAAGCTCTCTACAGTTATGTTGCAAGTTTCATAAGGTCCAAGCTGTACGCTCTTGATCCAAGAGCTAGAATAGTCGCCATCGCAAACTGAGGCATATAGGTTACCCCACGAAGGGAGGCTCACTTCTATTTGACGAGGCGCGACCGGACCTCTAAGCGTGATGTTGTATTTAACAAGGGCATAGGTATGATGTACCTCTACCTCTACGTAGAGCGAGGCGCTAGCTAGTCCGTCCTCCCCTCGAGCAACATCGGGAAGCGCCATCGCAAAGGCGAGCACCAAAATTACAGCTATCGTCAGAGCCTTCTTGAGGCTCAAAGCTGCCACCCTTAAGGCGGTCGCTCGAAAGATAAAACTCGACTTAACTTTTTAAGGTTGCCCGCACTACTCTATTAACACTCGCATAGGCCATGAGGTGGTGAAAGTGAGCGAGCTCGAGAAAAAGGTCAAGGACGCCTTGGAAAAAGTCGTAGACCCCGAGACAGGGCTTAGCTTAGTGGAGATGGGTTGCATCAAAAGCGTGTCAGAAAAAGATGGAGAAGTCGTCGTAGAGTTCGTGCCCACGTCCCCCTTCTGTCCGATAGCGTTCTTCTTGGCCTCCTCAATTAAAGAGGCCGTCGAGAAAGTAGAGGGGGTCAAGAGCGTAAAGGTCTTCAGTCGAGGCCACGTGATGGACGAGCAGATAAACGAATACGTCAACAGGTCGAGGAACCCTCCATGAAGGTCAAGGTGAAGTTCTTCGCCCTCTTAAGGGAGGCTGCTGGGACGAAGGAAGTGGAGGAGGAAGTGGAGGAGGGCACGACCGTTAGGGGTCTATTGGAGAGGCTCAGTAGCAAGTTATCGACCAAGTTCAAAGAACTAGTCTTTGAGGGGCAAGAAGTCTCTAGAAACGTTATAATCTTAGTAAATCGCAGAGGGATAAGGGAACTCGAAGGGTTAGAGACTAAGCTCAAGGATGGTGACGAGGTAGCGCTATTGCCGCCAGTGAGCGGAGGTTAAACCATCCTACCGACCAATACATGCGGCTTTGCCTCTTCGATGAACACCGTTACCCTCTCCCAGAGCATATCGCGATCGCACTTGACGACCACGGGCCTGTAGTCCGGCATCCTCCCTAAAAGTCCTCCTCTGGGCGCCACATCAGTTAAGAGCACCTCCACCTCTCTGCCTACGTATCGTGAGTTCCTTTTTAGTGTCAGCTCTCTAACGAGCTCATCGAGGGCTCGAGACCTCTTTTTCTTTACGTGGTCTGAGAGCTGGGGCATCGACGCCGCTTTAGTAAAGGGCCTCAAGGCGTATCTAGCTACATGAACCTTGTCCGGGGCTAATCTCTCTAAGACCTTGCACGTCTGCTCGAAGTCCTCCTCGGTCTCAGTGGGAAAGCCCACGATAACGTCCGTGGCCAAGAACAAGTCGACCTTCGATCTAAAGAAGTCGACGAGCTCTACAAAGGAGGAGCTCGTGTACTTCCTGTTCATGAGTAGTAGGATTCTATCGCTACCAGATTGCAGGGGGAGGTGCAAGTACTTGTACACTCGAGCGTCTAAGTAGAGCTCTATTAACTCTTGAGCTATGGTTTTTAGCGTCGAGGGCTCCATCATGCCCAGCCTTATCATGTAGTTGCCCTCATGCCTGAGAAGCTCTCGAAGAAGTGTTGGGAGGTTGGTGCCTATGTCGAGGCCGTAAGAGGCCAAGTCTTGGGCTACCAAGTAGATCTCCTTAGCTCCTTTGGACACGGCGTCGGCGAAGAGCTTCGAGATTTCTTGAGGTTCGCAACTCGAGAGCTTCCCCCTCGATATCGGCATTATGCAATAGCTACAAGAGCCCAAACAACCCACTGCCACGGATATCACGAGCCTCTTGCTAGAGCCGTTATATTTCGGCAACTCAAATACGGGCCTCCTATCAGGTCCTATGTCCACAATTCTTTCGTGCAAGGCCCTTAAGATCAAGTGGATGGCGTTTGACCCGAGAAGGCTCGCCGACGGAGAAACAGAAGCGATGAAGGCCGGTCTTGCTCTAGCAAGGCAACCTATAACCACGATCCTTCTATCACCGCGACGCTTTCTCCACTCTTCGAGCTCTTCCAGCCTTCTAGCTATTTTCCTCTCGGTCTCGGCCCTCACAGCGCACGTATTGAGCACTACGGCGTCTGCCTCTTCTAGGCTGTCAGTTACTTCGTGACCCCCTCTCTTTAGTATCGACGCCACTATTTGGCTATCCGCCTTGTTCAACCAACAGCCGTAGGTCTCGATGCAGACCTTCAATTTCATCTTTCCCCCGCATTCCGGAGGAGAAACGAGTCGTTAAACGCAAAGATGTCATGCAGTCGTGGGCTTTAAAGTTGCCGATCAAAACTTGCCACATGCTCTTGTGTGCTGATCCTCGATCTCTACACTATCGAGTTGTAAGACTCAACCTTAAAAGCCCTGATGCCTGAGTCTCTTTCGGTGCTAGGCTATGTGCGAGAAACAGGGGGGCAACGTCTCTGAGGCCTTCGCAAAGGGATTAGACGCCATATCCGAGGACAAGGGGCCGAGGTTCTCGGTGAAGAGCAAGGAGGTCAAGGGTGCTGTCGCGGAGGGCTTGTCGTAAGGGCTACTTTATTTTCGTGAATAACGGTTTGGGTAAGGGTAACTCCCTTCCCGGCTCCATTGGCTCTAAGGCCTTTTCCCACTTCTC
>DAIQQE010000128.1:0-3420 GCA_036786905.1 Candidatus Nezhaarchaeales archaeon | reverse complement strand
GTCTATAGCAGGGAAAGTAGCGGCGCTCAGCGGGACGTTCATCGACGGCTCTACGTTTTACGGCATTAGAGAGGAGAAATTGAGAGAGAGGCTGAAGAAGCTAGGCTTTAGCCCTACCGGTTGTGAAGTCATGTACGATGGCGTTACGGGTGAGATGTACAAAGTCCCCATATTCATAGGCATCGTTTACTATCAGAAGCTACATCACATGGTGGCGGACAAGATACACGCTAGGGCTAGGGGCCCAGTCCAAATACTTACGCGTCAGCCAACGGAGGGGAGGGCAAGAGAGGGGGGCTTGAGGTTCGGAGAGATGGAGAGAGATTGTTTAGTGGCCCACGGTGCCGCGGCCCTGCTGAAGGACAGGTTACTGGAGGAGTCGGACAGGACAACGGTTTACGTATGCGAAAACTGCGGATTGATCGCTTACTATGATGCTATAAGTGACAAGTACAAATGTCCCCTCTGCGAGGAAAAAGCCAAGATAGCCCAGGTAACGATGTCGTACGCTTTCAAGCTCCTACTCCAAGAGCTTATGAGCTTAGGCATCTACCCGAAGCTTAAGGTGGGTTAGCGATGCTAGTACATCAGAAGAAGTTGAAGGCGATTTCCTTTGGTCTCCTCTCGCCAGACATTATAAGGAAGATTTCTGTGGGCAGCATAATAACGCCAGACACTTATGAAGAGGATGGGACGCCCATAGATACGGGACCTATGAGTTTGAGGCTCGGCACAATAGATCCGACCCAGAAGTGCAAGACGTGCGGGAACAAGGTCGGTCAGTGCCCCGGCCACTTTGGACACATAGAACTCGCTAAACCCGTAATCCACGTGGGCTTTGTCAAAATAATATACCAGCTCTTGCAGGCCACTTGTTGCAAGTGTGGGAGGCTGCTCCTCCCTCAAAAGGACATCGACAGAATTAAGAAGATAATGAGTGAGAGGCCAAGGCTTTGGGCGATAATTAAGAGCAGAGCTGTAGCCAAGGTCTTGAAGAAGGCCATGAAAACCGTAGAGTGTCCGCACTGCGGAGGACAACAAATCAAAGTCCGTCTCGAGAGGCCGACCACGTTTTATGAGAAGACGAAGAGCGGTGAGAGAAAAATAACTCCTGACGTCATAAGGGCGCGATTAGAGAAGATACCTGATGAAGATTACGAGGTCTTGGGCTTCAACCCCAGAACCTCAAGACCTGAGTGGATGGTCTTAACGGTTCTTCCGGTGCCCCCTGTGACCGTAAGGCCATCGATAACCCTCGAGTCTGGCCTCAGGTCTGAGGACGACTTGACCCATAAGATAGTGGATATCATTAGAATAAACGAGAGGCTCAAGGAGCAAATAGACATGGGCGCACCGATGGCCATAATAGAGGAGTTGTGGGATTTGCTACAATATCACGTCACGACCTACTTTGACAATGAAGTTTCTGGAATACCGCCAGCTAGGCACAGATCCGGCAGGGTGTTAAGGACTTTAGCTCAAAGGCTCAAAGGCAAAGAGGGCAGGTTTAGGAGTAGCTTGTCGGGCAAGAGAGTTGACTTCTCGGCTCGAACAGTGATATCACCAGACCCCAACTTGAGCATAAATGAGGTAGGCGTGCCGATAGAAGTGGCAAAGATCTTGACAATACCCGAGAAGGTGACGCCGTGGAACATAGACGAGTTAAAGGAGCTGGTTGTAAGGGGGCCCTACGAGCACCCAGGTGCGAACTACATAGTGAGGCCTGATGGAAGGAGGATTGATCTTCGATACGTAAAAGATAGGAAGGCTGTAGCCGAGGCGCTAGCGCCAGGCTACATAGTCGAGAGGCACATAAGAGATGGGGACATAGCTCTATTCAATCGACAGCCATCACTTCATAGGATGTCAATAATGGCTCACAAAGTTAAGGTACTGCCATACAAGACCTTCCGGCTAAACCTATGCGTCTGCCCACCGTACAACGCGGACTTCGATGGGGATGAGATGAATCTCCACATCCCTCAGAGCGAGGAGGCTAGAGCTGAGGCCTTGACGCTCATGTTGGTTGAGCAACAAGTGTTGTCGCCCAGGTACGGAGGCCCGATAATTGGCGGAACGCAAGACTACATACTCGGAGCGTTCTTGCTATCCCAAAAGAGCACGTTATTGACTGAGGAAGAGGTGCAACGGCTCCTCTTTTTAGCCGACGTGACAGAGGTGCCAAAACCCGCTATATTAAAGCCCAAAAAGCTTTGGACTGGGAAACAGGTCATAAGTGCACTATTGCCCAAGGGCTTGAACTACACTTTGAAGGCATCGGCGTGTAGGAAGTGCGGCGAATGCAAGAAATTCGACTGCCCTCACGACGCGTACGTCGTCGTAGCTAACGGCGAGCTCGTAGCTGGCGTGATAGATAAGAAGTCCATAGGCGCAGGAGAGCCCGAGTCGTTACTCCACAGAATAATAAAGGACTTTGGAATAGGCAAGGGGTCGTGGTTCTTAGACCGTGCGCTCAAAGTGTTTCTTAATTACGCGTTCTTCCATGGCTTTACGATGAACCTTGACGATGTAACGCTTCCAGAAGGTGTTGTAGATGAAATTCGAAAGAGGTTAAGAGAGGCTGAGGTTAAGGTGGAGGAGCTTATAGAGAAATACAAGAGAAGAGAACTAGAACAGATGCCCGGTAAAACCCTTGAAGAAACATTGGAGACGCTCATTCACGAAGTGTTGAGCAACGCCAGAGACAGCGTTGGCAAACTAGCTGCTCAGTACTTGAAACCTACAAGCAATGCGCTCATCATGGCTAGATCGGGTTCAAGAGGGTCTATGCTAAATTTGACTCAAATGGCAGCTAACGTCGGCCAACAGACGGTTCGAGGAGAGAGAATTTTGAGGGGTTACTTTGAGAGGACGCTGCCCCACTTCAAGAGAGGGGATCTTGGAGCCGCCGCACGTGGCTACGTATACTCCAGCTTTAAGAGAGGGCTTAGCCCACTCGAATTCTTCTTCCACGCTATGGGCGGGCGCGAGGGATTAGTAGATACAGCTCTCAGGACGTCGCAAAGCGGTTACATGCAACGCAGGCTCATAAATGCCTTACAGGACTTGCATGTGGAGTACGATGGCACTGTAAGAACCGCCGACGATAAGATAGTTCAGCTAATATACGGAGAGGATGGTGTTGATCCTTCCAAGAGCGATCATGGAAAGGCCGTTAATATAGAAAAGACCATAGAGAAGGTCCTGGGGGTCGCGGCCTTAAAATGAGGGCTAAAAAGATCACATTAGAGGAGTTGAAGAAGAAGCTGGATGAGTACTCGTCGGAGCTTCCAAGATCTATAATCCAAGAGCTCGAAGAAAAGTTGGCCAAGATCATGGACAGGCTGACCAAGGACGACGTCGAAAAAGTCGTGAACGAGGTGATCAGGCATTACAGAGAGGCTTTGGTCGAGCCTGGTG
>DAIQQE010000022.1:0-14126 GCA_036786905.1 Candidatus Nezhaarchaeales archaeon | reverse complement strand
GGGCTACTAGGTAGCACGAGACCATCAACCCGCCCTTCATACTTTCTTCGAACTCTTGCTTTTTCGAAGGGAAAATATATAAGTTTTTTCATCGATTTTTTATCGCAGGGATGTCCGAAGAGGCTATAGTCAGGTTCTTGAGGGAGAGGGGCAGCAGAGGGGCCCTCCAGTCCGAGATCGTCGAGTCCACTGGCTACTCGAAGTCCACTATCTCCTACTTCTTGACGAAGCTCGAGAAATTGGGCCTCGTCTACAGGAGGAGGGAGAGGGGCACTGGTTATAGGGTCTGGCTCAGGGGCTTCGAGTCCTCGAGCAAGCTCGTAAAGGTCGGGATCGTGAGGGCTGCCGAGTATCCTTTCATCTTCGACTTCAAGTCGAGGCTGGAGGATGCAGGCCTCGGGGTCCATCTCAGGGTCTACGACGACGGCCTCTCGCTAATGAGCGACTTAGTGAGGGACAGGATAGAGGTCGGGCTATCGCCCTTGATAACTCAACTGATATTTTACGCGGCCTCGAGGGGCAAGTTCAAGATCGTCGCCTCTGGTGCCAGCGGTGGCGGGAGCATAATTTTGAGGAGGGGCTTGGGGCTGAGCGACGTGAAGAGGGCTGGCTCCACCCTAGCGTCGACGATGGACGCCTGCCTCGCGGCTTACTTGAGGGAGAGGGGGCTGAGCGACGTAGAGGTCGTGTACTTCGACAGCCCTCATCACATGGTCGAGGCGCTGGAGAGGGGGGACGTCGAGATGCTGAGCATATGGGAGCCCTACTCGAGCATGCTCGAGGCCAAGGGCCATAAGAGGCTCGCTAGGTTCAGCGACTTCATGGACGTCTTCCCCTGTTGCGTCCTAGCCCTGAACTTGGCAGATGAGGGGCTCGAGGGGCTCGTGGCCGAAGCCTTCGTCGATGCGCTCTCCAAGAAGGACCATGTCGATGGGGCGTCTAAGCTCGGAGACCTGATAAACGTGGAGCCCGAGTTAGTTCGAAGGTGCCTCGCCGAGTACGAGTTCCACCCCAAGTTCGAGGCCAGAGACGTTAAGGGATACTTAAAGTCAGTCGGACTTGAGGGCACGGCGCGGTGGATTGCGAGGGCCATTTACGATTAAGCGTCTAAGCGTCGGACCGCTCAAATCCGAGGGCCTGTCGTATGCGCCGCGCATCCTAGACCTTAGGCTGAGCATCGCGTCGTGAGCTAAGGATAAATAGCTCCGATCCGTCAGCTACCCTCGATCGAGAAATGCCCCTCTTGGCGAGGGCCAAGGACATCTATGAGGGCTGGTTCAAAGCCGTCATAGCCGTGCTGGACCACGGTTCTTGGACCACGAAGGAGGACTCGAGGATCCTCGAGGTCGAGGACCTGATCCTCCACGTCGAGGACCTATCGAGGCCCTCGAGACACCCAGAGGTCCTGGACAAGGTGGGCTCCCTAAGCCCGACCCAGCTCGAGGTCTACGCCAAGCAGTTCGCGTCGCCTGACAGGATGGGCTTCACGTACACTTACGGCGAGAGGTTAAGGGCCTACTCCTGTCCCCACTGCGGCTCCTCCTTCGATCAGATCTCCTT
The DNA here is from genome assembly GCA_036786905.1 of Candidatus Nezhaarchaeales archaeon. Taxonomy (GTDB): domain Archaea; phylum Thermoproteota; class Methanomethylicia; order Nezhaarchaeales; family WYZ-LMO8; genus WYZ-LMO8. The sequence continues at coordinate 12,566 of DAIQQE010000022.1, read as the reverse complement.
CGTAAAGGAGAAGCTCTCGAGGTTCCCGAACACGAACCAAGCGGTCGTCGTGCTCTACAACCCCTTGAAGGACTCTGACAGCTCTAGGCACAACGACCCCCCTTGCTGGAACTGGGCGCAGTTCAGGCTTAGGGGCGGCGAGCTGCACGTGACCGCAGTATTCAGGAGCCACGACTACGCGAAGGCCCTCTACCCCAACCTCTACGCCATGGCCACCATAGCCGAGGAGGTCCATCCGAGGGGGCCGAGGAGGCTCACGCTGCTCTCCGCGAGCGCTCACATATACGAGGCCGACTACAAGGTCGTCGAGAAGTACGTGGGGCCCTTCAGGTTGTTGTACAGGGTCTAAAGCCCGTCCCCAATGGGCAGGCCCTTTGTCGTGGTGGTGTGTGGTTCGCGGCCTCGAGACCAGCTAGCGTTAATTATTTTCTCCAAACAACTTCTAGCGGTGGCTAGCTTGGGGGTCCTGAGACTGGCCGAGCTCTCTTGGGTCGAGGTCAAGAAGCTGATAGACGAGGGCGTGGACACCGCTTTCGTCCCCGTCGGGACGATAGAGGCCCACGGCAAGCACCTACCGCTGGGCACCGACGTCTACATCCCTGAGAGGATAGCAGAGGTCCTCTGCTCGAAGGTCGGAGGGGTCGTCGCCCCCAGCATAAGCTACGGGGTCACGAGGAGCTTGATAGGGTACCCCGGGTCGCTGACCCTGAGGCCCGAGACCTTCAAGTCCCTCGTGAAGGACGTGGCCGTCTCCTTGGCCAAGAAAGGCTTCAAGCACGTTGTCTTCGTCAACGGCCACGGGGGAAACACGGACTTAATAAAAGAGGCCATTAGGGATGCGTACTTCGAGGCCGGCGTTAGGGGGATCGCCATAGACTGGTGGGTCGCAGCTCGAAGCGTGGTCGAGAAGTACTATCCCGTCGGCCAAGGCCACGCCCTAGCGGAGGAGACAGCTGCTCTAGCGGCAGCGAGGCCCGACCTCCTGAAGAGAGAGCTCTACGACGAGGAGGACTACGTGGTGTATCAAGAGGGCTTCTGGGCCTACCCCTTGCCAGCCTCCGCCCTAGCCTACAAGAGAGAGGGGCCGGCACTGGACTTCGACGTCGAGAAGGCCAAGAGGTTCCTCGGAGAGGTCTGCGAGTACCTCGCCCAAGAGGTCAAGAATGTGATAGAGAGGTGGAGGAGGGGCGTGGACTCCTTCGAGGGGCGCTAGCGTAGCCCGGAGCGTACGTTTGGCGGTGTAGGCTCATGCTCGAGACACTAATCTTGACCGACGAGGACGTCAAGATCCTCCTGGAGATGCGCGAGGTGGTCGAGGCAGTCGAGATGGCCTTCAGGGAGAAGGGCTTGGGCAGGATCCAGATGCCCAGAAAGTCCTACCTCTTCTTCGACAAGTACGAGGGGGACCTGAGGGTCATGCCGTCCTACCTAGAGGCCCTCGACGTCTCGGCGGTCAAAATCGTGAACTCCCATCCCCGGAACAGGTCCAAGTACGGCCTGCCGACAGTCATGGCTGTCGTCGTGCTTGTAGACCCCAAGTCTGGCTTCCCCATGGCGGTCATGAGCGGCAGCTGGCTCACCGCCATGAGGACCGGGGCCGCGGGTGGCGTCGCCGCCAAGTACTTGGCGCGGGAGGACTCCGAGACCCTGTGCTTCATAGGCGCCGGCACCCAAGCTAGGACCCAGCTAATGGCCTTGAACGTGGTCCTGAGGGCCATAAAGCACGTGAAGGTCTACGACATCGACGAGAGGGCCTCGAAGGACTTTGCGGAGTTCAGTTCGATGGTTGTCGAGGGATTGAGGGTCGAGGTGTGCAGGACGCCGAAGGAGGCCGTTGAGGGGGCCGACATCATCACCACAGCCACGCCATCTCGAGAGCCCATAGTCATGGACGAGTGGGTAGGAAAGGGCGTCCACTTGAACTGCGTAGGCGCTGACGCGCCGGGCAAGGAGGAGATAGACCCCCGCATACTGCTCAGGGCCAAGGTCGTCGTGGACGACGTGGAGCAGGCGGTGCACGGCGGCGAGATCAACGTGCCCATAGCCAAGGGCTTGTTCAAGAGGGAGCAGATCTACGGCGAGCTGGGGGAGATAGTCGCTGGGCTCAAGAGGGGCAGGGAGAGGGCCGACGAGATAACGGTGTTCACCTCGACTGGCTTGGCAATTCAAGACGCCGTCACCGCGAAACTGGCCTACGACAAGGCCCTCGCGATGGGCTTGGGCATGAGGATCAGACTCGTAGTCTAGTCAAGTCAGCTTCGCCCTCTCCCTCTCGCCTCGTCCTCGGCCCTCTCCCGTCCCCCTTCCTCAGCCCTCTTCGCTATGACCCCAGCTTCGATGAGCTTCCTCAGCGCCTTGTCGAGAGCCGCCCTTATCGCCTTCCTCCTGCTCGGATCCCCGAACAAGGCGCTGGCGGCCCTCCTGATGCTCCCCGTCTCGGCGACCTTCTTTACTATGACCATGTCCCTGGGGTTGAGCCTCACGCCATAGCGCAGGGCTATGCTGGCCACGTCCACTGGCCTCAGGCCGAGGTACTTGGAGCCCTCCTCGGCCTCGGAGCCCTCGATCCTCCTCGCGACCCTGAACCTTATTATCGTGACCTTCTCGTCGTCCTTGAGCCTCCTGCCGTATATCCTATTTAAGTGCTCTATCAACTGTCGCCTGTCTTGGAAGCCGTCCTGTCTAGCGTCCTCGTCTGTTAGATCTCGGACCCTCTTGACCTCGGACCCGGTTATCTCGAGCTCGGCCAATACCCTGCCGCTACTGTGGAGCAGGACCAGTTTCCTCTTCGGCCTCACCACGCCCAGCCTTATGGTAGTGGTCTTGGCCCCGGACAGCACTAGCTCGGCGTACTCCTTCTTCATCATCACGTGCCTGCCCAAGAAGCTCGCTCCGGCCTTGGTGGTCTTGGGCTTGCCCAAGGAGCCTGCCCGCTCCAAGCAGGCGGAGTTAACTCGATGTCCCCTACTTAAGGGTTAAGCCTAAGCCCTTAAGTATAAAGGCGATGAGGGCTAGGGAGCCTAAGGACATGAACGCCGAGTTCACGACCCTGTCGCTCGACTTGAACAGCCTCAAGCTCACTTCGCTTTTGACGATCGGCCAGAGGGGCGGGAAGCTCATGTACGTCAAGAGGTCCCCGAGTATGTGGCAGAAGTAGCCAACTAAGCACGTGGCGAAGCCGATTAGAAAGCCCAGGCTGGCTTGGCTCGTGGCCACGCCTACTAGCGTACTGGCGAGCAGGGCCGCGAGCACGTTGTGGGTGTACCTCCTGTGCTTAAGCTCGAGCCTAAGGTCTATGTCGGGGAGGACCGAGAAGGTCGCGGATAGCGAGATGAAGAGCAGGCCGTCTTGCAACGCCAGGCCGAGGGCTTGTGCCATCAGGCTCGCGACGGCTAGCGCAAGGCCCGCGTGGCCCCTTCGATCCACGGCACTGGACCCACTTCATCAGCTATTTAAATTTAGAAATCGAGCCAAAGGGCTCTCCTACTTAGCGCTTTAGTCGCCCTCCATAAGCTGTCGAGCCTCTCGGAGTAGCTACTTGGGCTTCACAACCGACTGGGCGAGGAGGGCGTCTATGTCTATCTGGAGCTTCTTCTTCATGTACATGTAGGCGGCCGTCAGCTTGGCTTGCTGGGCAGCGTATGGCAGGGCCGATAACAGGAGCGGTATGCTCTGCAGGTCCACGAGGGGCTTGACCGACGAGAGGGCGTTCCAAGCTATGCTCCAGACGGGCGAGCCCTCCTTGCTGGCCTTCTCGACGGCCCTCACTATCGAGGGCTGGACCATTAGCGCTGCCTCCAAGACCTTGTCCGCTAAGGGCTGAGGCACCTCGCCCCTGAGTATCGAGCTAAGCAAGAAGCACTCAACGGTCGACCTTATGTGGCTGTAGACGACGGATCTCTTAGCCTTCTTCGAGGTGAATATGTCCTTGGCGTGTGGGAGGTCTAGGACGTCGTCGGCGGCTAGGCCCGTCTGGATGAACAGCTCCCTGAGCTCTTTGGCGAGGGGCTTCACCTCGCTCAGGACTACTATGCTCCCTATGTCCTTCTTGGCAGTGGTCGAGAGCGCCTTGCACGCTAGGCCGAAGGGCGTCGAGGAGATCTCGAGGGCCAAGTTGTTCACCGCGCTGACGAGCAAGTCCCTCTCGACGCCGTATATGGCGCCCTTGCCGTAGACGAGCTTCTTGTAGAAGTCGTCCTTGCTGGCCCTCCTCTTCTTCGACACTAGGCCCAGTATCTCCAATGCCGACCCTCCATAGGCCTTAAAATAAGTGGTCTATGAGAACAGTAAAAAAATTTGCTAGAAATTCGAGACGGATGCGACCCAAGACAAGCGACGTGCTTGGCGCGCCGACCGAGGCTACAACTGCCTTAGATCCACGACCCTCTTGGCCTTCCCCTGGTGCATTATGCCCCCCTCTTCCACGGGCTCCACGGCCACGCTGAGCAACGTCAGCTCCTTTATCCTCCCCTTGAGCTCGCTCACGACCCTCTCGACGTCTCGGACTCGCTTCTTCACCTCGACCTTCACCGTTATGTCGTCTATGCCCGAGAGGACTATCTGGAACTCGCCCGTGAGCTCCGGCATGCTCGAGGTTATCTCTTCTATTATCTTGGGGTAGAGGCTTATCCCTCGAACCTTGACCATCTCGTCTATCCTCCCCTTCACCCTAGATATCTTCGGGGTCTCGAGGCCGCACGAGCAGTCGCTAGGCAACAGCTTGACAACGTCCCCCGTGCGGTACCTTATCAAGGGCATGGCCTCTCTCGTGAGCGTCGTCACAACGAGCTCGCCCTCCTCGCCCTCGCCCACGAACTCGCCCGTCTCGGGGTCCACGACCTCTATCAAGTAGTGATCCGCCCACACGTGCATGCCGTCCTTCTCCGAGCACTCTATCGCTATGCCGGGGCCCCCCAGCTCGGCAACCCCGTAGTTGTCGTAGGCGTCCACGTTAAGGGACTCCTCTATCCTCCTCCTCGTGGACTCGCTCCAGGTCTCGGCCCCCACTACGGCCTTCCGGAGCCTCAGCTTGTCGGCCAGCCCAGAGTCTTTGGCGACGTTGGCCATCTTCAACGCGAAGGAGGGGATGGCGTGGAAGGAGGTCACCCCTAGCTCGATCATGAGCTTCAAGTGCCTCTCGGGCGATGCGGGGCCTATGGGTATCGACGCCGCCCCAGCCAGCGACGCCGCCTCGCTGTAACCCCTGCCAGTGAACATCCCTTGGTTCGAAGTGTTCACGAACACGTCTCCCTTGCCTACGCCCACGAGCCTGAGGTTCCTCACTAGCCTCTCCATCCAGAGCCTGTAGTCCGACTCTGTGTAGAACGTCAGTATGGGATTCCCGGTTGTCCCCGACGAGGAGAGTATCAGGCGCACGTCGCTGAGGTCGACGGCCAGAGCCCCGTAGGGGTACGCCGACAGGAGGTCCCACCTAGTCGTGAAGGGTAGCTTGGACAGGTCCTCGAGGGAGCTTACGCCTATCCCTTTGAGCCTGCTGGAGTACAAGGGGCTTTTAGAAGCTTGCTTTATCGTCCACGCGAGCCTCTTGAGCTGGAGGGGCGCTAGGTCCCTAGCTGAGGTAAACTAGATCACCGAGCATCTCCGGCACCTGCCTCGGAGTTCGCTCGATCGAGGCCTTATAAAGCTTGCTCGCCGAGAACCGGCGCTACGGCCTCGTAACCGAGGGCCGGGGCCCGACCTTCAAGTTTATGTCTCTTCTAGGCTCAAATCGTCTTGGTGGGTGCTACTCAATGGACTACGAGCTCGTCGAGCGCCACTACTCGAAGGGGCTCGTCAAGAGGGAGGTGGCAGACTACTGCAAGGGCAGGTGGGTGGCGCTGGAAGGAGGGGCCCTCGGGAGCAAGGTCTTCTTGAGGTACTGGAGGGACGGGAGGCCCCTCAGGATCGACGGCCCTCAGGACGTAGAGGGCTTGATCAAGCAGTTCAAGGGCGTCGGGCCCAGGGCCATATACGGCTCCGTGAACGTTTACGGCAGGCTGGCCTCTAGGCTCGACCTAGAGGTGCGCGAGAACATAGTCTACGCCTCCCCGATATGGGACGTCGACGGAGAGCTCGAGAGGTGGAGGGACGTCGTAGAGGTGGCGAGGGTCATAGTCGACGAGCTCGAGAGGTTGGGGATCACGAGGTCTGTCTTCGTGAAGTGGAGCGGCGAGGGGGCCCACGTCCACGTCCACGAGAGGTGCTTCTCGAGCTACGTGCTCTCAAAGCACAACCCCTTGGACGTGGCCTACTCGCTCGTGGACTACGTGTTGGAGAGATGCAGGAGCAGGATACTCGACGTGGCCTCGAGGTCGGGCGCTCTCAAGGTGGAGAACGAGATCGACTTGAAGAGGGTCTTCACGGCCCCCCTGTCGCTCCACAGGAGGAGGGACCTGTGTTGCGTCTGCCTAAAGCCAGAGGCACTGGACAGCTTCGAGGTCGAGTGGGCCAGCCCTGAGGACTTCAAGCACGACGAGAGGTGGAGGGAGTACGTCGAGGGGGAGGGAGACGAGGCGGCCCTAAAGGCCGTCGAGGCCGTAGGCGGATACAGGGGCTGGCCCGGGGCCGTGGAGGAGAGCGTGAGGACGGTCATAGCCGCCCCCAAGCCCATCGAGGTCGAGAGGAGGGGCAAGATAGGCCGCTTCCAGGTCATGGGGTTGCTACAGGCAGCCCGCTACTACTTACTCACGGGGGACTTGGAGAGGGCGAAGTCGTTCGGATTGAACAGAGCCATATTCTACGCGTGGGCCAAGAGGCACGCGAGGGATGTAGCCCCCAAGAGGGGCGCCTCCAAGGCTGCGAGGCCGTCGACAGAGGACAGAGAGAAGAGGGCCGTCCAAGTAGGCGACGAGACGGCCTTCGTGTCGGAGAGGGGTTGGTTCGAGATAGGAGGGGAGGAGCAGAGGCCCGAGGACTACGACAGGCAGATAGCGCAGCACATAGAGAGCGCAGTGCCCTACGAGAGGGCTTGGCGGGCCGCCATCGAGTACTTGAGGAGCTTCGACAAGGACGTGCTCCTAGACCAGCAGAGGTTCTTCAAGGAGGTCTACGAGCCCGTCAGGGACAGGTTCCTCGAGGACGTCGTGTTGAACCCCAAGAGGAGAGGGGCCAAGCCGGAGGGGCTCTTCAAGTGGCTTGGCAAGGGGCAGGAGGGCTAGCACGCGTGGGGGGCTGGACCTTTGTCGAATTCGAGCCCAAGAGGGTGGTGGTCCTCGACTGCTACTCCGCCAGAGAGATACTGAGGAGGGGCTCGGAGTCGAGGTCCTTTACGGTGCTGGCGAACCTCGGCCTCAAGGAGGTCAACGTAGAGGTTGAGGGTTCTAAGGCCTTGGTCGAGGGCCTCGCAGTGGACCTGAGCGAGCTCAAGGTCGTGGCGGGGGACGAGGAGGGGGTCTACTCTCTGAGCGGGAGGGGCCTGTCGAAGCTCGTCATAGCTGGCGAGCACTTCTACAGGCTCAGGAGGGTCGCTGACAACACGGCTCCAACCCTCGAGATAGACGGGATACACATGCACAGGATCGAGGGCACGACGCCCTGGGAGGACGCCAAGAGGAAGGTCTCGCTGGCCAAGGTGAGGCCAGGCCACAGGGTCCTCGACACCTGCATGGGCTTGGGCTACACGGCCATACACTCGGTGCTCGCGGGGGCCGAGGTCCTGACCGTGGAGGTCGACCCAAACGTTGTCGAGCTGGCTAGCTACAACCCGTGGAGCTGGAGGCTGAGCGATCCGCGAATCAAAGTGGTCTTGGGAGACGTGTGCGATGTCGTCGAGGACTTGGGAGTCGAGGCCTTCGACAGGGTAATTCACGACCCTCCTCGATTCTCGCCGAGGACTGGCGACCTCTACGGCAAGAAGCTGTACTCAGAGCTCTACAGGATCCTCAGGGACGGAGGGCTCCTCTTCCACTACGTGGGCTCGCCGGGCAGGGCTAGAGGATTGGACTTGGCCAAGGGAGTGTCCAAGAGGTTGGCAGAAGTGGGCTTCGACGTCAAGGTGCTTAGGGGCGCGGAGGCGGTGTTGGCCATCAAGGCCTAGGACTTAGCGCCAGCGTTGCCTTGTACGCGCTTTGGACGTTCGAACAAATGGTCACCGGGTTTAGCTGCCGCCTCGCGTCCAAGTTTTAATATCGGCTTGGACAAAACTGTTAAGGGATGCGTGATGGGCGAGACGAGAATGCGCGCGAGGTTTCGAACGTTGCCGACGAGACCAGCTCCTGCGAAGCTGGACTTACTCGTAGACACCGAAGCCGCGTACTCTTGGTTGCCGAGGAGGTTCCTCGAGGAACTGGAAGTCAAGCCATTAGAGAGGGAAAAACGTTAAGGGCGAGTCATCGTTAGAGATGTGGGTTGCGCGTTCGTAGAGTACGAGGGCGAGATAGCCCCTACGCTCGTGGTCTTCGCAGAGGAGGGCGATGAAAGCATCCTCGGCCTCCGCACCCTCGAGAGCTTGGGCCTCAAAGTGGACCCGGTGACGAGACAGGTGAGGAAAAGTGGGGCTTCAATAGCCCTCTAAGCGACATTCCTTGGCTACTCGTGTTAAGCGGCCCGCTTATCCACTTTAATCATCACTTCCGCGTTCGTCATTTATCACTCCATAAACACGCCGAGCAGGACGGCTCTACAGATCTCTTGTGCTTTAATGTTTGCGGGCGATGGCACTTCGCGTCAATTTCAAGTCCACGTCGGAGCACGCGCGCTTAAGACTCGTCAAGAACGCGTTAGAGCACTTCAAGAACCGCTGGATTTGGTTCGAGAGCCCAGGGCTCGCCATCAAGATGGCTGAGGGGGTCTCGAAGAGGCACATCGTCGAGGCGACGCCATCGGATAGTTTATGGGCGAGAGGGGCTTGGCAGCGTCTTGGTCGACGTGTGCATCGCGACTGACTAAGCTTAAATTGCTCGAAGAACAGGCAACATAGAGGGTTCGCGAGCCCGATTAAACCGCGTTAAGCTTCAAGGAAGGTTGAAATGAAGAAGGTGAAGCTGGATTTCGCTGGGCTGGAGATAGAGTTCTGCAATAGGGAGAGAGCCCTCCGCCAAGTGGAGGAGCTCGCGGAGAGGGGCACTTGGCACCCCCTCGTCGTATTCGGGCCGGAGGGCTGCGGGAAGACGGCTTGGCTAAAGCAGGCGGCAGAGCTATTGAGGGGGCACGGCTACGAGGTCATTTACGTAGATCCGATGCGCAAGGACTTCATAATCCACACAGAGGTCAAGGACCTAGTGAACAAGTTCGCCGAGGCCTCTCTGGAGGTGGCTGGCGTGGCCGAGGCGAAGCTCGCGTCACTGGCCGTCGTCGCAGTGAGGTGGTTCATGGGCAGGCGGAGGAGGAAGGTCGCGGTCTTAGTGGATGATGCTTTCCAAGCCATAGGGCTCGACAGGGCGGCGATGTATGTTAAGTCCCTCTTGGGCTTGACGGAGCACCCTCCAGAGGGCTGCGAGAAGGTGGTCGCGATTGCAACGACGAGCGAGGGCTTCTCTAGGTGGGAGATAGGGAGGCACAGGTGGGCGGAGATAACGCCGACGTGGAACATGAGCAAGAAGGGGTTCGAGGAGCTCTACGAGAAGATACCGAACCCCAAGCCAGGATTCGAGGACGTCTGGAGGCTCACGGGAGGGAACCCCGAAGCTCTGGCCAGGCTCTACGAGGCCAAGTGGAACGTGGGGACGGTCGTCGAGAGGCTTGTTAGGACGAAGAGGTTGAGAGACCTAGCAAAGAAGTGGGGACCCTACTTAAGAGAGATCTTAGAAGACCCGGACGCCTTGTTCGAAAAGGAGCTCCCAGAGGACTTTAAGAGGGAGCTAATTGCTGGGAACTTGGTCGTCTACGACATGTATCCGAGGGGGCCGGAGTTCTGGATTGACGAGCCGCCGCCCGAAAGGGACGAAGAGCTGGGGATAGGGAGGGACGTGGCTTGGCAAACACCGCTGCATAGAGAAGCTGTCAAGAGGGTGGTCACCAGTCAATAGACTAGACCGTGGAGCAAGCCTTAGAAGCTGTCCCCCACTCATCACTATCTTAGGCTCCACGCTCTTACTCCGCCTTCTCCTTCTCGGCTTCTCGAGCAGAGGCTCTACGCTCTACGGTTAGAAAGGGTCAGGTATTTCTGAGAAGAGCCTAAGGGCTCCATCCCTGTCGTCGTTCCTCAGCGCCTCGAGGAGCCTCGAGGTCAATTCGAAGGCCCTGTCCGGCGCGACCTTACTCAGCACGGTCTCCCACAAGACCTTGACGGCCGACTCGGACTTGAAGAACCTAACGAGCCCCTCGTAGGCCTTTCTCGGCCTCTCCGTTACCATCGAGAGGAGGCTTGAAGGGGATCCCTCACTGCCATCAAGGCTCAAGTAGAAATCCAAGACCTTGATGAAGGTGGGGCCGTAGACGTCTTCAAAAACCGCCCTCAGCTTCTTGGCTGATATCCCCGCTAATTCGACTAAATCCGCCGAGGGCATGCTCTCACAAATATATAATACAGTATATTTTAAATTATTTTCGGTCGCTTATGTCTTGAAATTGAAAATTTTGCAATGGGCAGGCCATGGAGACGTCGAGGGCGCCCCACGCCAGCTTTATTTCCTGCTCAAGGCGCATATACTAGAGGTTACGCAAAGGCCTTGATAGAGTGCTCTCCGGATCGCGGTCGAGGGTCCTTAGATGGCGAGGTTCGCCGACCTCTGCAGGCTATGCGAAGAGCTCGAGTCCACCAGCTCTAGGAGCTCGATGGTGGCCCTCGTGTCGGACTTCATAAAGGGGCTTGACGTCGACGACCTAGAGCTCGCGGTCAGGTTCATAATTGGCGAGCTCTTCCCTCCTTGGGAGCCGGAGATAGGCCTAGGCGCCTCGGGCGTGGTGGAGTGCGTCGTCAAGGCCTTCTCCTCATCCGAAAGGGAGTTCCTACAAGCCTTCAAGTCGACTGGGGACTTGGGGCTGGCGTCGATGAGTATCGCGGAGGGGCGCTTGAAGGGCTCGGCGCTCGCAATGGGGGACGGCCTGACGGTCAAGGAGGTCTACGAGGTCTTCAAGTCCATAGCTAGGGCGATCGGCGAGGGCTCGAGGCGGAAGAAGCTCAGGCTCTTCCAAGGGCTCCTATTGAGGGCCAAGAGCCCCTTGGAGGTCAAGTACTTAGTTAAGCTGGCCCTAGGCGAGAGGAGGCACGGCTTCAGCGAGGGGCTTATGGAGGAGGCCATAGCAGAGGCCTTCAACGCACCCCACGAGCTCGTCAGGAGGGCCCACATGCTCACTAGCGACCTGGGGCTGACCGCTAGGACCGCGAAGACCGAGGGGGTCGAGGGGCTCAGGAGGCAGGAGATAGTCCTCTTCCACCCGGTGAGGCCCATGCTGGCGGAGAAGGCGGAGGACTTGCTGTCCGCCTTGAGGGAGCTGGGAGGGAGGGCGGCCTTCGAGGTTAAGGTCGACGGGGCCCGCGTGCAGATACACAAGCTCCGCGATAGGGTCAGGGTGTTTAGCCGCAGGGCGACGGACGTCACCTCCAGCCTGCCCGAGGTCGTGGAGCTCGTCAAGAGGATGGAGGTCGAGAGCGCCGTGCTCGAAGGAGAGGTCGTGGCTCTGACGAGCGACGGCAGGCCGGCGCCCTTCCAGACTTTGATGAGGAGGTTCAGGAGGCAGAGGGGCGTGAGCGAGCTGGCGAAGGAGGTGCCGCTCAAGCTCTACCTCTTCGACTTGCTCTACCTAAACGGCAAGACCTTGATAGACCTGCCCTACACCGAGAGGAGGCTGCTGTTGAAGAGCATAGTCGGCGACGAGATGATAATCGAGACTCTGGTCACGAGCAAGTACGAGGAGTGCAGGGAGTTCTACGAGAAGGCCCTTAGGGAGGGGCACGAGGGGGTGGTGGCCAAGGACTTGGAGTCCCCCTACACCCCCGGCGTGAGGGGCAAGAGGTGGCTGAAGGTCAAGCCGGTCTTCAACACTCTAGACTTAGTGGTCGTGGCGGCTGAGTACGGCCACGGCTACAGGGCCTCGATGCTGAGCGACCTATACCTAGCGGCCTACGACCCGGAGAGCGGCGGCTTCGAGGTGGTGGGCAAGTGCTTCACGGGCCTGACGGACGAGGAGCTGGCCTTAATGACCAAGAGGCTCAAGGAGATAGCGATAAGGGAGGAGGGCAGGGTGGTCTACGTGGAGCCGAGGATAGTCGTCGAGGTGGCGTTCGACGAGGTCCAGAGGAGCCCCCACTACAGGTCTGGGCTGGCGCTGAGGTTCCCCAGGATCGTAAGAATTAGGGAGGACAAGTCGCCCATCGAGGCAGACACCATTCAAACGTTGAGGAGGATATACGAGGGGCAACGAGGGAGAGGAACGATTAAGGGGCCTTAGTGCTCGTCCCCAACGCTTTCTCCGTCTGTTTTCGAACCCTTCCATCGGTCAAGCCGACTGAAGAAAGCGGAAGACATCCCAAGGTGCAGAGCCCCTCGAAGTGGTTATTACTGCTAATGTACGTACGGGTTCTCACGATTATCTTTATATTACGAGGCCGTGATACTCTTTCTGGTGGAGATGTCAACTGGCAGGCAGTTGCTAGAGGAGCTGAGGAGGGACGAGGAGCTCAGGAA
>DAIQQE010000127.1:0-3439 GCA_036786905.1 Candidatus Nezhaarchaeales archaeon | reverse complement strand
CTGCCAGAGGTAGAGGTCAACATATACGGGGCCACCGATGAAGTGTGCGTCGTCGGAGAGGCCAGCGTCAGGGCCTCCTCCAGAGCAATAGACGAGCTCAACGAGAAGGTCGAGTTATTGAAGAGGCTCTGCCCCGACAAGCTGAGGCCGAGGGTGCTGAGGGTCGTCTACGCCAGCCTGGCCATGCCTGACTTGGTAGAGAGGGCGAGGAGAGAGGGCGTCTGGGTGTTGAAGGCGACCGGCGACGTCGTCAAGCCGAGCATGTGAGCCGCTAGCCCGTCGAGAGCCGTGCATTTATTGACCCTCAGCTCGCCCTCAAGAAGCGCTCGAGCCCTCAGCACCGTGCCCGCATAGATCGAGAGCATATCGCGCGGCCTCGGGGTTGGGTGCACGCCCAGCTCGGCGGCTCGCTCCCAAGCCTCGATCGAAGGCTCTAGGAGCGCGCTGCGGCGGACTGCCGATGGGATCACCTCGTAGGCTGCGGCTCGAGATCACGGAGGGAGAAGAGAGCGGACAAAACAGGGTAAAGGATGGAGAATTTAAGCGGAGGCCTCACGTGCGAGAGAGCGTCGGCTCTCAAGCGCATCGAAGCGCGCGGGCCCATCTTGAGAAGGCTCGCGAACACTTAAAGCGCGAGGAGCCCTAAGACGCGGCGGAAAAGGCCTGGGCGGCGATCTAGCAAGCGACGATCGCTCTGACCGAGAGCTACATGGGCAGTAGCGAGCCGCCCAAGGGCTGGACCTGGAGGGCATTCGTGGGGAGGCGCTCGTCAAAGCCGGCCTGAGCGAGAGGGAGGCGAGGAGCTTCATCGCTAACAGGCTCGAGCGAGGGCCGGGCCTCGAGGCGGAGCTCGACCTCTCAGTTTGGATCTGGGGAGACGTCGAGGGCCCCGATGGGAGCTCGACCACTGGTCCCCCGCGGAGGCCCCCTCCTTGAGGGCCCCCTCACGACCTCTCTAAAAGCCCCTCGCCGAGCACCTCAGGCAAGGCCCGCTCCACGTCTATGACGAGGGCTGGCGAAATACGAGCTCCTATGGGGTCTCGAAAGTTCGTCGATGGGGGTCTGAGGCCGGCCCCTCACCACTTGGCCTTGTAAGGCCTGTACGTACCCGTGCCCCTCAAGTGCTTGGCCAGTAGCCTGGCCTGCTCCAAGATGACGTTGTTGAGCGGGGGCTTCGACTCGTAGAGCCTGTTGGTCACGGCCCTCCACACGACCCTCATCGCCTCGCGGTCGTCCTCCTTCAGCTTCTCGAACTGTTTGTGGTCCCTCCTGAAGGCCGCTATGAGCGGCCTATCGACGGCTACGGGCCTGAACTCCTCCATCAAGTCGAAGACGAGGGTCATCTTGCCAGCCCTGGGCTCGTGGAGGAAGCTCACGTAGGGGTTCAGGCCCGCTATGAACACGGCCCTCCACACGACCCTCTTCAAGACCCCGTAGCCCAAGTTGAGGGCCTTATTGAAGGTGTCGAGCTCAACGCCCGGGACTTGCCTGCTCTTGGGGATCCTGTGCTTGAAGCCCACCTCGCTTGGCAGGAGCTCCGCCACGGAGGCCCAGTACTGCCTAGCGGCCAAGGCCTCTAAGCCCCTCACATCGTCAACAGAGGAGGCCGACGGTATCTTCGAGAGCACGTCGTCTAAGTAACTTATTGCCGAGGCCAAGGACTGGAGCCCCTTGCCCGAGGCCTTGAAGTACTTGTAGTACTCGCCTAGCACGACCCTCTGATTGTGGACCTTCCCCTCGGCGAACGCCTTGGCCAGTCTGAGCCTCTCCCCTTCGTCGCGGGCCTTCTCGAGCTGGTGGAACCACGTCTTTAGCGTCGAGCCATAGGACGCTTGAACCAGCCTAGCTATCGGCTCGTCCTTGTCCATGAACACGAGGTCTACTCCATATTCATTGGCCAGCTTCACGGCGGCAGCGGATATCGAGGCCCCGGTCACGGTGAACACTATGGCCTCGAGCTCGACTGGCGCCAAGTCCCATATCTTCTCGTCCTTCACGTAGAGCTGGAACCTCCCCTCCTTAGCGCTCAGAAAGGCCCCGTACCTGTCCACGAGGGCTATCTTCGTCACGCTCAGCCCTCCCGACAGACGTGCAAGTAGGGGCAGTCGGGGTCGCAGCTCTCGGCCTTGCCGGGATCCATCGACTCCTCCACTATCCTAGCGTAGCTGTCGCGCCTGTCTATGAAGGCCTGCCTCAGGCCATCCGATATCCTCACGATCCTCTCGTAAACCTTTAAGTCCCTCTTCGAGGCGTCGATCCTGACCAGCACAACTACGCCGTGGTTTATCGGCACCTCGTACTGGCTCTCGAAGGCCAGCGCGTATGCCGTCAGGCCGAGCTCGTAGTCTGGGTGCCACTTCCTCGTCTTGACCTCGGCTATTATGTTCGGATAGACCATTAAGTCGACCCTCAACGTCCTGCTGAGGCCTATCAGGCTACCGTCGATCGGGAACTCCGTCGTGAAGGGCGCGACGAGGAAGGCCAGGCCGTCGATGGGTAAGTAAGGGGACCTCGAAGCCGCCTTGGCGAGCTCGCTCGAGAAGGCGTCGGCCGCTCTAAGCCAGAGGAGCTCGAAGACTAGCTCGACGTCCTTCAGGTCCTTGAACTGCTCCCTGCACGAGCTCAAGGCCTTCCTCCCCTTCTCGACGAATTCGGACTTGAACTCCTGGGGCTCCAAGACCCCGCCCAAGATTATCGACTTGGCGGTCCTAGATATCTCGGATAAGACGTGGTGGACGAGGCTCCCGCGCCTCAAGCGCTGCCCTGGCCTCTCCCTCTCCTTAGCGACGTGCTTCAAGTACACGAAGCGCCCGCTGTCGCAGAAGCCGTTGGCTATGTCGGATGCCGAGAGCTGGAAGCTGTAGGGGTAGAGCAGCGGAGGAGAGCTCCAAGACCAGCCCCTCAGCTCCTCGCTGACTTCACATGGCATGCCCCTAAACGTCCGACAAAGCCTGACGACGTCGCTGAAGGTGTAGAACAAGGCCTAGCCCAATTTAATGTCCTAGTCGAAGCGGATAACGCTTACCCACGTTCAAAGACCGACACCTAAGAAGGCCTTGCTCCTCTCAGCAATAATAGGGCTCAAGTCGATGGCGACCTAGCGCGCCCCTAGCTCACGAAGCCCTTGACTTTCGATTCTCTCTTCATGAGATTCCGACTATTATGCTTGCCACGTCTATCACGCTACAGGCCACCTTTCGATTCTCTCTTCATGAGATTCCTCATTTGAATTATCGACAGCCTGTTGAAGAAGGCCCCGACTTTCGATTCTCTCTTCATGAGATTCATTTGTCTATCTATAGCTCCAGACCTGTACTGGTTGTCTTTCAATTCTCTCTTCATGAGATTCAGCAAAGAGCAGTCTATGCGGATTGAAGTGGGAAAACGTCGTGCTTTCAATTCTCTCTTCATGAGATTCTGAAAGCTTCAAGATGTGCAG
>DAIQQE010000126.1:0-3504 GCA_036786905.1 Candidatus Nezhaarchaeales archaeon | reverse complement strand
CCCCTTATCACGGCGTCCACGAAGTCGAACTTTAGAACGATCTCGGTGTGAAAGACCGTGGAAGTCAACCCGCCCATCACGACGATTGAGTCGGGATGAAGGGTTTTGCACAACCTCGCTATCTCTAAGGCCCCTTGTGAGTGCACAGACCAGTGAAGCCCGATGCCGTATACGCGGGCATACATCCTCTTCAAATGTCGCTCTACATCGAAGAAGGGATCGTGAAGCATTCTGTCCCCTAGGTTGTCTATTAGCACCTTGTAGCCATTTCTCTCCAAGAAGTCAGCTATGCTAAACATGCCTATTGGAGGTATTATAAATAGGTCGCTGCTTTCGCTCACCGTGTAGGCTATGGGGCCAGGGAAGAATACGCGCTTTCTGAAATCGTAAATGGCTGGTGGGTGAATCAAGACGACGTCGTACATGCATCCTCTCCTCTGATGGCATCATGACGAAAAGGCGTTGCTGTCACTCCCTCACAGAATGTTTAACCCTCCCTCTGATACTAAAACTGAGGCTCTTATTGGCGTGTATAGAATTTTCTACAAGCTTTTCCCATGCTTTGCGTGTAGCCTATCTAATTGGAGAGGTCTTCGTGCCTTCGGGCTTTCAAATACCTCAACCGTCTCTTTACTGCTAGCTATACGTAACTCTGTGCACGACTTTATATGAAGAATGCCCTAAAGTGCTACTAGCTACGGATCTCGACATAGCTCAGCCAATTAAAACGCGGGGATCACCAAAGCGCTTTCAAGAGCCTCGACCAAGGCCAAAGCAGGCCACGCCGACTCCTAGGCCAAGTGGCCTAAATGAACATGAGGGAAAAAATAGAGTAAACGGGGGCTATCGTCTGAGCTGCTCCTTTATCGCCTGAAATCCTAGGTCAAATGCTTTCAGGTTTATGTCCACGTCTCTCGGAACCCTTTCCCTTACAGCCTCTCTGAGGTCCTCGGGCCTGAAGGGTAGCTTCTCGAGCGCCGCAAGTGCCCCGAGCATCACTATGTTTGCTGATATCGGGTTTCCAGCCTTAATCGCAAGGGTTGTTGCGTCGATGGTTACGACCTCCTCTGCTATGCTTCTTAAAGCTTCGAGTATTTTATCAAGAGGAGGATACTTAGCGTCTCCTCTGTTGACCTCGATTGGGTACACGATTCGGGTGTTGACGACGACGCTCCCTCCTCTCGCTAGGAACTTAACCGAGGCCCTGAGCGCTTCGAGTGGTTCGAAGCCTAGTACGAGGTCAGCCGTCATTAAAGGTACTAGGGGGCTGTAGACGGTTTTTGCTATCCTGATGTGGCTCACGACGGGGCCTCCCCTTTGGGACATGCCGAAGGTCTCTGAGATCCTAACGCTAAAGCCCTGCTTCACCGCTGCATGTCCTATTATCTGCGACGCCAATAGAGTTCCTTGGCCGCCAACCCCAGCTATGACCAAGGTTAGCTCATTACTCTTATCCTTATAGATCGCCAATCCCGCTACCCCCCGATATCGCTTTTTGAGGGCAGATTTGAGGGCAGACCCCGCAACCTCCACACAGAAGTGGGTCTATATCGGCCTTCTTTTCGCTTTCCCTCCATATGAGGGCTGGACATAGCAGTTGAGTTATGCAGTACTTGCATCCTGTGCACTTTTCTGCATCGATCTTAGGAGGCGATATCTTTATCCCCCTTCTCCTCGCTTCCCTCCTAGCTAGTTCAGCACATAACCTCCTCGCAACTATTACCGCTGGCCCGTGAGTTCTGATGGCCTCTCTTATAGTTTCTATAAGCTCGTCTACCTTGTAGGCGTCGACGACCTTGACGAAAGGCACCTTAAAGGCCCTAGCCACATCCTCAACGGCTATCGTAGGGGCCGGCTTGCCCATGGCCGTTAGGCCAGTGCTCGGGCTAGGTTGATGGCCGGTCATGGCTATCGTGTAGTTGTCCTGCACCACGACCTTTATGTTCGCGTTGTTGTAAACTGCATTGAGCAATGCAGGCATGCCCGCATGAAAGAACGTCGATTCACCTATGTAGGCTATCACTGGCCTGTCAAGCCCTGTATGCGCAAATCCATTAGCACAACCTATACTAGCTCCCATGCATATGTGGGTATGGAACATGTTGTATGGGCGAAAGAGCCCTAGCCCATAGCACCCTATGTCTCCGCATATCACGGAAAGCTTCCTCGGGTCGCCTTTCATCTCCTTCCTTATCGCCTGTTTTATCGCATAGAACGTGGCTAAGTGGGGGCATCCAGCGCAAAGCGACAGAGTCCTCCTTGGGATCTCGATACCACCTGGAACTGTTACCTCAAGCGGCTTGTAGCTTAAACCGAGTACCTTGGCCAAGCCAATCGCGACGGTGTCTGGGTCTATCTCGCCTTCCAGAGGAAGATGGCCAGAGAGCTTGCCCAATATCGTTGGGTGAACGTTGAGGTCGTAACAAAGCTTCTTCAGTTCCTCCTCGACGAAGGGAGAGCCATCCTCAACCACATAGATCGTGTTGTAGGATCTTAAGAACCTCGCCACTAAGTTCTTTGGAATTGGGTGTGGAACGCCGAGCTTCAGGATAGCAACGGAACCTTCTTTGACTTTTAAGAGTCTCAAGGCCTCCTTCACATAATTGTAGCCTACGCCTGCCGCCACAACGCCTACGTCCTCGCTTCCTTCGGCCTCAACTTTGTTGAACGGTACCCTTTCAAGGTCCTCAACTATGCTCGCAAGTCTTTCGTGGAGCGTCTTATGGTGATCAGGTGCTGGGAAGCCTGTGTAAGTGATCTCCCATTTGATGCTCGGCTTCCTCTTCTCTTTTGGAATTGGACCAAGCTCCACATCTCCTCTCACGTGGCTCAGCCTAGTCAACGACCTTATTATCACTGGCAACTTGCCCTTCTCTGAAATCTCACAACCTATGACGACCGAATCCTTCGCTTCCTGAGGCGTAGCAGGTTCCAAGCAGGGTAGCTCGGCGAACTTTGCAAACATTCTGTTGTCCTGCTCGTTCTGGGAACTGTGGCCTGCTGGGTCGTCAGCTGATATTATTACCATGCCTCCCTCTACCCCAGCGTAATTGGCGACCATTAAGGCATCCGATGCAACGTTGAGGCCCACATGCTTCATTGAGCACATGGATCTCAAGCCCGCGACGGCAGCTGCGTAGGCAACCTCGAAGGCGACCTTTTCATTTATGCTCCACTCAGCGTATATTCCGGCGGCCTCGGCGATCGAAGCTAAGGTCTCCATTATCTCTGAGGACGGCGTTCCGGGATACGCGGCTGCGACCTGAACGCCCGCTTCGACGGCTCCCCTCGCAAAGGCTTCGTTGCCAAGCAACAATACTTTTTTCCCGGGACTGTCCTCAAGTAACTCGGCTCTTGGCATAGCTGAATTCCTCCGCCCGTTAGAGCTTAGAGCAATACATATAAAGCTTAAAGTGTCTCTTGGACGGAAGGAACAGCCAAAAGGACCTGTTGAGTCGCATGGACAGACCACGTCGAAAACGAGCTTCCACCATTTAAGAGCCT
>DAIQQE010000021.1:0-14285 GCA_036786905.1 Candidatus Nezhaarchaeales archaeon | reverse complement strand
GCCGTAGCGCTGTTCGTCCCCTCCTCCATCGCCAGCGCGGTGGACTACGCCCCGGAAAGGAGGGTTGGAGAGGCCTTGGGTTGGAGGAGCTTGACGATAGGGATCGGGTTCTCCCTCGGACCAGCCTTGGGAGGGTTCATGGCCGAGCTCTTGGGCTACAGCCGTACGTTCATGGTCACTGCCTTCTTGGTGCTTGCCGTCATCCCACTCATAGCTACGTGCAAGGAGCCCCCTCGCGAGGGGACCTCGAGCTTCACGAGTGGGTATATGAGCAGCTTGAGGGACCTCCGCTTTCTCCTCGCCTTCTCGAGTTCGATCATACACTCTATTGCGTGGTTAGGGCTTTTGACCTTCTTATCGGCTTACCTTAAGCTCCAAGGCTACGGCGACTTGGAGATAGGACTATTCGTGGCGATCCAAGCAACGGCGAGCTTGCTGGTCAGGCCCCTCGCCGGGAGGGCCGCTGACGTGAGGCCCTGCCTCATGACCTCCTTGGGGCTTCTCGTAGTATCGGCCTCCTTCTTCGCGATATACTTCTTTGAGGTGCCACCCCTCCTCTACGTAGCCTCGCCCGTGCTCGGTCTAGGCATGGGGATCTACATCCCATCGTCTCAAACCCTCGCCCTAGCCAATACGCCTGCGAGGAGTAGGGGCTTCCTCTCGAGCGTGTACACCATGGGCATGGACGTGGGGAACCTAAGCGGCCCGACGATGTTTGGAGCTTTAATTGAGAGGACTAACAGCTATCAAGTGGTATTCCTGACCGCTCCGTTCTTGTCGCTTGCCTCGGCAATGATTCTATTACCGTATGCCCTCAAAAACAACGCTTGAGGGTCCATGTGGTAGGTCGTGCCCTGACATCAATTTCGTGAAATTTTTGCGGGGGCGATCGGCCATAGTCATGGAGGTAAAGGTGTTGGGAGCGTTCAATCACATGAGCTTTGTCGTCATGCACTGCTGAAGTAGGCGAAGGCTTCCTCTAAGCTTGACACCTCTATGACTTCTATGTCGTAGCCCCTTTCCCTAAGATACTCCTCCACGTCAACGAGGTTTGGATAATATCTTATGAAGACGAAGCGACCTATCTTCCTCTCCTCAATCACGTACACGAAGTCCTTGCTCTGACCCGGGGGCACCAGAAACACCTTAGCCCCGGCTTTGGCTGCGGCCTCGGCCTTATACATTATGCCCCCTACCTGGCCTACTTTCCCGTACTCGTCTATGGTACCCGTTATCATGACGTCGCTCCTTATGGGCTTGTTCAGCAGTAGAGAGGACGCCAAGACGGCTACGGCGGCTCCAGCAGAGGGGCCGTCGACCACGTATATGCTCTCGGTACCTATCACGCTGAGCAAGAGGTCGAGCTTGGACGCGTCTACTCCCGTGAACCTCTGAGCGGCCTTGAAGGCCGTCTCGGCGGCCTCCTGGAGCTCTATCCCTATCTTGGGGGTCGTCGAGACGTAGACCTTCCCTTCGCCCTTCATCAAGGCGCCTTGAAGGGTCATCGCCACGCCTCTGTACGTGTAACTTCCTTCGCTGACCACACCCACTATGTATATGGAGGACGCGTTATGCAAGTGGGGCGCTTTAACCACAACTTCAGCGCCTTCGCCAGCACTCGTCGAAGGGCTCGTCGCTGGACTGGTGCCCGGTGCCAAGTGTCGGATCTCGTAGATCAGGACGTAAGACAGAATTACGTTCAATGCAAGGCTTGCCACCAAAAGGCATAAGAGGACGTAAGTGGCAGAGGGGGCCTTCTCATCTCTGAGGTGCTCGACGGCTGCCATAGAAGATAGCCTCTGAAAAGAGGGTTTCGAGGCCTTGCTATAAACCTTAAGCTTCACTCTTTTGGTGAGGGGCCCTCGGGTCATGCGTGAGCGAAAAGGGATAAAGCGTCTCCACCGGTCCTTATCTTCGGCGAACCGGCATGAGGATCTGCTTGAGGTTTCACATGTCTCGGATTTTCGACTCTGGGTGGGCCTTCAAGCTGTTGGAGCTCTTCAAGGGCCATGGCGACGTCACTGCTGTGGTGTCCGGGACCATGAGCACGGTGGCCATGATGGACTCCGAACTCAACATCACGCCTCTGAGGGAAGAGATCCGTCGATTGGGTTAACGAGAGAGGGTTCGACCTAGTCGTCAACGCCACCCACGCCACCTCTGTCGAGAAGATGCTCGCTGACTGCTGGCACCTCTCTAAGAAGATAAGGTTCCCGGTGATAGGGATAGACACCAACAGCAGGACGCGCGTACTGGGGCGACGTCAAGGACTTGGCAGAAGGCCTCGCCAAGGGGTTGGGCTTTAAGCTAGTAAAGGGCGTGGACTTCGGCATCATCCTTTGGAGAGAAGGGGATAGGACGTATCGGGGGGTCTTGGCCGTGGAACCCGAGGACTTAATCATGGTGAACGGCATCGTAATCGGCAGGGCCTTGGACAGAGACGTGGTTTTCGTATGCGAGTCTGGGAGGATAGTGGAGGTCAGGGGTGCAGAGTTAAAGCCCCGAGGGCTCCGAAAGCTCGGCCACGTAGACTTAGAGAGAGCGAAGATAGACTCAGTGAAGTTGCTCAGGGACGAGGTCAAGAGCAGGGCTAGGGTGGGCTACCCAACCAAAAACAAGATCGTCTTTATAGACCACGATGGCTACGAGGTCTTCAAGTTCTTAGACGAAGGCATATGCTGTGCAGTCACGGTCGGCGATGACACGACCGCGGTAGTAAGTGACGTCTTGGAAAGGTTCGGCGTACCCGTCATAGGGATAGTCGACGGAGACGAGGACGGCCTGCTCAGAGGAAGGAGGCTCCACCCGAGCTCGGTAATACTCAAGGTCAGAAGCGACGACGCCTTTGGGAAAGAGGTCTTCGAGAAGCTGTTTCAAGGGAGGGGGGTCATCGAAGGCGACTTCGAATACGTAAAGCTAAGGATCCTCGAGCTCCTTTCAAGGCACTCCAACGCCGAAGAACCCTGACCCTCCGACTCGCCCCACGGTTCTTCGATGTCGCCCTGAGAAGTTCTGAGGGCTTTCGAGGCCTGAGTGCTCGCAAAGCTGTACCATTAATGAGCTCTTTAACTGGGGTTTTTACAAGGGTTTCGCGGCTATTGAGCGATCTTGTGTAGTGCAACGAGGGCATTGCGGAGTTCTCCTCAACCCCTTCGCGTTCGTTCAAACTTTCTCCATATCCTCTAAAGAACTTCTACAACGGCGTCCCAGGGAGGCCTCAAATCCGCGCTAACTCGCCGCATAGCACATGACCTTAAAGAGGCTTGCCTTGTTAGCGCTCGTCAAAAGAGCGCCTGCATGATGAGCGGAGTCACGTAGGCTTCCACTAAAGCGGCCACCAAGAGGAGGGGTACGACGACCTTGAGGTAAGTCCTCAGGCACGTGACCACAGCGTTCTTGACGCTCACGTCCTTTCCAAGGGCCTTCTCGCACACGGCCACCCCGATCTCCATGCCCAAGGCACAGCTCAGTAGCAGGGCCGGGATCTCGAAAACCCCATGCGGCAGTATCCCCGCCATCAAGAACAGGAGGCCCCTCTCCTCGACGACGAAGTAGCTCACCAGCCCCATGACAATGCCGTTGAGGAATACGAACAAGACAGGCGGAATCGCGATCAGGGTGCCTAAGAGCACAGCGAAGAAGAGGGTCTTAGAGAAGTTGTTGGCGAATATCAGCACGGCTAGGAGGTGCGACGGCAAGCCCTGCAAGGGGCCGAAAAAGTCCACGATCTCCTTTAGGACGCTCCTTAAGGTGCCAGCTGAGTGATATCCCATTGCAATGCCGGAAAAGAACGCTACTGCGCTTATCAACACTAAGACGGACAACCTCTTGGCTTGCAAGCCCACCACGGCGTCGAATTTGCTAGACGTCTATTTAACCTACACTCTTGGCTCGCAGGGCCGACCTTTTGCCGTTAGGCATTGAGAGGCCAGATCAAGAGGCCTTCTCTAAGAGCAGCCTCTGGCCGGCCCCACCCTACCACCCCTCATAGCTTAAACCCCTCACGCTCCTCAACGGACGTATCGACGAGATGGTCTGGGTCATTACTTAGGGTCCTGAGGGCTTGAGAGCGATTGCTCATAGCATTCTTACCTCGTGCTTCGTTTCAATGATCTTCTTCGAAGAGTTGGGCCTCGAGCACGAAGGCCGCCATCGCGAGCCGCTGGGCACTCGCCTTTTAGCTGTAGTACAGTATGACGTCCTCCTTCTCGACCTTGGATATCTTGCCTCTCTCGAACAAGTACTCGAGGTGAGCTATTGTCTCTCCGACTATGAACCACTTCTGCGCCGTGGGCAACTTACTTAAGTCTTTTACCTCTACGTCCCAGCTTATGCTCGGCGCGACTTCCCAAGCGTTTTTCGGCCGATCTAGCGCAGCGAGGGCCTCCTCGAGCCTCCTCTCGTGGTGTTCCTTTAACTCCTTTATCCTCTTCCTCAAGTCACCGCCGAGGCCCCTATGGCCCGGCATCACGAGCTCGACGTCGAGCGAGAGGAGCTTCTCCAAGCTCTTCAAGTACTCCTTCAGAGGATCCTCGAAGCCCGGCATCCAAGATATGTTCGGGGTTATGTCGAAGAGCACGTGGTCGCCGGAGAACAACACCTTTCTGTCGGCGTCGTACAGGCACAAGTGACCCGGCGTGTGGCCCGGCGTCAGAACACACAGTAGGGAGATGTCGCCGACCGTGACGAGGTCGCCGTCGTTAAGCTTTCTGAAGTCGAGGTCCCTTCTGCTCACGTACCTCACCCCTGGGTGCAACCTAAGCACCAGCTCCGCTTCTTCCCTCGGCAGGCCGTTCCTCGCATAGAAATCGACCACGCTCGTCCAGTAGCCACGAGGATCTTGGCTCATGGCTTCGACCTTCTCGGCCTCCGTGGAGCTCATCCAAATAGAGCTTGAGAACCTCCCCACTAGGCCCATGTGATCGGCATGGAGGTGGGTGGAGAAGAACTCGAACTCGCTTATGCCCAGCTCCTTCAGCTTCCGCATGGCGGTGGCTAGCGCATCGTAGCTCTCATCTACGTTAAACCCGGTATCAATCACCAAGCACTTGCCCCTCGATACCAAGAGATAGGAGTTCGTATACCTAAGTGGGTTGTTGGGCAATGGCACCTTGACCCTAAAGATCCCTGGGAGTAGTTCCTCTACCATGTCGTTCCAAATCTCCCCAGGGACAAAGATATTAAAGGTTTTTGAGGGGGCTACGGCAGCATCTCTTCTTACATTCATTTTGAGGCGGTCGTCTTGCTAAAAGGACTGTGAGCCCAATGGTCCTCAACGGCCAGTTTGAGGATCCTATAACCGCTCTTGCTACTTTGGCCCCTAGCAATGCTTAAAAAAATTCGAGGCCCGAAGATTGTCACGTGAGACCATGCTGGAGAACGATGCCTTGTTAACTGAGGAGGAGGTAAAGCTCAGAGACGAGATCAAGGAGTTCGTAGCGACCGTCGATCCCGAGCTCCTGAGGAAGATGGACAGGAACGAAGTGGACTACCCATACGAGTTCGTTAAGGCCGCTGCTCAAAGGGGGTTGCTCGGCCTGAGGTTCCCGCCAGAGTACGGCGGGAGGGGCTTGAGCTGGACCGCCGAAAGCGTCGCCATGGAGGAGGTAGGGGTCTTGGGTGCTGGTCTTGGCTGTGCCTACGCGATGGTCAGCATAGTCGGCGAGGCCATATACCGCTTCGGGCAAGAGTGGCAGAAGGAGAAGTTCTTGAAGCCCATGATTAGGGGCGAGAAGATAGCGGCCGAGGGGCTCACGGAGCCGAGGGGTGGCAGCGACTTCTTCGGCACGACCACGAGGGCCGAGAAGAAGGGCAAGGTCTGGGTCTTGAACGGAGAGAAGAGGTTCATAGCCGGCGGGAAGGTGGCGGACTTCTACTTGCTCTACGCCAGGACAGACCCCAACGCCCCCTCGCACAAGGCCTTAACGGCTTTCTTGGTCGAGAGAGACATGGGGGTCAGGATTGAGGAGGTGTACAACCTGCTGGGCTTCAGAGGCATGGGGACCGCCAGAATAGTGCTCAAGGACGTCGAGGTCCCAGAGGAGTACGTCGTGGGGGAGGTCAACGGCGCCCGTGAAGTCTTCAACAGGATGATGATCCCCGAGAGGTTGACCTCGGCCGCCGGAGCCCTGGGCGGCGCGAGGGCCGCTTTGGAGATAGCCGTGAGGTACTCGGACAAGAGGAAGGCCTTCGGCAAGAAAATCAGAGAGTTCCAGGGGGTGAGCTTCATGGTCGCCGAGGCCGTGACGAAGCTTGACGCCGCGAGGGCCTTGGTCTACACAGCCGCGAGGGCCGTCGACCTCTACGACAAAGGGGTCAGAGGTCCTAGGAGGATAGGTGGCGACCCCAGGAGACTTGTTAGCGAGGCCAAGTACTACGCAACGGAGGTCAGCTGGGAGGTCGTGAACATAGCCATGCAGATACTCGGAGGCATAGGCTACACCCAGATCTACCCAGTCGAGAGGATGCTGAGGGACACACGCTTGGGCCTCATATGGACCGGGAGCAACGAGATCATGAAGCTCTTGATACAGCACGAGACGTACAAGCTCATGGGACTGCCGTCGAAGGAGAGGGACTGCGAGAGGGACGCGATGGACTGGTACAAGGAGTGGGAAAAGGTCTACGAGTAGAGGGCTTGTGCGATTTCGTGAGGCTCTTCGCCGTCGTACCTCCCCATCTTTTTCTGACCCTGATCAAGGGCCACATCTAGGAGCCTAGCGGGGTCTCGTCAGCTCTTCTGGGTCAGCTCTTCTACCTCCCTCTCTCCAGCCCTGAGCTGTGAGGCCTGCTTGGCGTCGAGGCTTTTGAGCAACGCCAAGAACTCGCCTACGTGCGTCTTCTCCTCCTTCGCTATGTCTTCAAAGACTCTCCTGACCTTCTCGTCGCTACACGCCCTAGCGAACTGGAGGTGCAGGTTCACTGCGTCGAGCTCAGCTATTATCGACAGCCTGGGGGCCTCTACAAGCTCTTCGGTTGTAAGCTTCCTATCCCTAGGGACGTCTAAGGGGTTCTTGGACATCATCTCCTATCCACCAGTTCTTAAATTCTCGTGCATGAGAAGTTTTATAACCATTATCCTCAAGCACTCGTAGCAGAGCATCGAAGCGGGCGAACTCCATAGGGTCATGACTTTCAAACACTTCATGCCCCTACGACGAACACTTTCTCACAAGCCTTTTCTGTACGTCGGACATAATTCTTACACGAGGGGTGCTAATTTGTACAGGATATTGCCCCTTAAACAAGCTGAGATAACGGTTCCATTGGGCCTCGTCATCATGATGGGGGACGTGAGAGTCCTTGTCAGCGGCCCGGTGTACGTGTGGGTCATAGAGGGAGGGGATGAGAAGATAGTCGTCGACTGCGGAGTCCAAGAGGGGCAAGGGGGCTTCCTCCACGGCTACCCATTAAGGGGTGGCGGCGAGAAGGGCTTGAGAGACGCCTTGGCCAAGGCGAACCTCAGGCCTGAGGAGGTCGACAAGCTGATAATAACGCACCTCCACTTCGACCACGTAGCGAACGCAAGGCTCTTCCACAACGCCAGGATCTACGTCCAGAGGAGGGAGTGGGAGTCAGCCCTCAACCCTCCAATGCATCACAGGAGGTTGTACGATAGAGAGCTGATACTGCCCCTCGAGGACATGGACTTGTGCTTGGTCGACGGCGACAAGGAGGTAGCCGATGGTATAAAAGTCGTGTTGCTTCCTGGTCACACTAAGGGACATCAGGGGGTGTTCGTCAAGACGGCAAAGGGGGACTACTTGATGGCCGGGGACCACTTTTACTCCTTCGTCAACATCTCCCCTCCGAGGCAACCAATGGAGTTCGTGGACGCCGCAGGGAATAAGGTCCAAGTGCCGGCGGTCGACTTGCCCTTCCTGCCCCCGGGGCTACACGTCGACCTCACCGAGTGGTACGACAGTTGCTTCAAGGCGTTAAGCTACGCTAGGAGGAGTAACATAATCCCAGGCCACGACCCCTTGATAGAGGGAAGCGTCTTCCCTTAACCTTTTTTTAGGTCACTAACTATAGAAATTGTTGGAGGGCTAGAAAAGATGAGGACTTCGGAGGAGTATAAACAAGAATTGTACAAGATGAGGCCGAACGTGTACATCAGGGGCAAGAGGGTTAGAAGAGACGACCCCGAGCTCAGCGGAGGGATTTACGTAATCTCTAAGACCTTCGACCTCGCAGACCACCCGGACTTCAAGGACTTGCTCGTCACGAGGTCGCACATAACCGGTGAGAGTATCAACAGGTTCACGCACGTCTGCCAGACGATGGAGGATCTATTGGCCAAGCAGTTGATGATAAGGAGGCTCTGCCGGATCACTGGGGGTTGCATACAGCGCTGCATGGGTTGTGACGCAATAAACGGCCTCTCGGTTGCGACGTACGCGGCAGACCTAGCCCACGGCACCGACTATCACAAGAGGTTCGTCGAGTACCTAAAGGAGTTCCAGAAGAGGGACCTCGTCGCCGCTTGCGCCCAGACGGACGTCAAAGGCGACAGGAGCAAGAGGCCCCATCAGCAAGCAGACCCCGACATGTACGTGAGGGTCGTGGAGAAGAGGGGCGACGGGATAGTCGTCAGAGGGGCTAAGAACTGCATAACGATGGCCGCTATAGCCGACGAGATAATAGTTGTTCCGACTAGGGCCATGACCCCTCAGGACAAGGACTGGAGCGTCGCCTTCGCGATCCCGGCCGACGCCGAGGGAGTGAAGATAATTTCGAGGACCAGCCAACTCAGGGCACCAGAAGGGCTCAAGATGCCCCACTCGAAAATAGGAGACGACGAGAACATGATAATATTCGACGACGTCTTCGTGCCCTGGGACAGGGTCTTCATATGCGGAGAGCACGAGTACGCGACCTTGGCGGCCTACCTCTTCGCGCTCTTCCACAGGCACAGCTACACGGGCTGCAAGCCGGCCTTCACCGACGTGGTCATGGGGCTTGGGGCCCTAATAGCCGACTACAACGGGGTCTACGACAGGCCGAACGTGAGGGAGAGGTTGGTCGAGCTAGCCGCCACGGCGGAGCTTGTGTACGCTGCCGGAGTGGCCTCCGCCTTATACGGCCAGAAGACGCCTGCGGGAACCTTCATACCCAACGAGGTCTACGCAAACGTGGGGAGGATGCACGCGGGGAAGCACTTCTACAGGGAGCTCGAGATCCTAGCCGACCTCGCTGGCGGGCTGGCCGCGACGCTGCCCTTTGCAGAGGACTTCTTGAGCGAGGAGGTCGGGCCCTACATAAAGAAGTACATAAAGAGGAGGCAGGACGTCCCGCCGGAGCACGTCTACAGGTGCCTCTACGGCATTTCGAACATCCTCTGCTCGTCGCTCGGAGGGGTCATGGCCGTCGCAGGCGTCCACGGCGGTGGCTCACCAGTCATGGAGGAGATAGCGATCTGGAGGACCTACGACTTCGAAAAGAGGAAGGAGATAGCCAAGTACTTGGTGGGAATAAGCGAAGAGCTTCCGAAAGACTGATTCCTGAGGGTCCATATCCCTTCTCTCTTAACTCTTTAGGAGGGCTTGAAGGGGTCTCGAAGGCGTTGGACCGCACGACTTCCTAGGCCCTCAGGACCCTGTCATGTCCAGCGGTGGGTCTATAAGCAGCAGACCCCAAAGTACTAGCATGAAGCCCATGAGTGTAACGAAGAAGGGCGGATCGCCCTTTGTTTTTCTAACCCTAATGGTCATAGCGTTCCTCTTACATTCGGTCCTCGCGAGCGCGGTCGTTGCCGCTGTAGACCGCGACGTGGATCGCATTACGCTTTACTTCTTCAACGGCATAGTGGTTTACGATTCGTCGACCAACAAGACCTTGGTGCTGGAGACGCCAGCCAATTTGACGCTCGAGGAGGGCTTCGAACAGAGGGTCGTAACCCTCTTGAGCTACAACTTGCTATTCAACGAGACCTTGAGGGCCTTTACTTTCAACGCCACGGAGGGCTACGTGGGTTTTTTCGTGTGTCGCGTTGAAGTTTACGTCAGGCCTATGAGCCAAACTCTTGCGCTCATAAAGCGAGCTCTAAGAGAGCCTGCGTCCATGCCCAAGCCCAGCTCTCAAGAGCTCCCGGAAGTGGTTCGCGAATACTTGAGAGGGCCTCACCCTAAAGTCGTTGAAGTAGTCAAGCCCGAGTACGAGAAGTGGTTCAGGAAAGTATATGGACGTAGCGTCGACGAAGTGGGGTCCTTGGGGGTGGCAGCCACGGCCGCTTACTTCGCCTACTTCGTCTACATAGAGTACGATCCCAGCGGTATCCCCAGGTCCATCGAGCAAGTGATAGAATCGAGGCAAGGCGACTGCGACGACATGTCAAGGATCCTCGTGGAGTTGCTCAACGCCTACGAAATCCCGGCAATTATGGTGGGCGGACACACCTACATCCAAGGCCTCAACCTAACGCAACCGATAGAGAACGTGACGTATAAGTACGTAAACGGCGGGCCCCACGCATTCGTCATGGCCTACGTCCCCGGAGAGGGGTGGATATCCCTAGACTTCCTCGCCCGCTCATTGCTTGCAAATCCCTTCGTGTTCGAGGGCTACGGAAGAGAGACGAGGGTCGAGGGGGAGCTCGTCGAGGAGGTACTCAGATTGCACCGGTCCCTCAACGCTACGCAGGCATTCGTGTTGATGAGTGAGGGAGAATTCGAGAAGATGCTGGGCGAGCCCGTAACGCTTGGGAAGGCCATGAGGCTCTTTCAACAAGTGGCTGGGGTCGAGGGAGTAGGGGGCCTCAAGGAACCAACGGCTACAACGCTCCAAGTCGAAGAAGTCGCAACGACGAGATCAGAGGCTTGGCAAGTTCTAGGATTCGTAGCAGTGTTGGTCCCGGCCGTGACGGCTTCAGCAGTGCTCATAAAAAGGATCGCTCTGCCAAGGAAACACGGCTTGAAGACGGGGAAAGCTTATTAACGTCCTCCCTCAGAAGGCCCAACGCAAGAACGCGCCAGCCTTCGAAACGCTTTCGTCGTGGGGTCTTTAACCTAGAGGAGGCGGCGTCGGCCAGCCTTTTGGCCCAGTTGGCGGTGCGGCGCGTGCTCTGCCATAGCGAGGCCTCAAGCTTTGGATCGCGATGAAGTCAATGCTTTAAACCCTGAGCCCAGACAACGAGGAGCTTTCTATTGAGCGTACTAACGCGCCTTTATTAAGGAGCAGGCCTCATTAGGCTCAAGGTGAAGAGCTCTTGTCCAAAGTAGAGAGGTTCGCCAAGAAGTGGGAGGAGCAACTGAGAGAGCCCGCGACCTCTAAGATAAGGTCGGCCCTCTTCCCCGACTCCCCCCTAAAGCGCAAAATTGACCTTGCGAGGGCAAGGCTGAGGATGCAGGTGGACAAGCTCGACCAAGTCAGCGCCAGGCTTATGGAGAGGGACAAGAGCATTTTCAACAAGATTGTGGACGCCTTCACCAAGCGCGAGATGGAGAGGGCAACGCTATACGCGAACGAGCTGGCTGAGCTCAGGAAGATGAGCAAGATAGTGCTGTTCAGCAAGCTCTCGCTAGAGAAAGTGCTACTGAGGCTAGAGACCGTGAGGGACGTAGGGGACTTGATGGTGGCGATGGCCCCCGTCTTAGGCGTCGTGAGGGCAGTGAAGAGCGGTCTGGCCGGCATGCTCCCTGACGCGGAGCGCGAGCTGGGCGAGCTGGCCGACGTCTTGAGTAGCTTGGTCACGGACGTGGGCGCGATATCCGGTTACTCGCCAACGCTAGAGGCCAGTGAAGAGGCCCGGAAGATACTAGAGGAGGCAATGAGCGTCGCCGAACAGAGAGTGCGCGAGAAGTTGCCGGAAATACCAACAGGGACCTCGGTCTCCGACAGAGAAAGGGCCTCGAAGTGAGGGCGCAAGGAGGGCTCCTTAATTTAAGCGCTCCTCTCTTAGCGTTTTACGAGCGGCTTAGGAAAAGCGAGCAACGACGGCCCTTCGACGTACTTCGACGTAACGGTTGTGAGATTAAGGCAAAGGGATATAAGCCTATGATGCGATTTTCAATGTGTGATTAGGCTGGACGACTACCTCGGAATAGTGATAGACGACGACTACAGCTTAATCTTAGAGGGCGAGGTCGTGAGGCCCAGAGTTCGGAGGAAGAGGGAGATGGCCTCGGTCTTGTGGAGGGCCGACGACGTCGACGAGGACATGTACTACATGTACAGAGGGGTCTTCTTGAAGAAGGACAGGGGCTTATTCGAAGAGCTCAGGATAAGGCACGACATTACGCTGATTCCGAGCAAGAAAGTCAACGGCGAGTACAACAAGACCCTCGGCCACTACCACCCAGGCGACTACCCAGAGGTCTACGAGGTCGTGAGGGGCAAGGCCCTGTTCTTGATGCAGAGCAGGGACTGCAGGCGCTTGGTGATCGTCGAGGCGAGAGAGGAGAGCCAAGTCTTGATCCCTCCGGGCTACGGGCACGTGACCGTCAACGTCGGCGGGGGATCCCTGATAATGTCCAACTTGGTGTTCTGGGACTTCGAGTCGGACTACAGGCCATTTGTGGAGAAGAGGGGGGCCTTGGTCTACGTAACAGAGCAGGGCTTGGTGAGGAACGAGAACTACGGCTCAGACTTCGAAATCATAGAGCAGAGCGGCAGGAGGCTCTTCAACTCCAACATCTACGAGGAATTCTTGAGGGATCCCGAGGGGTTCGCGTTCTTGAAAGAGCCTGAGAAGACACCGCTACATCTGGCTCTGCCTCAGAGGTAGGTTTTGAGCTACGAGACCCGTAGGCCACGTCTCCGCGCGGTTGCTATTAGCCGAAGTGTATGAAGACTAGGTAGTGTAGTGCCTCTCCAACGAGGACCGCGACCACCGTATGAGGGACTCCCATCTTCATGAACTCCAGGAGGGAGACCCTGTAACCCTTCTTCTCCAGCAGGCCGACGGCGACCGCATTCGCCGAGGCCCCTATGTAAGTGCAGTTCCCTCCGAGGCTCCCTCCTATCAGGAGGGCCCACATGAGCGTGTAGACGTTCATCCTGGAGGCCTCGGACAGCTTCACGACCATGGGTATCATGACCGCGAAGTAGGGTATGTTGTCTATGAAGGCCGAGAAGAGCACCGAGATCCATATGATGACGGCGGAGGCCGCGGCCGCGTCGGTCCCGCAAAGCTCGTAGAGCTTAGCGGCCACAAGGTCGATGAAACCAGTCTCAGCGAGCCCGCCGGTCATCAACAATATCGAGGACACGAAGACTACGGTCTTCCAGTCGACCCCCTTGACCAAGGCCTCCATCGATTTCTCGACGGGGACCCTGAGGGCCAAGAGGGCCGTAGCGCCTATCACCGGAGGAGCCCATAGCGGGATCCCGTAGGCATTCCTGACGCTCAAAAGCACCACAACGAATAGAAACACCGCCAACGCCTCGGCTAGCATGGCGTTGTCCTTCGCCGTCGCGAGCCCTGAGTCAGCTGAGGATCTGACGTCCTTGACGTACTTCTTGGCCGTGAGGAGGAGCGTCAGCGCGGCCATCGGGCACGCGGCCATTATGAAGAAGAACACGCTTGGCCTGCCGTCGAACACTATGAAGTCCGTGAAGCTGAGGTCTAGGGCCGACGCGACCATCATGCTGGGCGGGTCCCCGATCATCAGGGCCGCGCCCACGAGATTCGAGCCCAAGGCAACGGCGATGACGTAGGGCACGGGGCTCACGCCGAAGGCGTTGGCTAGCCTAATCGCTATGGGCGCGAGCAAGAGGGTCGTCGAGACGTTGTCCAGGACCGCTGAGATCAGTGAGCCTAAGATCGCGAATGCCGCTAATGCTCTCATGGGCTTAAAGCCAGAGAGGCTCAAGAACCTCTCTGCGACCCAGCTCGCGAGCCCCGACTTCTCCAAGTAATAGGTTATCACCGCCATCCCTACCAAGAGGCTCACCACGTTCACGTCTAAGTAGTCCAGCGCCCTATAGGGGGGCAGCACGCCAGCAACTACGAGGATCACTACTGATGCCAAGCCCACGTAAGCCCTGTGCACCTTGCCCCAAGCTATTAAAGCTATGGCTATCGCGAAGACCGCGACCGCTATCCACATCCCGTTGGACATCACAAGCACCAAGCTAGTTGAGCGTTTAAGGTCTTTTGAGGGTAGAGGGCCGTAGCGCATTTAAGCTTTACGAAGGAGAGAAACTGATGTAAGTCCACGGCCAAGCACGAGGATGCCGGTGTTTCGAAAAGAGCAACCAAGAAGCGCGTCTAAGGGATTGGGGAACGATTGAACAGTAGAGCGCTTGAGCGAGCAAGCGGTCCCGCGATAGCAAGTTTATGAATA
>DAIQQE010000125.1:0-3588 GCA_036786905.1 Candidatus Nezhaarchaeales archaeon | reverse complement strand
TCTCTGAGGAGGGCCACTATTGTGTAGACGCCCTTTTCGGGCAATAAGTCGAGGAAGGGCTCGTCTAGCCTGTCGACATCACGCACGACGTCAGAACCCGAGTTACAAGTCATCGCCCCCAACTCGCCTAGAGCCTTAAAGAGCAGATTAACGTTTCGCGCAACAATATAAGGCCGAGGCGCTAGCGCTCTGTCGAGGGCTGTGATCGAGGGTTCAAAGCGCTGAAGGTTGATGAAGCCGACTACACCGTGAGCCCTCGAAATCTTTAAAGATGAGTGTCCGAGGTGCTTAAGTGTAAGGACCGGTCAGTCGAGGAGGAAATTTGATGTCTAAGCCCCGGGGCCAGAAGGGGCAAGAAAAGACGGGAGCGGGCGATGAGAGGTCCATACTCATACACTCTGAGAGAGGTAGCATAAAGAGGGTCGTGGAGATAGAGGGTGCCCTCCACGAGGCCGTTAAGAAGGCCGCTTTCGAGGCCCTGCAACTGTGGAATCCCGAGACCTCGGACTTCGTGGTGATGAAGGATAGTTATACAAAGTCCCTGAAGCTGCCGCTCTCTAAGGAGGAGTACGAGTTCTACTCGAGGTTCGAGCTTCGGAGGAGCTCCAAGGAGGCCGAGGCCATCATACCCATATACATAGCGTCCTTCAACAACGAGTGGAGGGAGACGGACTACTACGACAACGAGATATTCATAATAGCCCCGAAATTGCCTCCAGAGGACTTGGAAGAGCTCAAGAGGAGGGCCATGATGGCCACGTCAGAGGAGCAACTCGAAGTAAGCGACCTGGGCGGGCTCGAGGAAGACCTAGAAGAGCTCGAAGAAGAAGAGTGATTACTGCCTATTGAAGAACGAAGTTATGCTCCTCACTCCGAGTATCTCGTCGAAGTCAAGGCCCAGGGCCGTGAGCACTTGCTCAAAGGTCGTCCTCATGTGCTCGACGTACTTGTCCACGTCTACCTCGTCTATCCTAGCCAGCTGGACCGGCTTTACGCCGGGCTCGCCCTTCACCTTCACGTACCTTATTATCGAGCCGGCATCCACGTTCTTCTTGTAAGCCATCAAGAGCCTGGCGGCCTTCACGTGCTGAGAGGCCACCGCGTACTCCGAGGGGTGCTTTGAGAGCATGACGGTAAAGGCGAGCTCGTCCAAGCTGTACCTCCTCTCCTTGAGCTTGTCATAGACCTTCCTCGCCAAGTCCCTCAGCAAGGCCTTCGACTTCTCGAAGTCCTCGGAGTTGTTGACCTTGCCCAGTATGCTGACGAAGTTCAAGAAGGCCTCCTTCAAGAAGGGCGGCGTGTTCCTCTTCTTGCCCACGAGCCCCTTTATGTCCACTTCTCCGTTGACGAGGACCCCAACGTAGTTCTTCTTCAGACCCGAGAAGGCGACGAACTTGTAGTGCTTGTCGTAGTCCAAGTCGACCTTGAGCTCCTCCTCGGCCCACTCCATGAGCTCCCTTATCTTCGACTCGTCGGGGTTGTGTATGAATATGCTGTCCGTGTCGCCGTAGAGGACCCTGAGCCCCAAGCTCTCGGCCTTCTCTATGGTCTTCGTTATTATGTACCTGCCTATCGCGGTAGTGCTCTCGGCCACGGGCGGGCAGTATAGCGAGAAGTTGGAAGACCCCATCACGCCGTAGGAGGCGTTGAGTATGACCTTCAGGCTCTTCTCCACGACCTCGTAGAGGCTCCTCTTGACCGGGTCATCGATCTTCTTAGACATGGGCTTGAACCAGAGGGCCCTTATGTCCCTCAACATGCCTATGAGTACCGAGGTCAGCCCCTGCCTCTTGGTGCAGGCCCAGTGGGGCGTCGAGGGTATGACGTTTGACCTGCACTCGGGGTGGTCGCAGTTTATGACCTCGTAGGACAGGTTCCTCGTCTTGACTATGCTCGGGTACAGCGAGGTGAAGTCTAGGACCGCTACGTTGAAGTACACCCCTGCAGGGGGCTTCAGCACTATGGCCCCCATGTACTTCTTCCCCTTTATCTTGGCCTCGGTAACCGCATGTCCCTTCACGGCTATTATCTCGTCCTTCCTGGGTATGAGGTAGTTCCTCTTGCGGTGCTCGAAGTATAGCATGTTCCTAATCCAGTTAGATATCCCCTGCCTCGTCACATCCTCCATGCTCATCTTCGATATGCGCATGAAGAGGATTATGAGCTTCATTATCAGGTTGTCGTTGAACTTCGTGAACTGCATTGTTATCTCTGCGTCCCTCAAGCAGTAGGCGGCCAGCTGGGCGTAGCTCAGCTGCGAGACGGGGGCCACGAGCTGGATCTTCCTGATCGAGAGGAGGGCCTCGGCTATCGCGTCCAAGGTGACGTCCCTGTACCTGTTGCCGAAGGCGTAGCCCTGGACCGACTTGTTGTGGAAGAACTTGTAGAGGTCCACGTGGACAGAGGCCGTCAATAAGGCGGCGGGATGCTCGCCAGCGGTCATGGAGATTGGGACCCTGTCCCTCGAGAAGCCGAGCTTGAGAGCCCTGTGGAGTATGTAGTTTAAGTCGAAGTTGTCCCCGTTGAACGTGAGGACCACGGGGTACTCGTTGAGGAGCTTGAATACCTCCTCCAGCATCTTGTACTCGTCGTAGAAGAACCTCACGTCGACGCCCTCTGGCAACTCGTCCCACTGGCCCGCCTCGACGCCGTCCCTCCTCAGCAAGAAGACGAGCCTCTTCCCGTCAGAGTCCACGAGGGCGAAGGCTATTATCGGGTAGAGGGCCTCCCTCGGGCTCGGGAGCTTGTCGGGGTCGGGGGAGTAGACCTCTATGTCTATCGCAGCCCTCCTTATGTCCGGCACGGGGGCCAAGAAGAGCGGCAGCCAGTCCTTGAGCAGCTCCTTGGCCGCCTCCTGCCCCTCGAAGATCTTCAAGACCTCTTCGGCCTCCTCCCCGCTGAGCTCCACGTCGACCCTCACCAGCCTCCCGTCCTCGACCTTGTAGAGCATGCCGGGCACGAGCTGCCTGTCGAAGATGTAGCAGTTGTGGTACTTGATGTCGGCTTCCCAGGCCCTCGGCAGCAGATCCCTTATGGCCCCCCTCTTGCCGCCTATGGCCAGGGGGTCCGAGGCTATTATCTTCGTGAGCTCGACCTCCCTACCCCTCAGCACGTCGAACTTCTTGACCCTTTGAAAGCCCAAGAAGCCGGGGTGGGAGACGACCTTGCTCCTCTTCAGATCCTCGACGTCCATGTCGGTCAGGCAGTAGGGCCTGTGCCCGCTGTCGTCGTACCAGAAGTGCATCACCCGCCTCTCCAAGTCGTAGAGCTTCAGGAGGGCCCTTCCGGCCCCTCCGCTGTACGAGACCGAGAGCAAGACGCACACTCCAGTGCTCTCAGATGGCTTGAGCTCCGGCTTGCCGGCTATGTAGAGCTCCTCCTCGTACTCGGCCTCGAGCTCCTCCGCCTCCTCGAGGTACTCCTCTAGGCTACTCACCATCTCAGCCTCTCCAGCTCGCGGGCCTCCTCGCTCCTCTTCTTGTACTCCTTGTAGTGCGCTTTGCACAGATAGACCCTACCACGAGCCCCCGCCTCTACCTTGAAGTACTTCGAGGCCTCCGAGGCGGAGAGCGACTTGACGGCCGGCTC
>DAIQQE010000124.1:0-3683 GCA_036786905.1 Candidatus Nezhaarchaeales archaeon | reverse complement strand
GATAAGGGGCTGTCACGTCGATTTAAGCTTTCCCAAGACCTCATAAGCTTAATAGAATTCTATGCACACGTTCTTGCGTGTACAAGCTTCTGCTGATCCTATCGGGAGAACATCAAACTTTGCCAGCTGCGGAGGTGAGGGCTGTCATAGAAGCTGAGGGGCGCGACTTTAAAGTATGCGAAGTCGAACCACCGATAATGGTCGTTGAGGTAGACAACTTCGAGGTTTGCACCTCGTTGAAGGAGAGGCTCGCTATGACCCTCGAGGGAATCGAGCTCCTCTTCAAGTGCGAACTGGACTTAACCGAAATAGAGAGGTTCATGAGGGATGTGGATCTCAGTTTCCTTGAGGGTAAGACGATGGCGGTGAGGGTCTCCAAAAAAGCCCCGAGCATTGACATCAGCTCTTTGGAGCTTGAGAGAAGGCTAGGAGCCATGGTCCTCCAGAGGGTTAAGGACACGAAGGTTGACTTAGAGGGTCCTGAGGTAGTGCTTCGTGGGGTATTGGCGAAGTCCTTCTACTTCGGGGTCAAGGCGTTCGAGGTCAATAGAGGGGCCTATGACCTCAGGAGGCCTCGCTACCGCCCTTTCTTCCATCCAGGAAGCCTCGAGCCGAGGGTCTGTAGGGTCTTCGTAAACCTCGCTAGGCCGAAAAGGGGCTCTGTCTTCCTAGATCCGTTTAACGGTACTGGCGGCTTCTCCATAGAGGCCAGCATGATAGGTTGCCAAGTAATAGGCCTCGACATCGACGACGAAATGTGCCATGGGGCGCTGAAGAACTTAAAGTCATTGAGGTGCGATGTTGTGGGGGTTATTAAGGGCGACGCGCGAAGATTACCGATCGTAGAGGGATCCATAGACTGCATAGCAACAGATCCCCCTTACGGCAGATCGACGTCGCTTAAGAGAGCCTTGCTGGAGGACTTGGTGAGTAACCTCATATGCCAAAGCGAGGACTTGCTCAAGAGAGGAGGCCATCTGTGTTTCGCACACCCGGACTGGCTCACCGATATAGAGATCCCGAACTCCATGACCTTGGTAGAACAGCACGAGATGAGGGTCCACAAATCCTTGACGAGGAGGATAACGGTTTTAAGGAAATTGTGATGGGGGTAGTGCCTTGATAAAGGTGATATTTTTAGGAACCTCAGCGAGCATACCGACCAAAAGCAGATCACTCCCATCAATAATGGTCATCAGAAATGGGGAGCAGATGCTATTTGACTGTGGCGAGGGGACTCAGCGTCAAGTGGTGAAGGCGGGTCTAGGCTTGAGGAAGAGGCTTAAGATCTTCATAACGCACATGCACGCAGATCACGTATTAGGCTTGGCCGGAATTTTGATGTCGCTGTCCCTGACCGGTAGGCAGGACCCCTTGGAGATCTACGGCCCCTCGGGGCTCCGCTCATTCGTTGAACACATGAAGGAGCTTTTCAACTTCAACCCATCGTTCGACGTAGTGGTCCATAGGGTCTCCGAGGGCGCGGTGTATCAAAGTAGGGGCTTTAGGGTATTGGCCTTCAGGGTGAAGCACACAGCAGAGTCCTACGGATACGCTCTAGTGGAGGACCCGAGGCCTGGGAAGTTCGACCCCAAGAAAGCCGAAGAGCTAGGGATTCCCAAGGGCCCTCTATGGAGGGCCCTCCAAGAGGGTAAGACTGTTGTAATTGGCGAGCGCGAGATAAGGCCCGAAGATGTCCTGGGCCCTCCTCGTAAAGGACTAAAGATCGTTTACAGCGGGGATACTGCTCCGACCCGCGAAGTTGTGGAGGCGTCGAAGGACGCAGATCTATTGATTCACGAAGCCACCTTTGACGACGCGCTCCAAGATAGGGCCGTCAGCGAGCTCCACTCGACAGCTAGTCAGGCTGCCAACATAGCCCTTGAAGCCAACGTGAAAAGGCTCGTGCTGACCCATATAAGCCCTAGGTACGAAGACCCTTCTCTGTTGCTCTCTCAGGCCAAAAGGATCTTCGAGAACACGACAATCGCTGAGGATTTCATGAGCATAGAGCTGAAGTGGATCGATTAACGCATCATCTTGGCGATCGTGTCGAAGCTCTTCTTTGCGTCCTTGAAGCTCATGACCTCTATCGACAACCCTCCCAAGAGCTTAACCCTCTTTATCAAGGGCATTATCGAAGCCCAGTTAATGGTACCAGAGCCCACCGCTAAGTGCTCATCTTTCTTGCCGTTGTTGTCGTGTACGTGGAGGTGAAACAAGTGATCGCTGGCCTTTAAGAGGTAATTCCTAGCCTCGTAGGTGCCGACGGTGTTAGAATGCCCAACGTCCAACGTCAGTCCTATCCTCTCCAGAGCTTGTATCTCTTCGATCAACATTAAGGCTTCGTCACAAGATTCGATTAGCGCGAACCCTCCTGAGGGCATGTTCTCAACTCCTACGTAAATGTCTAGATCGTTGGCCAGCCTGTCTATTTCCTTCAAGACGCCTAAGAATATGTTCCACGTAGTCTTGGGCTTTATGAAGTCCAAGGGGGACCTGAAGCCAGAGTGCAACACTATCAGCCTCGCATCTAGGTACTGCGCGCTTTGCATGGATGCCTCTATGAGTTTTAGAGCCGCCTTTCTTAGGGAGCGCTGGGGCGTCGATATGTTTATGCCGTCGTAAGGAGCGTGAACAACGTAGTTCAGCGAATAGCTCCTCTTTAGCTCTAAGAGCTCTCGCCTCCTCTTGCCATTGAGCTTATGACCCCACTCATCAATGATCTCTACGTTGTTAAACCCTAGCTCCACGGCTCTCAGCAGAAAGCTCCTCAGTGGCCTGAGAATGCCAGCTAGAGAGGACAAGTAGATCTTCATGACTCTCACCGAGGGACCTCCCTCTCGAAGAGGGGCTTGCCTCTCGAAGTCGGAGGAGCGAGCCAGTCTATCACGGCCTTTACGTTGGATTCAAGTATCTCGACTTTGATGGGTCCTAAGGGCGACTCGCCCTCCGGCAGGCAAAATGTTATGTAGTTCATAAAGGCCGCCTGCTTGTGGAGGTAGAAAACGACCCTATCCTCGCTCGACCACCTAATGATCATGGACCTCGCGGCGTCTAAGATCCTCTGCTCCCTCAACTTCGAATGTAGCTTTTGGAGGGCCTCGGGCCCCTCGGCCTCTGCTATGAGGACCCTCCCCCGCCCCCTCTCTTCCACC
Source organism: Candidatus Nezhaarchaeales archaeon (assembly GCA_036786905.1). Taxonomy (GTDB): domain Archaea; phylum Thermoproteota; class Methanomethylicia; order Nezhaarchaeales; family WYZ-LMO8; genus WYZ-LMO8. The sequence continues at coordinate 525 of DAIQQE010000124.1, read as the reverse complement.
TTAATGCTTGATGGGGTGAAGAAGTTGAGGACTGCTCTCTTCACCTTCTCCTCATCTTCTGTCGGTCTTACCTCAGCTTCGACCACTATCTTCACTTGCAAGCCCCCCCACCAACCTCGACAGTAACTCCCTCGCCTTCTCTTTGAAGTCCTCTAAGGTACCATCGTTGACTATCATGTGGTCTGCTAAGGCTATCACGTTCCCCAAGCCCAGCGAAAGCTCTTTTAAGTCGCGCTCCCTCATCTCCTCGAAGCTCTTCGGATCCCCCTCTCTTGCCCTCCTCTTCAACCTCTCGTACCTGTCTATGGGGGAGCTGTGTATCGCCAAGACCATCACCTCACCTACTTTCTTGAACTCTTCGACCTCGTCTAAGCTCCTCACGCCCTCAATGACCGCCACGTCCCAGTCCTCCTTCATCATGGCCCTCAAGACCCTCTTGGCCACGGCCCTAGGGCCCTCCCTTTCCCTGATCTCGAACATCGCTCTCTTCAAATCCTCCCAGGACAAGGCCCCCCTCTCTCTTAG
>DAIQQE010000020.1:7471-14938 GCA_036786905.1 Candidatus Nezhaarchaeales archaeon | reverse complement strand
AATTCTACCGCAACACGAGGTCGCTCGGCTTCGACTTCGAGAGGCTTGAGAAAGAAGGCAAGTTCTCATTCTTGGACATGCTCACGGTGAAGGAGGAGGGGGTGTCGGCGGCGCTAGAGCTCATGATCGCCAAGGCCCTTGAGGTGAGCGCTCGGAGGCTAGTGGTGGACTCCTTCTCTGCCATGGCCCAGGCCTTCAGGGAACCACACGACGCCAGGATAGTGCTCCACGCGATACTGAGCAAGGTGGCCAGGTCGATGGGCTGCACGACCCTCTTGATAGTCGAGGTGCCCCACGGCTCGTCGAGGTTGGGACTAGGGGTCGAGGAATTCGTGGCGGACGGCATAATAGTCTTGAAGAGAGGGCTACTTGAGCGTAGGCCTCTAAGGGAGCTCGAGGTCCTAAAGATGAGGGGGGTCTCGACCCCGAGGGTTGGAGCGGTCTTCACGCTCGAGGGGGGTTTCAAGGTCTTCCCGCCCTTCAAGCCCAAGACCGTTGAGGTGGCGAGGAAGTTCGAGCCCCGGCCCGACCCCGAGGGCTACTTCTCGACTGGCTCGCGAGACTTGGACGAGGTCCTGGGAGGTGGCTATCCCAAAGGCTCGCTAGTAGTCGTAGAGGTGGACAAACCCGTCTCGATGCTACATTATCACTTGGTTACCAATCCCACGCTCTGGAACTTCATCGCTCAGGGGAGGGGCGTCCTCATAGTCCCGACGGCGGGCGTGGACCACACAGTCGTGAAGAAGGACGTCTTTGAAGGGGGTCTCACGGCAGACGAGGTCAACAGCTTAGTGAGGGTCTTCGTCAGGCACTACCCGGAGCTCAGGCCGGAGCCCTACGTCATTTCGTTCAAGGGAGAGGATGCGAAGGAAGACTTCGAGAGGTACGCAAGCGCCGCGATCGAGCTCAGGAGGAGAGCTAGGAAGCCACTGTTACACATCGTCGGAATGGACACGCTCATAGATGCATACGGGAGGAGCGAGGCCCTATGGCTCCTGAGGACGGGCCTCGCCATTGGCAGGACTATGGGCGACCTCACCATGGTCATACTCAAGGCGGGCTACCCGAGGGCGGCGGAGATCCTAGCCGCCATGGCTGACGTGCACCTGAAGATCACGAGGAGGCGCTGGACGGCGCTCGTCTACGGGGTGAAGCCCCCGACGAACGTCTACGCACTCGAGATGGACGTGTCAGAGGGCTACCCGATGCCCAAGCTGACGCCGGTGGTCTAGGGCGAGGCGCGGTACCCTCTTTCATCTCGAAGACCTCCTTCACGACAACGACCTTGAAGACCTCCGAGGGAGGCCTGAGATTGCCGAGCAGGGCCAAGAGCTCCTCGACCTAGCCCCGATTAGGTCCGCAGCCCGATCGTCAAGGACTACGTCGAGAGGAGGCGGGTAGCGAGGTCGAGGAGGTCGTCGGAGAGGTCGCTAAGGAAGTCGTCTGACAGGTCCTCTCAAGCCTGCCCTACACGTCGAGAAGTGGACGACCCGCTTGAGGGGGGAGCGCGAGGGAGGCCGAGCTCTTGAGTTCCTCTCGTGCACCTTCAAGAACTAGTAGGGGTACATGACGAAGAGCACTAGGCCCAGGGCCGCCAACGCCCAGGCCACTGGGTGGACCTCCCTCGCCTTCCCCACGGCCACCGCCACCAATGGGTAAGTCACCAGGCTGGCCGCTATGCCCAGGGTTATGTTGTAGGTGAAGATCATGAAGCCCACCGTGATCGCCAGGGGTATTACTTGCAGGGGGTCCTCCAAGTTCATCTTGCTGAGCACGCTCAACATCACGATGCCCACTACTATCAGCGCTGGGGCTCCGGCTAGAGTCAGGAACCCTGGGTCCAGCATCGATATGAGGGGCACGAGGGGCAGGCACAGCAGGAAGAGGAGCCCCGTGACTACGGCCGTGAGCCCGGTCCTGCCGCCCACCTCCATGCCCGTCGCGGACTCTATGTAGGTGCCAGTGGTGCTCGTCCCGAAGACCGCCCCGAAGATGGTCGCCATCGCGTCTACGTGGAAGACCCTGTCTACGCCGACGACCCTGCCCTTCTCGTCTGTATAACCAGCCTTGGCCGCCAGGCCCGCCACAGTCCCCAAGGTGTCGAAGATGTCCACCAAGAACAGCAGCACCACGATGGGTATTAGCTGGGGCACCATGAGCGCCCCGACCACGTTCAGCTTGCCGAGGACCTCGCCCCAGTTAGGGAAGCCCATCTGGGCCTCCGGATGCACGGCCGGGACACCAACGAAAGCGGCTACGACCATGGTGATCAGCATTCCGAGCAGTATGGACCCCGGCACCTTCTTGAGGTAGAGGGCTAGGGTTATGGCCGTCCCGGCTATGGCTACCAAGACCCTCGGGCTCGCCAAGTTGCCGACCTTAACGGGAACTCCTATTCCAGCCACGGCTATGCCGGCGTTAGCGAACCCTATGAACATTAAGAAGAGCCCTATCCCCACCCCCCAGCTGAGGGCCAGGGGAGGCGGAATGGCCTTGGCCATGACGGCCCTCACGCCAGTGACCGAGGCCAAGAGGAAGATCACCCCTCCCCAGAATACAGCGCCCAGCGCCAGTCTCCAGAGGTCGTCTCCGGAGTAACCGATGCTCATGAGCAGGGGTATTATGGAGAAGGCGAAGAGAGCATTCTCGCCCATGTAGGGGGCCATTGCGAAGGGCCTCTTAGCGTAGATTCCTGTGAGGATGGTGGCCACGCCAGCGCTCACTATCGTCGCTATGACCACTGGGCCCAATGGCATGCCCCCCTGGCCCCATATGGTGTTGGGGGCGTAGAGTATCGACGGGTTGACCAAGATTATGTAGGCCATGGCCAAGAAGGTCGTCGCTCCAGCCAGGACCTCAGTTCTGACCGAAGCTCCTTGCTTGCGCAGCTCAAAGTAATCCGCCAGACCCATAGCCCACCGGCGAGTTATAGCCAAGCCTGAGTTAATAAAATGCTCGGAGGGACGTGGAGGCTCAGGCTTAAATCCCTCGAGGGCCCAGACGTCGTAAGGGACGTGGAGGGGATCGGGGCTCTCGGCCGAGTGCTCGGAGGGGGTCCGAGCGAAGAGGACGAGGTTGCCTTTCGCTGAGGGCGTCAAAGTGGGGTTCTGCGACAGGGATAGGGGCCTTCGCCAAGTGGAGGGGTTTGCGGATAGGGGTACCCGACATCCGCTCGTGGTCTTCGGCCCTGAGGGGTGCGGGAAGACGGCTTGGCTTAAGCGAGCCGCCGAGTCCTGAGGGGCTCGGCTTCGAAGCCATCTACGTGGACCCCGTGCACAGGGAGGCGGTGAGGAAGGCGACGGAGTAGTCACGAGGGCCGACCCCTTGGCTCCGTCCTATTGGCCAAGCGGTCCCTCGCTACATTGGTGCAGGAGATCCTCTTATTGACCGACCTCGCGCGATTGAACGAGGGGCGCTAGTAGCTTAAGCGACCGCGAAGCGGGAGACTATCGAGGGCAGCTGGCGAGGCCTTTGCGGCATTGGCTTTGGAGGAGGCTTGAGCGACATCGGACTTGGTCGAAGGGCCCCGCCACGTAGGCTGCCTGAGCGCGCCCAGTGCTATGCCAGAGCTGGGAGCGGGAAAAAGGAGTTCGGCTATGAGGTGCCGCCGAACAAGAGGTGCTTGAGGTCCTCTGGGCTCAGCCCCAAGGCCTTGGCCTTCTCCACAAGCTCTGCGAACTTCTCCTTGATCTCCGAGATGTCGGGTGGAACCATGTAGATCCTCACGACGTCGACCGGCTTCAGCTCCAAGACCTCGAAGGTCGCGGCCACTGGCTTGAACTCCCTGTTCTCGCCCTCTACGTACTCTATCGTCAGCCTGACGGGCTTGTCGGAGATGCCGCGCTCGCTCGTCTCCTTCACCATTTTGGTGGCGAACTCGACCCAAGCCCGCTTGTTCCTCTCCCTGACCTCTCCTGGGAGGTCTTTGCCGTAGAAGCGCATGTAAAACCATCTCTTGGCCCTGAATATCGCCCCCCTGCACTTGCCGATCTTAAACTCTTGAACGGGCACGCGAGGTCTCCTCAAGATGACTACGTAGAGGGCGAGTATATCTTTTTAGCACTCCTTGCTACTTGAAGTGAGGAAACGCACAAATCGGGCGAAAGTTGTCCGGGCCGAAGGAGGTCACCAAAGTCATAACTAAGCCCGACACCTTGAACGCCTGTGAAGTGGTTCGAGGTCCGTCCGGTGGTATGGCTTAGGAGGTGGGCTACGAGCCCTCGAAGGCGCAATGGGGCCGAGCTCGAGGCGCAGAAAATGAAAGGAGTTATAGAGGGCGCCGCACGCATAGCTACGAGGCTCGAGGTGCGAGCCCTTGAGCAGGATAATCGACGAGGCTCTGGCCATAGTCGAGAGAGCGATACCGAACCTCGACGAGGTCAAGGCCGTTAGGGTGTGCGCTGGCTGGGGCTATACTGGCGTCAAGCTGAGCACGGGCCACGTCGGGATCTGCCACTCGCTGCTCGGCGAACAAGCTGCGCACTGTTGCGGAGTGGTCAGGCGAGCCGGGCAACTCGCAGGCAGCCCGGCCATCGAGCTCGCGAGGTTGGCCAAGTCCTGGGACTTGAGCGAAAGCGTGGTGGGCGTGGCTACGTTAAACGCCCTCTCGCAAATGATCTTGAGCGAGGAGAGGTACGCCATCGACGAAGGGAACTTCATCGACTACATAAAGTCGAGGGCGAGAAGGGGGGACACTGTCGCCGTGGTGGGCAACATGAGGCCCCTCGTCGAGGCCCTGCGAGGGAGGGTGAGGCGCTTGTACGTCTTCGAGAGGAGCCCGCGCTTCTTCGACGAGTACACGCTGCCCGACGCGGCCTGCGAGGAGCTTCTCCCCGAGGCCGACGTGGTCGTGGTGAGCGGAAGCGCCATAGCGAACAAGACTATAGACCGCGTTTTGGAGCTGTCGAAGAGGGCCAGGGAGATAGGGGTCTTAGGGCCGTCGGCTGGCTTGGTCCCCGACCCTCTGTTCAAGAGGGGCGTCGGGGTAGTCGGTACCATAAAGCCGATAGACGCCGACAGGCTCTTGCAGATAATCGAAGAGGGCGGCGGGATGCCCCAGCTCAAGCCCGCCGTCAAGTTCATCAACATCAGGCCAAAGGCGTAGGCCCCGAGCCTCTCAAGCCCCAGAGGGGGCGAGGCGCTTCTCGACTTCGCGGGCCTTTCAACTGAGGGCTAAGCGGAGGGCTCGAGTTAGATCAGGTTCTTCTCGACGAGCTTGCGAGCCGCCCAGTCGCCTTGGGTCGTGGCCATGGAGATGGCCTCCGAGATCAGCCTCTGCGCCGTTGTCGGGTCGCGCCGCCTCACGCAGTCGACGACCCTCTCGAGGCTGGTTGCTATCCTCCTGAACTCCTCAACCCTCGAGGCGTTCGCCGCGACGTTGACCTCTGAGATTAGCGCGTTGAAGTAGGCTATGAGGATCTTTTCAGCTCCGGCCAACTCGGCCCCCTCCCTAATCCCTCTTAAGACCTCCATTAAGCTCCAAGCGATTATGAGGTCCGCCTTCAACCTCTCGGCGTAGTTAAACACGGTCAAGGCCGTCCTGAGCTCAACTTCTGTCAAGGCCATCAGTCCTCGAGCCCTTTGGCGGCGAGCCCCTGACGAGGCCCGCTGGCCCTCCCCGCTAACTCGATAGCTTTAAAGCTCAATCGCATGGCAAACGCCGTTAATATGTTCATGCCCCCGTTATATTCTTAACGCCTCCGTGGGCGCCAGAGTGATGGCAAGCCTGGGGGCGCGCTACGACTTCATGCCTTCTTAAGGCCTCGAGGCGTCTCGAAGGAGCCGTTGAGGCGAGACCTGGCCGTGTGCGCAGTAGAGCATATTAGTTGCCGCGGCCTTTGCATGCAGGGGCGCCTTCTTGCACGATCACGACTTTGAATCGCTGAGCGCGGTCGCCGAGTCGCTGAAAAAGGTCGTCGGCGACGAGTGGGTCGTGACAGACCGCGAGCTGATAGAGAGCTACGTGTACGACGAGACCCCGGAGCTCGTGAGGCCCAAGGCGGCGGAGCACTTGGTGCTCGTCAAGCCGGCGTCGACCGAAGAGGTCTCCCAAGTACTCAGGATGGCCAACGATTACAGGGTCCCAGTCTTCCCGGTGGGCGGCAGGACGGGCGTAGTCGGAGGTTGCATACCAACTAGGCCCGGCATAGTGCTCTCGCTAGAGCGAATGAACAAAATCGAAGTAGACCGGGAGAACCTCATGGCAGTTGCCGAGGCCGGAGCGACTCTCGGCGATCTGATAAGGGCCGCCGAGGGCGCCGGTCTCTTCTTCCCGCCACGTCCAGGCGACGAGGGCGCCCAGATCGGGGGCCTGATAGCCACCAACGCGGGAGGCATGAGGGCAGTGAAGTACGGGGTCATGAGGAACTACGTCAGAGGGCTCGAGGTCGTGTTGCCGACCGGCGAGGTCTTAAGCTTAGGCGGGAAGCTGTTGAAGAACAACGCTGGCTACGACTTGATGCAATTGTTCATCGGTAGTGAGGGGACCCTCGGCGTGATAACCAAGGCGGTTATAAGGCTGTTCCCGAGGAGCCGATACATGGTCACCCTAATTGCGTCCTTCGACTCAAGGGCGGACGCCCTGAGGGCCGTCCCCGAGATATTGAGGTCCGGGACCGCGCCCCTGGCTATAGAGTACGTCCAGCTGAGGGAGGTCAGGAAGGCGGCCGAGCACATGGGCGAGAGATGGCCCGTGGAAGAGGGCCAAGCGCAGTTGATAATAGTCTTGGACGGGATGAGGTTTGAGGAGGTCCTGTGCGCCTGCGACGACGTAGCGAAGATATGCGAAGCCCACGGCGCCGTCAAGGTGCTCGTCGTCGACGGTCTTAGAGAACAAGAGAGGGTCCTCAAGATAAGGGGAAACATTTATGCGGTCATCAAGCGCGACGTCGTGGACGCCTTGGACGTAGCCGTCCCACCGGCTAAGCTCGGTGACTTGATGGACGCCGTCGACGAGATAGCCTCGAGGTACGGCGTAGACCTGCCCGTCTACGGCCACGCGGGCGACGGGAACCTCCACGTGCACATAATGAGGGACGCCGGGAGCTTGGAGGCCGTCGAGATGATAAAGAGCGACGTCTACATGGCGGCAGTCAAGCTCGGCGGAACCATAACTGGCGAGCACGGCGTGGGGAAGCTGAGGACGAAGAGCCTCGGCTTAGTCCTGAGCGAAAAACAAATTGAAATCATGAGGAAAATAAAGAGGATCTTCGACCCAAACGGCATATTGAACCCGATGGACCACCTATAGGGCTGCTCCTCGCCGAAGCCGCCACTCCACGCTTTTCATGCGTAGAGCCCATGACGTCATGAAGGACTGACAGGAGCAGGCGCGGTCGGCGTCGTGGGCGCCGCCCCTGCCTTTCTAATGCTCTCGCCCAGTGCCGCGTAAAGCAAGATCCACGCTATGAAGCTAGCTATTGGGACGAAGATGCCAATTATGAACAGTATCCCAGCCGCGAGATACAG
>DAIQQE010000020.1:0-7371 GCA_036786905.1 Candidatus Nezhaarchaeales archaeon | reverse complement strand
ACGAGCTTCAGGTGATCTGTGTCGGCCTCTTGGTCCAGCTTGACGCTGACGCCGCTCGAGGACAAGTAGTTGTAGGCCTTCAAGTTGTCGCTCATGTACCCGTAGTAGGTCCTGTACTCTATGACTACCTTGACGTCGACACCCCTCTTCTTGGCGTCGACGAGCTCCCTTATCAAGTCGTTGGCCCAGTCGAGAGGGTCATCGGGGTCGTAGACCATTGAGTACATGGCCACGTATATGGAGCTGTTGGCCCTCCTCAGGTCGTTGATGAGTGAGTAATAGTAGTCTCTATCAGCGAGCACGTAGATCTGCGACGTCCTTACCTCGATCGGAACGATCGTGTAGGATACTTGGATCGAGCCGAAGCTAGTCGACGCGAGGGCTATTGTCGCGCACGTCAACGGCACGATTATTAGAGCCGCCAAGAGGGCCTCGAAGCGGGCCCTCCCATTCCTCTTGCGCACGCTCCTCACCACTCCGCCACAGCTCACCGCGGCGTCCTCGACCAATCGACGATTATCCTGAATATTTGAGCGCGATGGTAGCGACCCCTGAGACGGCGGAGGAGACGGTCTTCGCCTTGTAAGAGACCTTCAAGTAGATGTCGTGGTCCCCGGCGTCGAGGGTAATGGAATCTGATGGAGACCATAGCGAGAGGTCGCACAAACCCACCTGACTGCCGCCCTTGTAGACGTACAAGTAAACGGTGAACGAGTCAAAGTGGTTCTTGATCGTCGAGGTGTCCAGCTCAAACGTTATCCCGTAGCTTACTGGAAGGCTCAAGGTTCCGACCTTTCCGAAGTCCTTGCTCCCACTAGAGCCGGATACCACGTCGCCCAAGCTCACTTGGATCGGGTTTGGGGTAAGGGTTGGCGGCTGAAGTGGCGGGACCGCTCTATAGCTTATTTGGATGGCCCCGAAGTGCGTTAGGGCTACGACGATCCCAATCGTCGCGCAGACCATCGATATAGCGAGGGCGAGGGCCGTCTTCTCGCTAATGCCCAGCATCCCGCTCTCCCCAATGTCTCTGACAAAGGGGCCATTAATAGGCCTAGCGTGGAGGCAAGGGTGAGCGGCTACCGAACAACACCTTGGCCTTGATCGTCAAGAACCCCCTGAACTTAGAGGGGGTTCGCGTAGAAGACGCTAAAAGGCTACGTGATGAGCGACTCCCTGCTGAAGATCGGCATAATTAGGTCATGGTGAGGGCAAGTCGTAAATACTCTCCAAGAGCTCAAAACACTAATGCATAGGACTTGTTTGAGGAGGTGAAATATTGTTCTCCTTGGAGAAGGTTAACGAGATAGGCAAAAAGGTCAAGGAGGCCCTGAGCCTACGCACCTACCCCTTGGGGGTCAAGTTCTGCAGGAGCGCCCAGGAGGCCGAGAAGGTCATGGCGGAGGCGAAGGCGAGGAGGCCTCTGACAGAGTTCAACATCAGGATGCCCGTGTGCCAAGCCATCAACACAGCTAGGACGTATCGGTGGACTCTAGGCGTCACTCTGGAAGACTCGTGGTGCGTCGGAGGTAGCCGCGCAATGGGGTTGCTCGACGAGCTCCCGGAGTACCTGTACGATGACATCGTTAAGTTCCACTTCAAAGATGAAGAGGCGGCGAAAGCGGTTCTTGAAGTCGCTGAGAAAAGATACCTGCCGTTGAAGAGCACCTATGCTGTCTTGGTCGGGCCTTTAGAGAGGATAAGGTTCGAGCCCGACTTATGCGTTGCTTACGGCACCCCGACTCAGATCGCCAAAATAGCCAAGGCCTTCACGTGGTGGGGTGTGGTCCCCGAAATGAAGTTCGTCGGCCAAGCCGCTTGCTCATCCATTTCCAACGCCTACTTGACCGGCAAGCCGCAGATAAGCATTCCGTGTAGCGGGGAGGTGCTGCTCGGGAGGACGGAAGAGGACGAAATGAGCATAGCGTTCCCAGCGAAGGACTTGGACAAGCTGCTCGAGGGTCTAGAGGGCACGAGGTTCATTTTCCCATATCCTCCGGCCAAGTTCTCGCTCTACGAGCCGAGGGTCCCAGAGGTGTACAGGATATCGTACAAGGACTACATGGAGTGGAAGGCCAAGAAGGCCGAGCAGAAATAGCGTGGACCCGAGGTCGTGCAGAAGTCACGGGTTAGACCTCGATGCCCAGCCTCTCCAAGTCCTCGGCAACCCCTCCGAGCCCCAGCTCCAGTAGCTTCTCCCTCGTGGGAACCCCGTTCCTATTCCATCCCCTTTCTTCGTAGTGCTCGTCTAAGAGCATGTCGACGATCTCCTTAAGTTATCCTGACAACCCCCTTGCTGTAGTCCACGAAGGCCGGCTCATAGAACCAGCTTTCAGGAGGCCCGTCGTCCTTACGGCTGAACCCCTCCCTGGCGTTGGCAGCCCTCAGCAAGTTCCAGGCCCTCTCACCACCCCTCATGAGTTCCCTCTCGTCCATTTCTATCCCGGTCAGGGCTGAGAAGAGTTCGGCAGCCAGCTTGGCGCTGTAGAGGATTCAGGTTGTGGTTCTGAGAAAAGTGCGAAGACGAAACACCGACCTGGTCCTAGCTCGCAACGGCCTATGCCATTTTATCGCTAGAAACGAGGAGGATAGCTCCACTGGTACAGAGACAGTCATATCTTATATTCATCTTTAAGGTTGAATCGCCTCTTAAGGGTCATAGACCCTCAAGGCAATGCCACGGGATATAATTGCATGATCGAGCTACGAGAAGATCAAATACCGACGGCCGTTTACTCAGGCCCGTTCAAAGAGCCGCAGTGCGTGGTCATTGTAAATCCGCAAGCTGGCACGTATCGTCTAGAGTTTGTAGGTATTTCCGAGGGTCCCAGAGGTCGTTAAGATAACGTACGAGGACTACACGGAGTGGAGGGCCAAGGGGCCAGACGAGCATAGCCCGGCCTAGAGCTTGAGGCGTGGCGATGGGGGCTCGCAGGACGCAATCCGTATTTCCTCACTTATGCCTCGACCACGCGCCCCCTCAAGCCTCCGAGAGCTCGAAGACGTCTGAGAGCTTGCGCCCTCGCGCTAGCCGGGCAGAGCGTGACCAGCCCTCGATCACGAGAACGCGACCAAACCTTTTTCCAGGACGACCTCTAGACATCTCATATGCGAGCTAGTCGCTTGCAAGTAGCGGTATCCGTGGCCTCCGTGCTCTTGGTAGCCTTCGTGGCCTCTTACGTGCTGTGGCTCATCCTCGGAGCGGGGCCTTCGGGCACGACCCCGCGCGAGGGGGTTAAGGCCGACGAATTGGTCTACTTGCCCTTGCCCAAGAGGCTCACCGACGTGAGCGTGGAGGAGGCGATACTCCTCAGGAGGAGCGTTCGAGAGTACACCCCCGACCCCATAAAGCTAGGGCACTTGGCCATGATCCTCTGGGCGGCCTACGGCATCACAGACCCGCGAGGGCTGAGGGCCTCTCCGAGCGCTGGAGCGACGTACCCCCTAGAGGTCTACGTGGTCGTCGGCGAGAGGGGGGTCCTGCTCGAAGACGGCGCTTACCTCAGGGCCGGCGTGTACAAGTACGACGCCCACAGGCACCTGTTAATCTTCGTGAGGGGCGGTGACGTTAGAGGAGAGCTGGGAGGGGCAGCCCTCGGCCAAGAGTGGGTCGAGGAAGCCCCGACGAGTCTAGTCGTCTGCGCGGTCTTCGAGAGGACGACCTACTACTATGGCGAGCGCGGAAGGGTGAGGTACGTCCCCATGGAGGTCGGCCACCTGGGCCAGAACGTCTACTTGATGGCGACCGCGCTGGGCTACGGGACCGTCGTCGTAGGGGCCTTCAACGACCACCGAGTGCGTGCCGTGATAGGCGCCATGCCGGATGAGGTGCCCATGTACATCATACCGATCGGAGTCCCCAAGGAGCCCCGGCGCATCGGATTCGAGGACGTGTGGAGGTACGTCGAGTCGAGGAGGGGTGGCTAAGATGGCTAGCCCCAAGCTTCTCAGAGTGCTCTACCCACTGGTCGAGGTCACGGGGCCCGCCGTCTCAGCGGTCATTTTGGTCTACTTACTGACCGGCTACCAGATGCTGGCCACCGGCCTAGAGCTGATACCTAGGGCGTCGCTCGTGCACGCAGACCCAGTGCTTAGGGTGCTGGCGGTGGTGCTGGCGCTGATTCACAGCTACGCAGGGCTCTTACTGATCTGCGAGAGGAGGATCAGAAGCGGCCTCTTGAGGGAGCTAACCGAGGGCGCCCTCACCGCGTTGCTTGTGCTCCTCGCTGCCCTCTTCATAGTCCTCGAGGCAGTCATTTGAAGTAACTCTCGATGGGGAGGCCATTGACAGATTCTCAGCAGCAGGCTTATTGCTCATTAGGTCGCCAAATCGGATCCCCGGCATCTCGCCCCACGACTCGTTCATCGTCAAGCCTTAAGGGCTTGGTGTCTAGGGGGCGCTCGACAAGGGAAAGCCCGCTCACCGATCGCCCGTGGGTCTTGCTCTCACGGCGCCCTCGAACTCCTCCTGGCCCTCGCTTAAAGCTCCTTCCCCTTCATCTTTGAGGGCGTTAATTCGTGAGATAAGAATTAGAGCGATCTTTGGGCCGCGGCCCAGGCGAAACGACCTAGAAGTTCGAGGACGAGCGCCTCGTCGGTCCCTGAGTCGACGCGGTCCAGTGCCCCTTCCAATGTGGCGCTAAGGGTCTCGTACAGCGCGAGGAGAGAGTCCAGACCTCGCGCTTTTAATCCGGCCTCTGCCAAGAACCCCCTCATCGAGTTGAAGTACATGGCATTGAGGTCTAGTTCCTTTAACGGTTCGACGGTCCGCTTGGGCCAGGCGGCCTTTCCGAAACCCTCAGACCCGAGGACGACTACGAAGAATCTGGGGGACCCTCCAAGAATCTTTGATTCCACGTTTCTCCAGCCCTCTTAGGGAGTTCGGACCTAGCACCCTCGATGTGCTGAGGGGGCGGGTTAGCGATCGCGCGAGCCCCACGGAGGATCGAAAGCCCGTCACGAGCTCGATAAGTCTATGAACTACCCAGATGAGCCTTCTCATGTTCATTCAACATCCTCTTGCACAAGCTGTACGTCTTCTCAGCGCTCTCCACGGCCGCCCTCGCCTCCTCTCTGCTCACCACCTCGTCTGGTGAAAGCATGAGCGCCTCGTCGCCATACATGCTCACCTCCCTCTTCTTGGCTAGTCTCCTAGAGGTGTCTGCCAGGAAGTCTATCTCGTCCCTAAACCACTCAGGGAACCTCTCCTTAGCCATCACCAGAACGTCGGAGACGTCGTGCCTCTTGGGGTACTCGATGCCCACAATCCTGAGGGCAGCCTTAAGAGACAGCTCCACGCATTCCTGCGACAGCCTGAGCGCGTAGGGGTACAAGCCCTCCGCTAGCGCCTCTTGAGCATCCCTCAAGCGCGCCTCCGCGTGCCTGAGATACGACCTAGCCACGTCGATGAGCCTCAAAGCTCAACCACCTCCCCGAACTTGTAGTCGGGCTTAAGATCCCAGTACCAAGAGTCCTCACCAATAAACACCCTCTTGGCATTTAGCTCGCTTAGCTTCGCCCTCAGTTTGGTCAAAGCTCTCTCCAGAAAGGACCCCTCATCGTACAGGATTATTCCGTCCTCGGTTAGGTCTAGGAGTATCGGGGGGAAGCGCAAGACCTCCTCCCTCCTCAAGGGGCAGATGCTGAGCCCCGTGTCCACGCCGTACTTTCTGAGCCTCTCAACTTCGCCCGAGACCTTCCTCTCGACGTCCTCGAGGACGCGCTCAACCCTCGAGGCGAGGCTACCGCTGAAGTCGTCGGAGACCACCAGCAAGTCGACGTCGCTGTCCCGACGCGCCGTCCCACGGGCGACGGAGCCGTACAGACAGATAGACGTCAACTTGTAGCTACGCATTAGGTGTAGAAAGGCGTCGAGGATCAGCTGCAAATACCTCTCCTGTCTAACCTTGTCGAGGTTCCTGATCCTGCCCGAGAGCACCAATACCATGGCCTCGGGGCTGACGACGCGGTAAAGCCTGGGCCTAGACCTCTCTAACAGGTAAAGCAGCCTAAACCTATGCAACTTGCTGAAAGCTACGTTGACCCACTCCTCGCCCCTGCCGAGGACCTTCACTGCATCGCTGAGGGTGAAGGCCTCTAAGCCGAACTCCAGGTAGAGCTTGGCGTAGGTCCCTCCCAGCCATCTAGGTATCCACATTAAAAATCATATAAACAAATAGTTTAGCTAAATAAATAATTTATGTTACAAAGATGTTGAGTTCTTGCTCGTGGTCTTCAGCGTCCACGTGATCGGGGGTCTCGGATAAGCAATCCGTGTAGCGGAGAGGCCATGCTGGGGAGGACCGAGGAGGACGAGGTCGGCATAGCGTTCCCGGCAAGGGACTTAGACGAGCTAATCAGTGGCTCAGAGGGCACGAGGGGCCGTACGAAATTAGAGTAGGGGCCTCATCAAGAGACGTCAGGTTAAAGGGCGTGGTTGAGATAGAAGATGACGCGTGCTTCGACCTCTCGTGGAGCGCCCGAGCCCGCCCTAAGAATAGTCCTCAGCCGTGAACAGCGAGCTCGGCCCCGATGCTATACACCTCATGCTCCACCACCAAGCCTTAAATAGGCCTCGACTTCGATTAACAGCTATGGGCTGTGATAGGTTCCCTCAATGTGCCAAATGTCCGTTAAAGCCCTGTTATCGCTACCCAGAAGCCAAGAGGCCTGCCTTCTGCCCCACGCTCGTATACCCCGAGGTAGTCAAAGAGTCCATGAGGGAGTACGAGAACGAGCTCATTAAGAGGGTCCACTACTTCTCGACGCTCATAGAGAAGGAGGGCTACGGCGTCTGGCCAAGGATCAGAGAAGTCGTCGAGCTCTGCAAGAGGCTTAACATCAAGAAGGTGGGGCTCGCCTTCTGCGTGGGGTTGGGCGAGGAGGCCAGCAAGGTGGACAGGATATTCGAGTCGTGGGGGCTCGAGGTCTATTCGATAGCTTGCAAGTGCGGATCCATAGACAAGACGTGGATCGGGCTCAGAGACGAGGACAAGCTGAGCCCGGGCTCTCACGAGTCCATGTGCAACCCCGTCCTCCAAGCAATGGTGCTGAACCACGTCGGCACGGAGCTAAACGTCGTCGTGGGGCTGTGCGTGGGCCACGACGCCATATTCATGAGGTACTCGAAGGCCCCTGTCGTCTACCTGTTAGCCAAGGACAGGGCGACGGGCCACAACCCGGCGGCCCCGCTGTACTCCCTACACTACTTCTCGAAGCGCGTCCTGCCGTAGGTCGGCTCCAAGCCGCGCTCCTCCGGAGGGTCGTGAGGCGATGGCCTGCGGAGCTCGGCTCGCCAGCAGAGAGGGCCTCGGTTGACGCGGCGGAGCCTAGTCCTCGCCGTCCAATAGCACTTGAGGGCCTTGGACGAGCTCC
>DAIQQE010000123.1:0-3703 GCA_036786905.1 Candidatus Nezhaarchaeales archaeon | reverse complement strand
GTATTACATGCATTACTATAAGAAGATGTCGTACACGACGCATTACGAGATGCCGTCTTTTGCTAAGCCACTTGAATTAGTGGCATCAATCCCTTGGACCGTCTTAATGGGCTTAGTGGTTATTGGAGGAATAGTTGGGGTAATAGGTCTGTCTGGCAAGTTCGTGCCCGGCTTACGCAAGTTGGCAGAATCGAATCCCGAGTTCAAAACTCCTAGCACGTTAGTATACGTAGGGCTCTTCTGGGGAGTTATATTGATGGTAACTGGGGCAGCGCTGTCATTCGTCTTCGTGGGCCTCTTAATAATGATCGTCGCCATTACATTGATGACGATTGGGGAGATAGGCCTCGTAGTGCTAGGGCTTAAGCTATACGATGTGGAGGAGAACGGGCTCTACTTAATAACCGGAGCACTGTTCGCAATTGGCATATTCGTCCCGATAGCTGGCCTCTTGGCATGGATATTACTTTACGTAGCACTAGGCAATAGCATTATTGAGAGGGCTAAGACAATGGTACCAACGACGTCACCCCATTAGCTCCTCATATCCTCTTGGCCTAGCCTCAGGGACTTCACTTCCTCCCACAGCTTGCGCTGCCATCCGCTGACCTAAACGTCCTTGGGCTCTACGCGCTCGACATCGGTCCTATCGAAGTCCCTATCGAACGAGACTATCCGCAACCCCGCCTTCTTAGCGTAGTAGTACTGCAACCCGTCGTCAAAGTCCAGCCCCAGGCTACTGGCCAAATCGCTTGCCACAACCTCCTCCTCTATTGGCAGGTCGACCACTGTCAAGCCGCGCCACGTCGTGATCTCGGAGAGGAACCTTGAGACTAGCTTCGGGTCTCCGAGGATGGCCGAGACTCCGTGTAGCGTGAAGTGCAGGACGTGAGACTTGACGGCCCCCGCCTTGACCTTGTTCAAGAAGTCGCGGCACTCCTCCCACCTGTCCCTCTTGTAGAGCAGCTCCAACAACACGTTAGCGTCCACCAAGTACATGGGCCCTCCTCCTCAAGGCCTCGACCAAGTCCTCTCCGCCCCACGAGTAGTCGGACTCGAGGCCTAGGCCCACGATGGGGTCGACGGTGCCCGCACCGGGCCCCCTGGTCTCGGACAGCTTCTCCTCTATCAAGTCCACGATGGCCCTAGTTATGGAGCCCCTCCTCAGGCCGTACCTCTCGGCGACGTACTTGCGGAACTTCTCGGCCAAGGCCTTCGGGACCTCGACCTTGATGACCTCGACCTCCTCCTTCATTTCTCTACCAAAAGTACTATAGAACTAAAGAACTAGATATGCTTAGCGCCTCTAGTCTCCACGCGCATGGGCCTCGGCGCTACGGCCTTTATGCGCGCACATCGCCCGCGAGCTCAAGCACGGCGCTCGGGATGCGGTCTAGGCCTTTGAGCGCCTCTTGAGCAAGGGGTCGAAGAGGGTTTCAAATCGCTCTTTGGAGCAACCTTTTCAGCCCTCTTCCTGCCGATGGCTCCTATCACTCCCGCTACTATCCAGCATATGGTTCGCCTGAGTGGGGCTTAGGGTTGAGGACTTTCTCAGCGCAAGTCTTAATTTAGAATATTATACCATATTTGCTTGGGAGCTGAGATTACGTCGCGCCTTGTCCCCTCTGGAATAGATGGCCTCGACGAGCTATTGGGGGGCGGCCTCCCGAGGAGGGGCCTCATAGTCCTAGCAGGGAACCCAGGCACCGGCAAGACGATATTCTCCGCCCAGTTCCTGTATCGAGGGGCCGTCGACTACGGGGAGAGGGGCGTCTACGTGAGCTTCGCGGAGGACAAGGAGCAGTTCTACAGCAACATGAAGGCCTTCGGGTTCGACTTCGAGAAGCTCGAGAGAGATGGCACGTTCTCCTTCTTAGACATGCTGACTGTCAAGGAGGAGGGCGTGTCGGCGGCCCTGGAGCACATGATAAGCAGAATCGCCAAGCTTGAGGCGAAGAGGCTCGTGATAGACTCGTTCTCGGCCATGGCCCAGGCGTTCAGGGAGCCCCACGACGCGAGGATAGTCCTCCACACAATCTTGGGCAGGATAGTCAGGTCGATGGGCTGCACGACGCTCTTGATAATTGAGGTACCACACGGCGAGTCGAGGATCGGGCTAGGGGTCGAGGAGTTCGTCACGGACGGCATAATCGTCTTGAAGAGAGGGTTTGTGGGGGAAAGGCTGTTCAGAGAGCTGGAGATATTAAAGATGAGGGGCTCGCCGACTCCTGAAGTCCGGGCCCCCTTCACTCTCAAAGGCGGGTTCAGGGTCTTCCAGCCCTTTAAGTTCAAGCTCGTCGGCAGGCTAGAGAGGTTCAAACCTCAGCCGGACGCGATAGAGCGGTTCTCAGCTGGCCTCTCGGATCTAGACGAGATGCTCGGAGGAGGCTATCCAAGGGGCTCTACGGTCTTGATCGAGGTCGACGGTCGCATCTCAACGCTACAACACCACTTGATATGCATGCCGACGGCTGGGAACTTCATGGCCCAGGGAAGGGGCGTGATTAAGGTCCTCTTGACCGACATAGACTTCGACCTCTTGAAGGCGTGGGTCTTGGCGGGGGGCTTCACCATAGACGAGCTCAACAGCCTCATGAGAGTTTGCGTCAAGCACCACTCGGAGCTCAAGCCGGAGCCCTACGTCGTAGCCCTTAGGGGCGAGGACCTCTCGGAGGTCTACGAGATGTACGGTAACGTCGAACGAGAGCTCAGGTCGAAGACCGGGCAACCTGTGCTGAGCATTATCGAAGCAGACGCCCTCATAGACGCGTACGGAGAGAGGGAGGCCCTATGGTTCTTGAGGACGTGCATCGCGAAGACGAGGCAGACGAAGGGCTTGACCATGGTCCTCCTCAGGCCTGGTTACCCGAGAGCGGCGGAGGCCCTCGGCTCCCTCGCCCACGTCCACTTGAAGGTCACTAGAGAGCACGGCGTGGTCCTCGTCTACGGAGTGAAGCCGAGGACGAACATCTACGCCCTCGAGATGGACGCGTCGAAAGGCTACCCGATGCCCAAGCTGACGCAGATAATTTAGGGGGTGACGTGCCGTGGCCTCGCCCGAAATGGAGGGGGAGGCAGACGTCAGCTGAGGAGCTCAGGACCGAGACACTTAGAGCGATCGACGAGGGCTTCAAGGAGTTGTTGGGAGATTCTTGTTCGAGGGCCGTCTACTATTACTTCCATATGCGCACGGGCCTGCGAGTAGAGGACGTCGTTGACAGGCCCGAGGCCTTGGTCGGCTTCTTGAGGGAGATGTTCGGGGCAGGGGCCCAAGTCTTGGAGAGGGGGCTCGTGAAGAGGCTGTGCGCCAAGTTCGGGATCAACCCGAGAGATGTCGAGGGCGCCGACCTCGCCAGCCTCATAAAGGCCCTCACGTCCAAGGAGTAGCGCTGTTGAGCGCTCAACGCGTGGCTCGTTGGAAGCCCGAGGTCCGCGGACCGCTCTCCCACCGATTCTGCGCTTGAGCGATGGCCCCTGCTCGCGCGTGGAGCGGGCCTAGGAGCCGCCGGCCCACCCCTTTTAGGGTCGAGAGCGAGGCTGGGGTCGAGGACCCTTGGAAGCAGTTGACGAGCTCGTCACCTTAATCGCGATGACCGCCTGCGTGATGATAGCCCTAGCCCTCTTCATCGCTGTGAGTTACTCTCTATGATAATAGCTCGTGATCGATCTACCCCATGGAACGAAGAGCTCCGGGTTTGTGAAG
>DAIQQE010000122.1:0-3751 GCA_036786905.1 Candidatus Nezhaarchaeales archaeon | reverse complement strand
ATCGAGACCGGGGTTTTTGGAGGAAAGCGCTCACCCGCCCATGCAGCGGCGGTCGTGGGGGACACCGTCGGAGATCCTTGCAAGGACACGGCCGGCCCCGCGATAAACCCGATGATAAAAGCGATAAACATGATATCGATCATATTCGCTGGGCTCATAGTGATGCTGGCACTCATGTCGATTTAGGGCTTACGCGAAAGCTCCGAGGAACAACAAAACTTTTCTTTGCTCTAGTAGTTGCGTTAGAGGCCGCTTTGAAAAATGACTGGCATTCAGAGGCTGGCGTCCTTGAGTCTACGACCATCAAGCCAGCCCTTGATCCGGTGCAGAGACACGTTTAAATAACCCCTTCTTCGCTGGAAAGTCGACCTCCACGAGTGCAGGCTCTTTTTGGGCTTGCGCTCTTGGGGAGAACTCCGAGGTGAGGTGAGAACGAAAATGAGGTTTAAGGGTGGAGTTAGGAGGACCATGCCGAAGCCCGTAGTACTGGGTCAGGAGTACGACGTCGAGATATCTGAGGTTAGCAGACGTGGGGACGGATTGGCTAGGATCCAAGGCTTCGTCATCTTCGTGCCGGGCACGCAGAAGGGCGATAAGGTGAGGATCAAGATAACGAAGATAGGTAGGAGTTACGCGATAGGCGAGGTAGTCGAGTAGGTCTCGTTTAAGCTCACGAGGTCATAAGACGACGATCGCGTTTCCTCCCTTCTTCTTGGCTTTTTTGAGGGCCCTCAGGGCCATCACGACCTCTGGCGCCCTCCTGGCCTCGCTCAGAGGTTGGGGCTTGAGGGACGTTATGGGCCCTACGTAGACCCCCATGCTTATGGTGGCGTTCGACCCGCTCTCCTTGCCTATCCTCTCTATCTCGAGACGCACCCTCTCGAGCTCCCCCAATACCTCCTCGACGTCGGCGCCAACGAACTTGATTACCGCTTCTTCGGTGCCGCGCTCCTCGTCGAGCCCGTGTATCACGACGCCGCCAAGTTTCGAGGCCAGCTCCTCCACGAGCCGCGTCAGGCTCCCAGTAACGACGTTCGGCTTGTACTCGCTCCAGCCCATTAGCTTCATGACCTCTTTGAACCTGTCTAGGTCGAGGACTACGGTGATGCCGTTGAGTTGCAAATCCCTCACCGCACGAGCTGGCTTGAGAGCGCCATCCTCAGAGGAGACGAGCCAGCTTATCAACTCTCAGACCCGCGACCAACGGCGTAGGTTCTTCCATGAATCTCGAGAACGCGAAGTTTAAATCGCGTTGGACACTCGTTAGCTGGGTCTAAGAGAGTGTCGAGGGTGTCCTCAGGATCTCAGCACGTGAAGGAGGTGACGGTCGAGGCCCTGAAGATAATTGAGAGGTACGACACCAGCCTTCAAAAAGCGTACTCGAAGGCCCTCCAAGACCTAAACCTCAAGCCGAGCCGAGAGTCATACGAATTCCTCTACGGCTTGGTGATGAACTATCACGCCGTCCAGTACGCATTCATGAAGAAGCGCGGGAGGCCCGCTAGGCCCAGAGAGCTCGTGGAGTTCTACGAAGCGGGCGAACACCTCAACGCGCCCTTGCCGCAGAACCCCCTGAGGCGCCTGTCGGTCGAGACCTCATACCCTTACTGGCTCGTCCAGAGGCTATCGAAGTACTTGGACATCGAGACTCTAGAGAAGCTCCTCAAGGCCCTGAACGAGCGCAGAGTCTGGCTCCTCTGCCTTGCAAAGCCGAGCGAGGTTCTCAGAGCCCTAGCCAACGAGGGCGTCGAGGTTAGGGTCGACGAGGACTTGGACTACATGATCGAGGTTGTCAAGAGCGATAAGCCGCCTTCTAGGCTAGGGCCCGTCAGAAAGGGCATCGCGATCCCAGTCGATAAGGGCTCGGCCTTAATAGTCGAAGCCCTCCGGGCTCAGGGCGTCGAGGTCTTGGACGCGTGCGCCGCGCCCGGGGTGAAGTCGTCCATACTAGTCCTAAGGGGGGCCCCACTGGTCATCGCCATAGATAAGTCGAAGAGCAGGATAAGGGAGGCCGTCAAGCTGATCTCCAAGCTCAGCGCTAAAGATAGGGTTCTATTGGTGCTAGGGGACTCCCGGAAGCCGCCTGTGTCCCAGCGCTTCGTCAAGGCTCTAGTCGACGTGCCCTGTAGCGGCACGGGGACCGTAGGCGACGACCCCAGCGTCAAGATAAGGCTGTCGAAGCCGAACAAGGTGAAGATGTACCACAAGACCCAGGTCAAGCTCTTGAGCTCGATATCCAAGGTGGCTGACGAGGTCGTGTACGCCTCCTGTAGCTTGTTGCCCGAAGAAGGTGAGCTGGTCGTGGAAGAGTGCGACGTCGACGTCGAGAGGCTAGAGATGCCGTCGACCGTGGATTGCTATGGGGGCTTCAAGTGCAGTGGCAAGGCTAGAAGGACTATGCCTCACCTGCACCGTTGCTCGGCCTTCTTCATAGCCCTTTGCAGGGCTGGGCAGGGCTAGGCGAGGCCTCGCTACTTAATCGACAGGATGGCCATGACGAAGAAGTACGCCGAAAGCCCTAGGAACACGAGCAACAAGGCGTACTCCCAAGGCTTTGGCCTGATCTCGCGTGGCAAGCGGCTTGAGAGGTACATCACGGCAGGTATCACAAGTAAGCCCACGAAGTTGGCTATGTTGGCGGCTATCGTGACGAGTATCAGGGGCTGGGCTTGGAAGACGGCCCATGAGCTGAGAGCTACGTAAGTCGCGAGCAAGGTGTAGTAGACTACCCTGACGTCGCCTCTGGCCCACCTCCTAACCCTATCCGAGGACCAGAGGACGTCGGTTAGGTTCCTGGGAACTGGGTCCACGTAGGCGCCTAGGGCCGAGCTGAAGAGTATTATGAAGCCTATGAAGGCTATTAAGTAGTAGCCCCACGTCCCCACTATCGCCGCGAAGCCTTCGGCCACGTGAGCCGCAACGCCCCAAGCCTTCAGCTCTTGCCCTCTGGGTAGTAGGGAAGCAGCTATCATGGATGGAAGGTACATGCCTAGGATAGCTCCCGGGAAGAATATGAGCCACTGGTCATAGTTTAGTAGCTTCTCCCACCTCCTGAACGTCTTAACGTTCTCGACGCTCATCGTGAAGGTCTTGCCCGAGGGCGATAGGGCCACTTTCTTGCCGCCTATCAGCGCGGGTATGTAGCCGACGATTGAGCCCATGCCATAGCCCTTGTCCCTATACCAGTTCATGAATATGAAGTTGAGCCCTACGGCCAGCCCTGTGTAGGCCCACCAAGCGGCTATCAGGCTTGCGTCGGCCCCTGGAGGTATGTAGCCGAAGCTGAAGCTGCCGCGGAGGGCCTCGACGACGACTTCAGGCTTCACGGTCAGCGGCGCCACCACAAACAGCAAGGTCGCGAGTACGAAGACCATGAAGAACCAGTTCGCTATCTCCAAAGTCCTCTCAATCTTCTGTCCAAACGAGACGAGTAGGGCGCAGAGGGCGATGATGACTAGGGTCAGGCACCTTACTAGCCAAGCGTCTCCTTCTGCGGGCAGCCTCCCCAAGATTATGGAGCCCAAGGCAGTTGCCCCCGATCCGGCGATCCCAGCCAAGCCCCAAGAGCCCCAAACGACGATCATGGCGGGTATCGCCACGGTCCAGAACTTGGGGCTCGGGGGGACTCTCCTAAGGTACGCTATCGGGGACTCGCCCGTGTACATGATCAGCCTCACGAGGCTGACGTTGTAGACCGTCTGGAGAAGGGCCGAGACCACTACTATCCAGGCCATGCCTAGGCCGTACTTCA
>DAIQQE010000019.1:0-15032 GCA_036786905.1 Candidatus Nezhaarchaeales archaeon | reverse complement strand
GGCCACAAGCTGACGCCCCAGAAGGTCTTCGAGGTCGTGAGGTGGAGGCGCTGGCAGATAAGGAGCAGGATCCAGACCTCCCAAGACAGGAACATCCAGCAAGCGACCAACCACCTAGAGCGCATCGCCTTCAAGCTGAACCTCCCGCAAAACGTCAAGGAAGAGGCCTTGAAGATATACAAGGCCGCTGTCAAGGCTGGCTTAGTGAGGGGCCGTTCCATAGAGTCGGTCATGGCTGCCTCAATATACGCCGCGTGCAGGATACTCAAGATCCCTAGGACTCTAGACGAAATAGCGGACTGCACGAAGGTCGGGAGAAAGGACGTCGCTAGGTGCTACAGGCTATTGCTAAGGCACGTCAGGTTAACCATACCAATCGCCGACCCGATGGACTTCGTGCCCAGGATAGTTAGCTCTCTGGGCTTGAGCGGGGTGTTGCAGAGGAAAGCTATCGAAATAGTGCAACAGGCTAGGAAAGCCGGCTTGACAGCTGGCAAAGATCCTGCAGGCCTCGCAGCGGCCGCAGTGTACATAGCTTCTCTCCTAATGGGCGAGAGGAAGACCCAGAAAGAGATAGCGAGAGCTGCTCAGGTGACCGAGGTTACGGTCAGAAACAGGTACAAGGAGCTCATAAGGAAGCTCAAGATCCCGATAGCGTCATAGCCGCTCTGTAGACTGGCAACATCACTTCAGTTGCTCCTCCGACGTCGAGGATAACCGCTATGCAATCTCTTAAGCTTTGGGGCACATGATGTTCACTCGTCGACATTTTTGGGACGTACCACTCGACCTTAACATCTGTTGTGCTACCATTGAGGTAGCACAGCGATAGACCATTTATCAAAACGTCTCCACTTCGTCTATTGACTACCATTAGCGTCGTCTCGTTGACCGCTATCAACATCATTTGGCTATAGTCCCTGCTCTCGACAAACTCCCTAAACTCCCTCGCCTTGTTTGCTATTTCCTCGCTCATGACCTCCATAAACGCCAAGTTTATGCATATCTGGGTCATCAATATCACTATGGACGCTAAGAGGGCAAGCGAAGAGGAGACGCCCTTCCTCTTCATGAATCCTCGTAAAACTTATGGTCGCAAAGCCTATTTATAGAGCCTCAAAGCGGAGCTTACCAAGTGCTGCTCACGAGCGTTGAGCAAATGAGGGTTCTGAGGGATCCGTTCCTTGGAGGTGATAAGCCATGAGAAGGCCCTTGGCCCTCCTAGTGAATGACGACGGCGTCCACTCTGTAGGTATAGCGGCACTAAGAAAGGAGCTCGCTAACGACTTCGAATGCTTGGTGGTGGCCCCTAATAGAGAGAGAAGTGGAATAGGGAAGGCGCTCACAGTAGGCGACGTAATTAAGGTCGAAAAGTTGACGACGCAACACGGCATCGCCTACTCGATAGATGGTACGCCAGCCGACGCGGTCTTGTTGGCACTGCACAAGCTACTAGATGAAAAGCCGGACATTGTTGTAGCGGGCATAAACTTGGGGCCCAACTTGGGCGTTGACGACATCTTAAACTCAGGGACCATAGGCGCTGCGATGGAGGCCGCAATACACGGCGTCCCCTCCATGGCGATATCCTACGCCATAGCTAGGGAGTTCGACGATGGTATCGCGCTCCAAATGCTTGACGATCCCGGGTTGAGGTTGGCCGCGAAGATCGCTATGGTGCTGGCAAAGATGATAGTCGACGAGGGCATGCCCGAGGACGCGGACGTGCTCTCGATAAATGTCCCGGATTTTCGAAGTGGGATAAGGGGGGTAAAGGTAACGCGTCCGTCGAGAAAGGGCTACCCCGACATATACGTGGCACGCGATGGAGGCTTCGCCATAGCGAAGTGGGACTTGGCGCTGTATCCCGAGGACTCCGAAGACACGGACGTGGAGGCCGTTAGGTCGGGGTACATCTCTCTAACACCTCTAAACCTGAGCTTGACGCCTAATGCGCGAAGCGCAAAGCGCTTAGAGCGCTTTGCCGACGTGCTGAGGTCTTTAATTGGTCCCTAGCCATCTACCGTGGCGTTATGCTCGACAGGCTCAGGGCTGTGAACTTGAGCCTCTCGCCCCTCTTGACCACCGTATTTGGCGGCAGTATCGTGAAGTAATTCGACTTGAGCAATGTGGAGATGACATTAGAGCCGCCGTGCATCGGCTTCGCTATTAACTCGCCATCGACCTCTTCGACCATGGCCCTCAGAAACCTATGGGCCCCTAGGGTCTCTTCGTCTACTGCTAGCTTGGCGTAAACGTGAGGCAGGATCTTATCCACGGACCTCCCGGTCATGTGCGCCAATAGCGGCAGACATAAGACGTAGAACGCTGCCACAGCCGACACTATGTGGCCTGGCAACATTATTATCGGCTTCCCTCTGAGCACGGCAAAGCCGGCTGGCTTACCGGGGCTGAGGGTGAGCCCGTGGACCATTGTAGAGACCCCCAGCTCATTCACGGCATCAGGCACTGCGTCGTTTATCCCAATGCTACAGCTACCCATCGTTATCACGGCGTCGTATCTGTCGATGGCCTTTAGAAGACCCTCCTTGACGACTTCGACTTCGTCTGGCAAAATACCCAATACGTCGGCCGACCCGCCGAGCTCCTCGGTCAACGCCTTTATGACGTAGGCGTAATTGTTGGGAGGCGGACCCCTTCTTTCCAAGCTCTTCAAGTAGAGCTCCCTACCCACCGAGAAAATGGCGAACTTAGGCCTTGCATAGACCTTGATTTTAGGGTATCCAAGTTCCATTAACAAGCCTATGTCCACGGGCCTTATCACGTGGCCTGCCTTAAGTATCACCTCCCCGGCTTTAACGTCCTCGCCCCTGAGCGCAACGTTCTCCAGCTCTCCAACCTCTCTGAACACGATTACATGGTCGCCCTCCAACTTCACCTCCTCCACCTTAACTATGGTGTCGGCGCCGGGGGGCATGGGCGCGCCCGTGACTAAAAGGACTGCACAGCCCTCTCGAACGACGGGTAGCTCTCTCGTATCGGGAAGTATCTTGCCCAGGACCTTTAGCTTTACAGGGCTGCTCTTCGTAGCCCCTCGAGTGTCTCTCGACCTAATTGCGTAGCCCTCAAAGCAAGCGCAGTCGTAGGGTGGTATGTCTTGGTTCGCCACGACGTCCTCGGCCAGAACCCTACCAAGGCCATCGACGACGCCCACCTCCTCGATCCTTGGCTTTAAATCGATCGCCTTCAGCAACTTCTCGACGGCTTCCTCTACGGGGGTTAACTTCAAAACCCTCCTCCAGTCCTCTCTCACTACCCTACGGGACATACTCCTCACCCCTCGATGACCTTAATAGCAGGTAGACCGAGGAAGGAACGCCCAATAAGGGACAGAGATGGGGTGCACATGGCCGCACCCCTTTTCACAATCAACATATCTTGGCCCTCTCAAACGTGCAGGTACTCTTGAAGTAGGGCTCTCGGGCCCTGACGGCCTCCACGAAAAGTTGCGAAAGCTCCTCATCGCTAGCCCCTCTTCTTAGAGCACCTAATGCGTCGATTAAATTGTCATCTCTCATGAGGCAGGGCTTCAGCTTCCCCTCAGCCGTAATCCTTAACCTCGTGCAGTGCATGCAAAAATCGGGGTTTTTGACCGCCCTCACTAGCTCGACCCTCACATACCCTAGGTCGTACTGCCTTCTATTTTGCATGTCTTTCCTCTCCTCAACCTTAATCGCCTTATCTTCAAGCCATTTCTCAATGGCGTCCAAGGGTGCGTGGTACTTGTCGTAGAGCTCGTCGGCAACGCCTAGAGGCTCTAGCTCTATTACCTGAAGTATGAAACCGTGCTTTCCAGCGAACTCCATCAGGTCCCACACCTCACCATCATTAAGTCCTCTTAAGAGCACGGCGTTAAGCTTTATTGGTCTCAGATCGAGGTCCTTGGCCTTTAATAGGCCCCACACGACCTTATCAAGCATGTCCACTCCAGTTATCCTTTTGAAGACCTCTTTCCTGAGAGAGGGTAGGCTGACGTTCACCCTATTCAGACCAGCCTCCACGAGCTCCTCGGCAAGCCCTTGAAGTAGCGAACCATTGGTGGTCATGGCCAGGTCGGCCACGCCTACATCGCTTATCGCCCTGACCACGTCGACTATGTCGTGACGAAGTAAGGGCTCTCCTCCTGTAAGCTTCACCTTGTCTATGCCCAGCTTTTTGCCGACCTTCACGAGTCTTGCAATGTCCTTCGCTGTCAGCTCTTCGCCCCCTCCCTCTCCCTCCATGTGACAGTAGAAGCACCTGTAGTTGCACCTGTGGGTTACCGTGATCCTGAGGCCCTTGACAGGTCTGCCGTACTTGTCGATAAGCAATGAAGCCCACCGGCGATGTCGACGTTCAGAGGATGTCCTCCGCAGAGCCTTTAATATATTTCTAGACGCCTTAACCCTTTCTCCCCTCAAGTACGGGGACCCGCTTGAACAAGGGCTTTGAGAAAGCTTATAAGTCCTCGAAGTCAGTGGTGGTTGATTAAATCGAATCGAGCCAGTGTGAGTATTCCTATGAGCCCGAAGCCTTAGTCAGGCGCGACCTCTTAAGTGGTGGGCTATGAAGAAAATAGCCATAGTAGGGAGCAAAAAGTCCGGAAAGACGAGCATCGCGGAGATAGTGATAAGTCATTTCGCCAAACGTGGCTTGACGATCGGCGCGATAAAGCACATACATCACGCCGACTTCACCGTCGACCGCGAGGGCAGTGATACGTGGAGGCATAGACGCGCTGGTGCCAAGTTCGTTGCTTACTTCTCTCCCTCAGAGGCTGGCCTGATGCTGAAGGTAGGCAAAGAGCCCGATGGCCTCGAGGAGGTCTTGAGGCTCGTAGATTGGCTGAAGGTGGACTTATTGGTCATAGAGGGTTTTCATAGGTTCGTCGCCAAGAGGTCCGACGTAGGCAAAGTAATAGCCTTTAAAGACCTCGAGGATCTCGAGGAGAGGGTGAAGGGAACAGAGCAACCAATAATAGCGCTCTGCACCTTTAACGAGAGTCTCGCGCAACGAGAAGGTGCCTCAGGGTTCTTAGTCCTTCCCCGTGACCAAGATAAGCTAATCAAAGCATTAGAGGCTTTTATGGAATCTCCATAGCCTCGGCTATTAACAGATCTCTGGGGGTGTTCACGTTGAAGAACGTCAAGAGCTTCTCGTCTACGAGCTTCAGCTCCTCAATGGGGACGTAGACCACGTCTTTCAAGCTCTCTATTAGGCGGAGTATTGATCTAGAGCCCCTTCTCATCAGCTCTTGGGCTACATCCAGCACGGCCCGCCTCTTATAAACGGAGTGAAGGGGCTCTAGATAGCCGTTGGGCCATCGAGGAATTGCGGCGTCGCGCCCTTCGGCCCTATTGAAGAGCTCCGCTAGCACCTTTGGGTTTAAAAACGGTGCATCGCAAGGAACTATGGCCACGTACTCTGCGTGAGCCCTCTTGCACCCAGTGAGTATCCCCATCAAGGGCCCCCAACCCCTCTCCTCGTCCTCCACTATCGTGACGTCCCCTCCGATAGCCTTGCTAATCCGCCTCGACGCCCTCTTGTTGGCGGTAACGACGATGACCTCACCAGAGACCCTCAATGCGACATCGACTACCCTCTTAATCATGGGGACGCCCTTAACTGGGAGTAGCGTTTTGTCCTTACCCATGCGCTTACTCGCGCCACCGGCTAAGATTATGACGCCCCTCTCAGAGCCCCTCAACCTCAAGTGGAGTGGTGCCGGGGTCGCCTCAAACCACATGTAGTTGAAGTGCTCGCGTACCGGCTTTATGCCGAGCTCGTCCGCCACGAATATTGCTTTAAGGTCGTTGGCCTTGCCGGATATGAGCAAAGACCCAGCATCCGTTATCACGTAACAGCCCTCGAGCCCCTCCTTAATCCTAACGTCCGCCACTTCTAGGGCCCTCTCGACCTCGGCTTTCGGGGTTGAGAGCGAGGTCAATATCTTGACGTCGACGCCCTTCTTTCTGGCTGCGTTTAAGTCTAAGAGGAGCGCTTTGACCCCCAAAGCATCGAAGTTTGGTACCGAGATCAAGACCTCCTTCTTTGCCTTAAGTATCAGGTCTCTCAGCTTGTCGAGGATGCCCCTCTTGCTCTGTACGATGAAGGCCTCTCCTTTACCGCCGCTTGTCTCCTTGTACTTGACCGCTAAGACATCAATCAGTTGTTCAGCCTTGTTCCTTAGCAGAGAAATCCTCTCCTCGACGTAGTTCCTGATAGCCCTAGAGGGGTCGACGGGCCTGTAGATCCTAGGCCTTCCCAGCTCTTCCTCGACGAAGCCCTTCTGCTTTAAGCTCGCTAAGACGTCGTAGACCTTGGGATATGCTATGGACGTTATGTCGCTTATCTCCTTAGCCTTTGCCTTGCCCAAGCTTATCAGAGCGACGTAGACCCTGCCTTCGTACTCCGTGAGCCCTATGCCTTGTATTAAGGCCAGTATGTCTTGTCCCTCAATCATTTTTCGAATTTCACTTCTTAGAACATAGCAATAAATACTTTTATGGGCGTGAATGAACTGCGACCTAATCCTTGACTTGTAGCTGAGCGTCGACTGCCTCATTGCAACAGATAAACGTCCACCATGCTGTCTTTCTCTACGTACTCCAAGCCCTCGCCAAAGATGACGTATCCGTTGGCCTTAACCGGGATGCTCAAAAGAGGGGACTCCCCGATTAGGGGCCAAGCCCTATAATCACTACCGTCACTCTCGAGCCTGACGAAGACAATCCTCTTAAACCCCTTGGGCTGGGGAACCCTCAGATCACAGGCCATTTTAGCCTTGATCGCCAAGTCGTCAACCCTCAAGCCCATCAACTTGAACATAACACTCCTGGCTATCAGCTGATAGCCGACTATAGTGGATTGCACCAAGCCAGGTAGCATGACCAAGGGCTTTCCGTTAACCACTGCAAATCCAGTTTGCCTACCCGGCCTCGTCATTACTCCGTGGAACACGATCTTGGCTTCATCGATCTTCGATATGGCCGTGGCCACAAGGTCTTTCTCGCCCTTCGACGCGCCGCCTATGGTCAGCACGAGGTCTGAGGAGCTAGCGGCCTTGACCACGGCCTCGGATATCAGAGAAGCGTCGTCTGGAACCCTTGAGAAGCGCAATGGGACTCCGCCGTCTCTCAGCACGAAGCCACTAATCATTAAGGCGTGGCTGCAGGGGACCTCTCCTAGCTTCAGCGCACCGACCTCGTCTGTGAGCTCATCGCCTATGGGCACGATGCACACCCTAGGCCTCGAAAGAACCTTGACCTTCGCAAGTCCCATGAGCGCAAGCATGGCCAGATCCTGCCCCCTGAGTCTATGTCCCTTCCTCAAGACCACCTCTCCTCTCCTCACGTCGCTCCCGGCCTTGACGACATAGTCTCCGGGCCTCACGCCATGTCTCACCTCGAGGTACTCGCCCCTGACCACCGAGGCCTCTACCGGCAGAACTCCGTCCGCCCCCACAGGCATGGGAGACCCCGTCGCGACGTAGGCGGCCTCTCCCGGCCCCAGGCTAATGGGCTCCTTCGTCGAAGGGTATAGTCGTGCCTTGATCTTCAGCCTGATGGGGCTCACGGGCGAGGCTCGTTCGACGTCGCTACACCTCAGGGCGTATCCATCAAAGTGAGCCACGTCACAAGGAGGAACGTCGATCTTCGAGATCACGTCCTCGGCCAAGAATCGACCGTACGCATCGAAAATATCGACTTCCTCTGCAGGCAACGACTGCTTGACGTGCGAGTCAATGGCTTTGAGGGCCTCTTCAAGCCTTATGTACTTAATGGCCCTGCTCCACATAGAACGTTCGCAACCCTATCCTCCTCGAGCATAATTAAGCTCTTCGGGGGAGACGGCCTTAATCTAAGAGCCCGCGCCGTCTTTGGCCTGATTTACGAAAGTCGGCGATCTCCGTAGCTGACGATCTCGAGAGGCTTGCGGCCATCGCACGGACGGTGCTTTGAGGGCGCGTAGCACTCCGCGGGCTAGAGGCTTGAGTGCCGAATGCGGACGAGGGGACCGAAAGGGCTAAGCCAGCCGCTTCAGCAGGACGAGAGCGGCGACTACTATCGCCACGCCGGTGATCGTGAGTGGGATGCTGGCATCGCACACGAGTTGTGATGCCTTAACGGCCAGAGCCGATGTGTATGTCAGGTTCCGCCGCTGGAGAGCCTCAGCTAAATGGATCATCGCCTCAGCGACCCCCTTATAGGGCTCGAGCCAATCGGGCAAGCTCGAGACCCTCTCCCTTAATTGGGAGAGCTTGGGAACGGGCCGCGAGGCTATCCCGAGCTCGAACCCCCACCCGAGGAACAGCTCGATTACCTCCTCGACGTCGCCAGCCGCTTCTCCGAAGGCCTCTGCCACTCGATATTCGTCGTACCAGTCGAAGTGGTCGAGCCTTTTGAAAGTTGCAAATAGCTTTTTCAAATAGTCCAGGCCCCCGTACCTCTCGCAGAGAATGCTAAACACTTGGTAAGAGGCGGCGTAGTAGGGGCCGACTTCTTGAGGTGGTACTGAGGATGGCGTCCACTTTTGAACGAATCCCAAGCGACCGCTGAGCCTCTCTAGGTCTTTTTTGAGAGGGCCCTCATGTATTTCGACGGCGCCATGATAGCCCATTTCTCGACCTAGAGCTAAGCTCAGGTACCCCGCTACTCCTTCGTGGATCCAGAGCTTCGAGAGCGGGACACCGATGTGCCATAGGAAGTGGTGGGCCAACTCGTGCATCGCTATGACGTTCATGAAGCCCTCGACCCCCCTTATATATAAGATGTTCAAGTGTATGGGTCCGAGCTCTCTGCCTACGATGGGCACGTAACCTTCGACGCCCAATGCTATGTCTCTCCTCGACGGCACGAAGAACTCTACGTAAACGCTTTGTAGCTCGCAATCGAAAACCTCTTTGTACACATCGTAAGCTCTACTTAGCGCGCCAAGAACCTCGCTGGCGAAGTCCACGTATCGCGAGGGCGTTCTGAAGACAAGACACCCCAGGGACACGTTCACGACCTCGGCCTCGCGCGGAACGGCGTACTCGATTATCAGCCGATCGTTATGTCCTATTACCGCGCTCACCACCACGGCCTCTTCCGTCTTCACGATTTTAACATCGTTGATGTTCCCCGAGGCCGATGAGACCCTCTCCTCAGACGTGCTAACGTAGCTCGGCAAGTAGGCGACCACGTTGGTCGTGACCCCTTCGTGGACGACTCGAGGGGAGATGAAAGTTGCCCTCGGCTCGATTATGAGAGCCCCATACTTCGCGTGATACTTTATGCTCGCGTTGAACGCCTTTGAGGCCTCGTAGTGGAGCTCCATTATTTCGTAAAAGGGATCTTCTCGGCCCTCGTACATCAGGCTCTTGTACGTGACGTTAATTAGCCTGCCCTCGTAGACGGTGAAATTCAACGACCCTCTTTGACTCTTAGGCACATAGAGCCAAGAGCTCCCACCTTCCTCGTCGTAGAGGTAGACGGTCACGCTCGTGGCCCCCTCGTCGTCGACCTCGAAGACGTACTTAAAGCACTTCTCCGCGTGGACGACGTTCAAAAGGAGTGCGACGGTTACAATAGCAGCTATGCCCGCTAGCAACGGTAAGCGTGAAGTCCTAATCCTCAATCTCGTCACCGATCACGCTCGTCGAGAACTTGTACATGTACGTAGCTATGGGACATGCAATTATGCAAGTCCTGCAACCCACGCACGAGTCCTTGACCTCGATTCCTTGCCCTACAATTATGGAGTCAGTGGGGCACCAGTTCTTGCAAGAACCACAGGAGTTGCAGTGCCTAGCCCTCAACAAGCTCTTGACGAAGAACTCCACGGCCCTCTTCAATTCGTGGGAGTCTTCGGCTCGGATAGAAAAGGAACCACTCTTGTTTAGTGAGGCGACTCCCTCGTCCATCCTCAAGGTCAGTAGCCCCAGCTTTTCGTTGACGACGACTCTCCCTCCCGTGCACTTGAGCATAGTAGCCGCCCTATTCAGGTCGATAGGCGCCCTTATCGAGCCCTGAGCCTCGTATAAGTCCTCGCAAGGCCTAACGGTCAGCATTACCTCCACGTCTTTGAGGCTGACCAGTTTCTCTTCTAATCCGCTCACGTCGACTCCCATCTTCGAGGCGAACCTCTTGGCCTCGCCGGGTAGTTTTCTCCATCGCCACAACCCAAGCCTGAACCACTCCGGTGGTAGCCCCCTCTCTAAGCACCAGCTCAGAGCGCTCTCCTCCCACCTGCGCCATAAGTCGGGGTAGAGCTCCTCAACCCTCTTGAACTCAGCGAGCTCGCAAGCCGGACAGAGCCAGCACCCTATCCTGTCGAAGCCCTCCCTGTACAGGGGGTTAAACTCGACCTTAGCCCTCATCAAGTAGAGCCAGACGTGGAGCGCTGACCAATCCCTTATCGGGCTGACGCTCACGAGGTTTGGTATCCACCTGCTCTTCTCGATAGCCGGAGCCCTCAAGCGGGCAAAGGACTCGTACTTCCTCTGACCGAGTATCGTGCACACCTCTCCTTGAAACCTCTCCTTGACAGCCTTGGCTATGGGGACCAACTTGCACACCTTACAGCACCACCTGTAGTCTCTAGCGGGCGGTCCGTAGACTGGCAGAGACCTCCAAAACGCGTCGCCAGCGCTAGCGTAGATGAGCTCTAGGCCGAACCTGTCGGCTACTCTCCAAACGTGCTCTACGGTCGCGGGCGCCTCTATGCCAGTATCATTGAAAAGGAGGGGCACGTCGCCCAAGCACTTCAGCGTCAGCAAGAGCGTCGCCAAGCTGTCCTTGCCACCGGAGTAGGAGACGAAGACGTCGCGCGACTTAATGGCCTTAGTTATTAGGGCCTCGGCCCTCTTCTCTTCGACTTCCAAATGGCCCTCGTTGGCTTTGACGGCTGCCTCCCAATTGCCTTTGCCTCCCCTCACGTGAGGCCTTTGGGGTCCCCAGACCTTAACGACCTTCAACTTCTCGCTGCCCAGCGAGACGGCCACTCCTATAGCCATGGACTTGGAGTCTGTCAGTATCACGTACTCGCCGCTAGCGGGAAGCGAGTCCCCCCTGACCTCGCTTCTAGACAGCTCGTCCCACAACCTGACCTTTTCCTTCAGAACCTCGACGTAGGGAGCGGCGCCCTCGGCCACGAGCCTGGCAGCGCCCTCGTAGGACGGCCTGAACCTCCAAACGTCCTTGTCCGGGCTGTAGTAGAGGTTGCCCATCACCCACCCGTCTACAACGACCTCGTTCGCCTGATCGACGTAGGGTATCTTGTTAAGGAGCACCAGCTCGCTCGGGACGAGGACTCGGTAGGCCTTGGCGCCGAACTCCCTCTCTATAGCCCCCCTCAAGACCTTGAAGTCGTAGTCCAGCGCCGGCCTGAAGTCCTTTGGAGGCGAGCCGTGAGCCTTGACCCCTGATTCGTTGCAGAGGCCGCACTTGGGCGCCAGCAATGGCACGTTGCAGTTGGGGCACCAGTACACCTTCGCAGCCGTCTTCCAAGTGGTAGTCAACGAAGGGCCCTCTTTTTGAGCTAAAGTTTATGGCTAGCTCGCCACCTATATACCTTGTCCTCACGTAAGAGTAGCGAGGACATGCCCCTCAAGATCTTCAGCAAGAGGTTCAAGGTCCCCGTGTACGTGAACTTCGGAAAGGGGAGGGTAGAGCTGAGAGAGGTGGAGGTCGAGGAGGGCTGTAGCGTCCTCGAGGCCACGAGGAGGGCCCTCTCTGTCGAGTACTTTCCCTCGGACGAGGCCTCTGGTCACGAGGGGGCGGTTGTCGTGGCCATCGAAGGGGTCAAGTCGGACCTGAGCCACTGCTGGGTCTTTTACGTCCACGACGAGAGGCTCGGCGGATGGCTCTTCCCGGACAGGACTTGCGACAAGGTTGTGTTGCAGAGGGGCAACGCCATCTGCTGGAGGTACTACAACTATAAAGTGGAGGGTTTCCCTCCCAAGAGGCCGCCACTATCGACGGAGTGCATGAGGCTTGGCCAAAGCGGTTGACCTGGGCGAGCTCGTGAAGAGGCCGACTGTCAGGCCGTCCCCTCTCTTCGAGAGGAGGGGCGAGGTAGTCGTATGTCGCGTTTGCAACAGGCTCTGCAAGATACCGAGAGGGGGCTGGGGCTACTGCGGCGCTAGGTTCAACTACAACGAGTCGTTGCTCACTGCGACTTACGGCGACCTCTCGGCCATCGAGAGCAGGCCCATAGAGATAAAGCCATTCTTCCACTACTGGCCAGGCTCGACCTCTCTGACCTTCTCCACGTGGTCGTGTAACTTCGACTGCCCTTGGTGCCAAAATCACCACTTGTCTAAGTCTAGGCCAGACCCTCAAACGGCGCTCTACGTGGACCCCACTCGGTTGATCGACATAGCAGTCAAGAGCGGCGATCAGGGCCTTTGCGTGAGCTTCAACGAGCCTACCATGCTCTTCGAGTACTGCCTAGACGTCTTCCAGCTAGCGAAGAGGAAAGGCCTCTATTGTTGTTTCGTTTCGAACGGATTCATGACCCCTGAAGCTCTCGACATGCTCGCCAAGGCGGGCCTCGACGGCCTCAAGGTAGACGTCAAGGGCAACGAAGAGGTCTACGAGAAGTACGTGGGCGTCAAGGGAGCAGGCCTTGTGTGGAATAACGTTGAGATGGCTTTGAAGATGGGCCTCCACGTCGAGGTGGTGTTCCTCATAGTTAACGGCGTAAATGATGGCGAGGACTGCGTCAGAGAGGTCATCGAAAAGCACTTGAAGCACGCAGGTCCGGAGGTGCCGTTGCACTTCACTAGGTACTTCCCGGCGTATAGGTTTAGGAATCCCCCGACGCCGGTAGAGGTCATAGAGAGGGCCTATCAAATGGCTAAGGAGATGGGCCTCCTCTACCCCTACGTAGGTAACATACCCAACCACCCTGGCAATCACACGTACTGCCCTGCTTGTGGCAAGCCAGTTATAAAGAGGTTTCAGTGGGGCGTGTACGAGGTTAAGCTGACGGCGGACAAGAGGTGCCTCTATTGCAAGAGCCCGATACCGATAACGGGCGCCGTGCAGATTACTCAGAGGGGGCTCAGGCTCTTTATGTAGGTGTGCCTCCTTGTGGAGGTTCACCGGCATTTTGAAGGTCGAATGCAAGATCTGCGGTAAGAGCTCTAGGTTGATATCGAAGGCCCTCGAGGTATGCCCAGAGTGCATAAAGACCAGGTTCGAGGAAGCGCGCCCATTCATAGAGCGGGCTCACGAGATGGCTAGGTCGCGCTACGGCCTCCCTCCGAGGCCCCCTCGAAGTCCTCGTGGACTGAGGTGCACGATATGCGCCAATGAGTGCTCAATGGCCGAGGGGGAAGCGGGCTTCTGCGGTCTGAGGAGGAACGAGAACGGGAAGCTCGTTTCCCTGGTCTCAGCCGACGAGGCCTTGATGTACGGTTACTACGACCCTCACGTCACGAACTGTTGCGCGTCGTGGTTCTGCCCAGCCGGGACGGGGGCCGGATACCCTAAGTACGCCGTGCGCCCCGGGCCCGAGGTGGGCTACGCGAACTACGCTGTGTTCTTCTACGGATGCAACTTCGACTGCCTGTTCTGTCAGAACGCTTCGCACAAGCTCCTCTCCAGAGCCCCTAAGGTCTCTGTCGAGGACTTCGTGAAGCACGTCTTGAACAACGAGGACTACACGTGTGTATGCTTCTTCGGCGGGTCGCCCGAGCCACAGTTGCCCTTCGCGATAAGGGCCTCGAGAAGGGTGCTGGAAGAGAAGCCGGAGAAGAGGATAATCCGGATATGCTTTGAGTGGAACGGCTGCGGGAGCAGGAGGCTCGTCAGAGAGGCAGCGAGCTTGGCTTTGGAGAGTGGGGGGAACATAAAGTTCGACTTGAAGTGCTTCGACGAGGAGCTGAGCTACGCTCTGAGCGGCGTGTCCAACAAGGCCGCCTACGAGAACTTCGAGATGATAGCCAGAGACTTCTACTGCGAGAGGCCAGAGGTACCTGTGCTAACGGCCACCACCCTCTTGGTGCCGGGGTACGTCGATGCCTACGAGGTCGAGAAGATCGCGGAGTTCATCGCAAGCCTAAACCCCGAAATACCGTACTCCTTACTAGTCTTCCATCCCGATCACTTCATGAGCGACATGCCCATAACTCCTAGGGGTCAGGTCGAGGAGTGCCTGAAGGCGGCCCGCCGTCACTTGAAGAGGGTCCACGTTGGCAACCTGCACTTGCTTGGGTGGCTCGGGCTATAGGAACGCCACTTGACAGCTCCTCTCCGAGCCCAGCCCCTTGGTGTACTCCAATAACTTGTCGAACGTCACGTAGTCGAGCCCCTCAAAAGCGGCATCGCTGGCGGCCTCTTGGACTATGTTCTTGACGTCCCTGGGGGTTATCCAGTACTCGTCCGAGACCTTGATGTTCCTCGACGGTATGCTCGCTTCATAAACAAGCTTCCTGCGCTTGATATTGTTCCACAACTCCTCGAAGGCCTCGGGCCTGAGGCCAGACCCGCTCCATATCTCTGGATCCACGGAGACCTTAGACAAGTAGAAGTCGAAGAGCCTCTTCACATCCTCCTTGCTCCTAGGAGGAGGCACGTATATCACCTTCCTAACCCTGTCCATGAGGGCAGGGTCTATTACTGAGGGCAAGTTCGTGGCGAAGATCACCGCTAAGTTCCTGTTGACGTGGAAGCCCTCGCCGATCTCCGTCAAGAGCTGGTTGAGCATTCCTTGGACGTCCCTTCCGGCATCTGAGGTCACCTCTGTCCTAGCCCTAGCTATGGCGTCGACCTCGTCTATGAAGAGTATGCAAGGAGCGACCTCTCGGGCGAGCTTGAAGAGCTCTCTCACGTTCTTAGCCGACTCGCCCAGCCACTTGGAGACGAGCTCGTAAGCCTCTACCTTGACGAAGGAGGTCTTCTGCCCGTACCTGCTCAGGGAGCCGGCGATGGCCTTGGCCATGTACGTCTTCCCTGTCCCAGGAGGCCCGAAGAGCAGGACCGTGCCGGCTTCCTCGAGGAGCCTGCGGTCTTTGATTATGCCCTCCCTCCTGCGCCTGATCTCTG
>DAIQQE010000121.1:0-3827 GCA_036786905.1 Candidatus Nezhaarchaeales archaeon | reverse complement strand
GGCGGAGGGTCTGGGCGTGGTGGGCCAAGCTCCACGCCAACTGGGAGGTTGTGTGGACTGGGGGCGACGTCAAGCTCAGCGGCCTCGAGGAGACCATAAGGCGTCTGGTCAAGTCGAGGAAGGCGCGCGTCGAGGAAGTGGTGTCGAGCTCGGGCCGCGAGGTGAGCGAGGTCGCCAAGGCCCTCTACGGGCTCTCGAGGAAGGGGCTGTTGAAGCTCGTGGACCCGAGCCCTCCCAAGAGGTTCTCCGAGTACTTGTTCTCCAGGTACAACCTCGGCCTCGCCATAGCCGCCCTCCTCGTGGCCCTCTGCTTGACGTCGATCTACCTCTCGCCGCTCGTGCCCGCCCTGGCCCCTCTAAGGATCGCACTGGGCTCCGTGTTCGTGCTGTTCCTCCCCGGCTACTCGCTGGTGGAGGCCCTGTACCCGAGGGAGGAGGACCTCTCCCCCTTGGAGAGGCTGGCCCTCTCTATAGGGCTCAGCTTGGCTTTAGTGCCGCTGGTGGGCCTCCTCCTGAACTACTCCCCCTGGGGCATAAGGCTCGACCCCGTGGTGGCGTCGCTCTCGTCGCTCACGCTCGCCCTTCTGCTCGCGTCGGCGTACAGGAAGTTCGGCGCGCTGAGGCTGAGGGCTGTTGCGAGCGGCTGATCAACGTCTGTGGCCCCGCCGAAGGCCTTGGGCCCAAGGGCATGCATGGAAGGGCTGTCGTGCAATGACGCTCTCGACTAGAGACATAAGCCCTTAGGCATTCTCCTCTCCAGAAGGCGCCTTGCCGCCCATAACCGCCGACGACATAGTCAAGCTATTCGAGGAGGACGCGAGGGCAAGGAAGAGGCTGGCCGAGCTCCTCGTCTCAGAGCCTGACGTCAGGCTGGCCATAATAAACGCAGTGCTGAGGGACGTGGCGACCAAGGGCGACATAGAGGCTCTTAGGAAGGAGCTCAAGGGCGATATCGAGGCCTTAAGGGGCGCTACTAAGGATGATATTGAGGCCCTGAAGAAGGAGCTCAAGAGCGATGCAGAGTCCTTGAGGGAGGAGTTCAAGAGCGACATAGAGAACTTGAGGAAGGAGTTCAAGAGCGACGTGGAGGCCCTACGAAAGGACTTCAAGGACGATATCGAGTCCTTGAGGAAGGAGTTAAAAAGTGACGTGGAGGCCCTGAGGAGGGAGCTTAGAGAGGAGGTAGGAAGGCTCGACGCGAGGCTCAATGGCCTTGAGCAGAGGGTCGGCGCCCTCGAACACAGGGTCGCTAGGCTGGAGGGCTCCATAAGCCTGTTCACGAAGCTATTCGTGGCA
Organism: Candidatus Nezhaarchaeales archaeon; assembly: GCA_036786905.1. Classification (GTDB taxonomy): domain Archaea; phylum Thermoproteota; class Methanomethylicia; order Nezhaarchaeales; family WYZ-LMO8; genus WYZ-LMO8. Next base: position 2,531 of record DAIQQE010000121.1, on the reverse strand, counting down.
TTCAACCTGCCGCTGCTGGTGAGCGTGATAGCCGCGCTGGTGGCGTTGCTGCTTAGGGCGCCTTAGCGCGACGGAATCGCGTGCGAGCGACACCGTCCATCGTTTGGCCGGTCGACGACGAAGGGTTTGTGAGGCAGTGAAGGCCGATTTCAGGTGCGTCGAGGAACTCCTGAGCAAGGTTAGGGGCTCTCCTCAACCGAGGGCTAAACGGAGATGAGGGTTGAGCACCACGTCTCAGTCGAGGGCGTCTCGAGGGGGTTGAGGGAGGCCCTCAACGATGCCGGACGTTAAAGTAGCCGTGCTCTTCGGCTCGACTTTGAGGAGGCCCTTAGCCCGAGACTTAGACGTGGCCATCTAGGGGCAGTAGTCGCGTTGAGCAGGGCTCTGAGGTCTTGGATTAAGGCGGCCTCGAGGGCCCTTAACGCCGTGATCGCTTTGCTAGCGCTAGTGCTGATGTTCTACGGCGCTCTCTGTCACAACCCGTTAACTACCGGGAGGGTGACCTACGACTACTTCGTCTGGGCCTCGACCATCTTGGCCTTAGCGGCGGCGTACAGGGAGCTGAAGAGGTTGCGGGACAGGCCTCTGCTATCGACGGCCATTCTGCTGGTCATTGGCGGGGTTTTCGTCGTTGAGGGCAGGTTGCTGAGCATGTACTACAACAGAGCCTTCTCGCTTGGGTCCTTCTATGCACTCGTGGGAAGCCACTACATCTCGCTAGAGAGCTACTCGTCCTCCCTCTTGGTGCTCTCAGGGTCCTTCTTAGTGGCGTTCGCGACCCTCGTGCACGCCGTGAGGCGCGACGTCGTCGCCGCCAAGGATAGGCCACTCCTTGATGACGCCTACGCAGGCCTAAGGTCGATGGCCCGTAGGGCCGCCGAGGCGCTGGAGAGGCGTCCCGTGCTCGTTGCATTGGCCGCGGGCTTACTCGCATTCGTGTTCAGGTTCGCGCCCGAGCTACACTGGTGGCCTTGGCTCATCGGCTGGGACACGCCGGAGTACGCGGCGCATTTAATGGACTTCGCTGAGAGGCTGGAGCCTTTCGCGAGCTACTACTGGATGGGGGGCTTGAGGAACACCCCGCCGCTGCTCGCACTCCTCCTCTCCCCCTTCACGCTCGTGGCCGACGCGTGGACGATATTCAAGGTGTACCCGAGCGCAGCCTACGGGCTCCTAGCAGCCCTCTCGGCGCTGATAGCGATGAAGGTGTACGGGAAGAGCTGGCGCGTGGGCCTCTTGGCGGGCCTCCTCACGGCCCTATTCGTCTTGAACCTCAGGATCTCTTGGGACTACCAGAGGCAATTGCTAGGCTCTGTCATGATGCTCGCGACGGTGTTAGCGCTCGAGAGGTGGGGGGAGCCTCGCGGCATCAGGCAAGCAGTTGTAACGGCGTTGCTCCTCGCGGCCTGCGGGATGAGCATGGAGGTCACGGGGCTCGCCGCCCTCGCCCTCTCGTCAGCGTTGCTCTACAAGGGGCTTAGGGGCAGGAACGCCTTCGGCGTAGCGCCGGGGCTGATGGGATTGGCCGTCAACGCCCTGCTGGAGGTCTGGTACTGGCGGAGTCCCTACAGCGTGGTGCTGGAAGTGGGCGTGTTGCCCCCCGGCCTAGTCGTCAGCCACGAGGCTTCTCAAGCCGTCTCGTACCTCGTAGCCGGCTACGGGATCGTATTGCCCCTCGCCCTCATAGCCATGGGGAGGCACAGGAGGCCCTACGTCACGGCCGCGATAGCAGCCCTCCTACTGGCTGGCGCCTCGCCCCTCATAGCGCCCTACTCCTCCGTGACGACGTGGTACAGGTTCTTGATAGGCGCCGCGCCTCTCGTGAGCACGGCGGCCGCGATCGGCTTGGCCGAGGCCTCTAGGAGCAAGTGGGTCGTGTCGCTCTACGTGCTCGTCGCCTCACTACCCGGCCTGGCCTTCGCCTACGGCTACAACTGGTCTGAGCACTACCACCGAGCCCTCCGCGAGTTCCCCTCCGTCTTGGCCCCCTCGCCAGCCGACGACGAGTACCTCAAGACGCTCGACTTCTTCAAGGAGAACCCCGACTTGGTTAGAGAGGCTGTCGTGATAGCCGAGCCGAACTACGCTAGGTACGTGCACCTGGCCATCAGGAACCCCGAGCCCTCTAGGTTCGTCTGGGCTCGGTATCGGTCGGTGACGGAGGAGGCCTTGTACAAGTTGATGAAGTCTGCAGGGGTCGAGAAGGCGGTGCTGGTCGCCGTCAACGTGGTGGAGGCGTCGCGGGCAAGCGACGCCGAGCGCGAGTACGCGCTGGACCTGAGGCCCGTGAGCGACGAGCTGCCTTGGATTTGCATAGCGCAAGCGAAGGAGGTCTCCTGGGCTCATGATAGGAAAGCCATGGGTTGACGCACGATGGTTGTCCTCTCCAATGTATGTAGCTCACCGCTCCTAGCATCCAAAACCCGACGCCCTCAAGACCCCTCGAAGAAGTAGGCTCGACGTGCGATGCGAGGAACAGCTCGTGCGGCCAGCGCTACCAAGAAGGTCTTCTTCATAGTATTGGCTAGGGA
>DAIQQE010000120.1:0-3878 GCA_036786905.1 Candidatus Nezhaarchaeales archaeon | reverse complement strand
AGGACGCGAGGTACTACGCCAAGAAGGTCAATGCCGTGTTGGTCTCGGAGATCACGTTGGAGAACCTGTTAAACGCCATCGAGGAGGCGAGGAGGAGGGGGTACCCAGAGCTCGCGGACGGGGCGACTAAGCTGGCCGACATGATATTGAGGCTTCGCTAGGCAAGTAATCCTCTAACCACGCGCATAACCTTTGGAGCGAGCTCCTCTTGGTCAAAGCTCATCGCGAGCTCTCGCTTTTTCAACGCGATCTTAACGTGCGCGCATCGTCTCTACCTCACCAAGCCAATCGTCCTCGACGTTCCACTCGATGGCCTCGAAGAGAAAAAGCCCGAAGCGTTGTGATCGGGCAAGACCAAGGGGCCTTTGGCCTCATCTCGAACCAGCCCCTACTACGTGGTAGACGGTCCCGAGAGACCTCTCCACGTCATCTAAAGTCGGCACGCGGTCGAGCCTAGGAGCTGGCTCCGAGTCCCTCCAGAGCTCTAATGCTTTTACGATCCCCTCGGCGAGCGCCGCAGGGTCGTTCGGCTTAACGAGCACGCGCATGGGGTACTCGTCGAGCACCTCCACAAGGGCTGGTGTCCTGTAGGCAACTATCGGCCTCCCTGAGAGCATGTAGTCGTATACCTTGTTCGATGGGATGTAGTCGAATTGCGTGCCAGCCCTGTGCGGGAGGACGCATACGGCCGCTCGCCTCAAGATGCAGGGGAGGAGCCTTCTCGGCACGCTCTCTAAGGCTGTGGTGCCCTCGGGCAGGAGGTCTCGGAACCTCCTTAGCCATTCCAAGCTGGGCACTATGAGGAGGGGCTTCACCTCTGGGAGCGACCTCTTAGCGATCCTAATCGCTTTCACGAGGTCGAAGAAGCCGTGGTATCGAGATATGTTCCCGACGTAGGCCACCGCGTTGCGTAGTTCAGAGCCTCCCAGCAACTTCTCTACTTCCTCCTCTACCTCTTCACACTTTTTGGCTGCCGCGATGACCTCTGGGTCCACGGCATCGGGAACCTCGAAGACTTTATCGGGTTCGACACCATAAATGGACCTAAGAACCTCTCCAAGGCTTTTAGACGGCACGGTGAAGGCCGCTATGGACTTGTCCTTGAAGACCTTTGATTCGTGCAGAAGCCCCACCGCGTTGGCCAGCGTCTCCTTCACGGAGGCCCCCAACAATCCCTGGAACCTGAACAAGCCGTGCAGGTCTACGACTGCAGGCACTCGCCTCCTTGCCGACCCTTGAAGTATCTTCGCCAAGCAAAAGCCAGAGAGGTGTTGGTGGGCGTGAATTACATCGACCTTGGCCGCGACATCCCTCATTTCGCTGAGCTCCAGCCCAAGGAGTTTCGTGGCGAGCCTCGATGCCGCTCGGCTGCTAACGTCGTTTATTGCCATTACTATGCGATAGTACAAGCGAGCGCTTTTCAATTTTATGTGCACCAAGTTGCTAAGCGTCTCGAGCTCCTCGTTATTGGCTCGCGAGGCCAAGAAGACCTCCTCGCAAATCCTTGCTGCCGCCTTGGTGAAATTCGAGATGCGTATGCTTGTGCCACTACGTATCGCCAAGTCCGTGGGCGCTATAACCAAGACCCTCATTCAGCTTTCAGCCCTAAGGCCCTAGGGTACCTCTCATAGTTTACGTATTTACCGTTTTCGCGCATTAAATGTGTGAGCGCGGTTTACTCGGGTAAGGTCGTAGAGGCCTTCCATCATTTCAGCGGGCTCCTGCGGTTCTAAAGCGCTCTCTCCTCTAGGGCCCACTTAATGCGCACGACGGCCTTCTAAGGAAGCTCTCCGCGTATGGCAAGCGAGAGAAGAAGTCGTGACCCTGCGGTTTTTCCTCGTCACGCCCCCTACCCTGCGCATAGCGCGTTGCCTGCAGCAGTTCGCGGGTTAGCGAAGGACCTGCCCAGGACCGGTAATTGCTCGCTCGAGACCTAGTGGCCGCTGAGTCGAAGTGCGCGCACGACCTTGAGCATTATCTCGACATCGGCTACATAGAACCATACCCTAATGTCATCTCCTTTTCCGAGGCCCTCGACACGTACCTTGTGACGGCGTTGTTGAGGACAAGCAACGCGAGCTTGTTTTGGACACCGCCATGATCATGAAGGGCGGCGAGAGCGGGCCGACCTCGTTTGGCTCAGGACCCTGGCCACGACTGCGTGGAACACGAAGGAGACCCCGTACTGGGTGGCGTTCATTAGCGCGAGGTAGAAGGTGCCAGAGTCGAGGTCTTGGCTAGATCCACCTCGCTCACATAGTGCTAGCTTTTGACTTACTTATTGAGGGGGCGAAGCACATCGCAGGCTCTTAACGACCTCGACGTCGGCCTCGCTATGCCCCGCGGCTTTAATGAGCTTTTCGATGGTCTAAAGCCATTGCTAGTTCTACATTACTTGTTGTTTATAAATAGCTGCGTGCACTCGCATGATCCCAATCAAAATGATACGATCAGAATGCGCTTGCCAAAGTAATACACCGCTGCCGTCCCCCCAGCTACTTCTCTCCTAACATAGTCGACCGTTTGAGGGTCGAGAGCCTTAAACATATACTTGGACGCCGATTCCCTAAGTATGAGGATTCCGTTGAATTGCTTGAAGTGCTCAGGCGTGACCACAAGCCCGTACGAGCCCGCAAACGTGAACGAGCTGTTGGTCTTGGGATTGTAGAATCCCCTGAAGAGGGGTTGCACCCACAGGTACTCGTACGCGATGTAGGCGCCAGCCCTCCAGTCCACCAAGTAGTCGTTGCAACAAAGGAGGGGGGCCACGTCCTTCAGCTCTTGGGCCTCGCCATACGTCACGAGGCCAGAGATGGACCAGTACGAGTGGAGGTTCGCGGTGTAGGGGTTCTCGGGCATGAGGGTGCCGGCGAAGCCGAAGGAGGCTACGGCCACCAGCAACAACAGGATCGCGTAGAGCGAGCCCGCGCGCCCGCGCCTCCTAAGAGCTCTCAGAGCTCGAGGCGACAGCACCGCTAGGACGGCCGCCGACTGCACGCCCAAGTACCTCTGCAGGTCCAGCGCCGGGAAGACCACAGCTCCCACGTAGCCCATCCCCAGCCCGGCCAAGGAGACGAGCGCGAGCAGTCGTCTCGCTACGTCCTCGACCTCGACCAACAACACAAGGCCTAGCACGGCGAGCACCGCGACAGGGACTATGCCCAGCGACGCGATCGCGGGCACTTGGACGGGGGCGGTCGTTGTGACTATCCTCTCCCCCTTTAAGAGGGCCCGCGGAACTTCGAGAACGCCTGAGAGGGCCCCTTGTAGGGCGGCCGAGAGGGCCGTGAGGGCGACGAAGGAGATGATGACAAGCGCCACGAATAGCTTCACCTCTACCGATTCGAGTATTTTGGACCGAGCTCTGGAGGCCCTCTTGACTATGAACAATAGCGCCAGTACAGCTACGGTCCATAGGGCCACGGCTCCATGCCCTAGGGCTAGCGCCACGACGAGTATCACGACGATTATCGGGTTGAGGTCTAGGAATAGCAACGGCAACGCCATCAGCAGCGAGTACGCCTGGGGTATGAACCAGACGGACCACAGGGCTAGGAACGGCGTCGTGAGGGCTAGGAGAGAGGCCGTGTGAGAGGGCTCTGCGCCAACTCGCCTCGACAAGACCTGCGCCCAGATGGCGAGCAGTGGGGTGTACGCCAGCCCGATGACGCTGCTTGACCACGGAGTGCTCAGCCCGCTCACCATGCTGTGCACCGCGTAGAGTATCGAGACGGCGGGGAGCGGGTAGGCCTCGTGAACGACGGTCAGGCCCCTCAGCCCTCCCCTCTCGACGATCTGAGCGGCTTGGGTGGCGTCGCGCCAAGTGTCAGCGCCGAAGCTCGGCGGGTAGACCCCGTGGAGCACGACGATGACAGCGG
>DAIQQE010000119.1:0-3895 GCA_036786905.1 Candidatus Nezhaarchaeales archaeon | reverse complement strand
CGGCGTACACGCTCGCTACGCCGTTCGAGTACACTAGATTGAGGCTGCACGCCCTCTCGACCCAATCGCTCGGCAAGTCGACGCTGTAGCCTCCCCACACCACGTACCCGTTCTCGAGCATCTGCTCGTAGACGAAGAGGGCTTGCGGGCTCCGCCCCCTCCCGCTCAAGTACTTGAGCCCTCCGAGCACGTCCACTTCGACTCCGAAATAGCACTTCAATAGGTAGAAGGCCTTGGCGTCGCCGGCCACCGTCGCATTGCTAACGGCCTCGCTCACCCAAGCAGCGGCTCGGTACTCGGGCTGCCTGTAGAGCCAGAAGTAGCCCAAGTAGCGCTCTTGGAGGTTCGCGCAGGCGTAGACCCCGTAGGCGTTGGCGAGGAGCACTAAGAGGACGATGGCGACGGCGCCCGCCTTGGAGCACTCCCTGGGGGGATTGCGCGGCCTCGCTCTCGACGTAGAGCCCTCGCGACCCCGCTCGTAGAGCCGGAGGACCCCGAGAGCGCAGAGCACCGCCATCGGCGGGATCAGGAAGTTGAGCCCTCGGTAGGCCAGCGTCAGGCCCAGGCCCGGGTCCACGTTCCCGAGCACCGCGTAGCACTCCAGCCCGAGGACGGGCGCCAGCCAGAAGAGGGGCACGACCCGCCCCTTGCCGCTCGACCTCCTCGACTCGCCGTACCCCAGGACGCAAAGCGGGGCGGCTATCACGAACGGGCTGGCGTACAGGAGGTAGCGCGTAGGTAGCACGGGGGCCCCCGGCGCGAGCGGCCTCACGGTAGAGAGCCAAGCGAGTGACGCTGCGACGAGGGCGACGGAGAGGGGGCTCGCGAGCGCGAGGGCCGCGGTCTTCTTTCGAGTCGATGGCTTGAGGGCCAGCCACAGGGCCAAGGAGAAGGCGATCGCCTGGAAGGAGGCCGCCGAGAGCCAATCGATGGTGGATATGAACTCGAAGGCCCACTTGGCGTAGAGCGCGAAGTATGCGAGCGTCGAGGTGGCGAGGATCGCCGGGAGTGATAGGTCGCGGATCCTCAAGCTCGCCCCCTCCTTGGACTCGACGATCATCATCCCTAAGCTCGCTGAGGCCAAGATGGCCGTCGCGAGGATGGCGGTGTAGTAGTGGGTTATGACGAGAGAAGTAGAGGCGAGGACGAAGAGCAAGACCTTCGCGCGCCAAGGCATTCTCTCGTTCACGAGGAGGTAGACGAGGAGGAGGTAGAGGGGGTGGGCGTAGGTCTCCCCCTTGACCCCGGCCGTCAGTATCACGTGGCTGAGGGCAGTGGCCAAGAAGAGGGACGCCAGGAGGGCGACCCCGCTACCGTAGAGGGCCCTCGCTATGACGTAGAGCATCAGGGCCGAGAGGGCCCCGACCATGGGCACGAGGAAGGCCATGGCGTGCATCGGCTGGAGGCCCGTCAGCGCTGAGGCTATTGCCCCGAAGAGCTTCTCGCCGAAGTAGTCCGGGCTCTTCCCCAAGACGCTGGGCTCGCCCACGTGAATGGGCGACTCGCTCAACAAGAGCTCGGCGTACCTGATCGAGGGCCACGAGTCCACGGAGAACGGGAGGCCGCTCACCAAGTAGGGGTAGACCCTCAGGGCCATCGCGATCGCGACGGGCAGGAGCGCGTAGAGGAATGGGCTCGAGCCCGCCCTCCTTTCTCCGTTGAGCAAGACCGCCCGCTCCGCTTTAGTGCCTTCGCTCGTTGCCTAAGTTTGTAAGGACTCGTGGGGCTTAGTATCGCTCAACGTGGAGACGACTAGGCCTCAGCGACGTTTATATGGTGGTATTACATCGTATAACTTATGGTGAAACTAAGGCTTAAAGTCGGGCCAAAGGGGCAGATAGTCATACCGAAGGTCCTGCGCGAGAAGTACGGCATCAGGGAGAACGACTACGTCTTGGTCGAGGTCAGGGAGGGCGAGCTCGCGATAACTAGAGCCCCCAGCGTCGAGGAGAGCTTAGAGTGGATCAGGCTCAGAAGGAGTAGGTTGGGGGCGAGGCAGGCCACTCTCGGAGAGCTCTCCGAGGTCGATCTGGAGGACGAGTTCGATGAAGGTCTTCGTGGACGCCGGCCTCTTCATTTACCTGAACGTCCCGATGCGTGAGGAGCAGGCGCAGCTCGTCGATTCCTTCTGGAGGAACCTCTTGAGCGAGCACGAGGTCTTCACGAACCTCCTCGTCCTAGACGAGGTCATTTACGTCTCGAAGAGGAAGTACGACGTCGAGCAAGAGGATACGCTGGAGTTCATAGACCGAGTAGCCCTGCCTCGCGTCGAGCTCCTGCCCGTGGGAGCTGAGCTCTATCCGTTCTTCAAGCTCTACGTAGCGAACTTCTGTCTGAAGCCGCCTGACGCTTTACACGCGGCTACCATTAAGAGGTATAGGCTCGACGCCGTCGCGAGCGAGGACAGAGACTTCGACAGGGCTGGGATAAAAAGGATGTGGCTGTAGTTCTCTGAAACTGTGTTGGGGCTTCTCAGGGCTTGCTAGCACACTTATCCTCCAAGGCCCTCGCAAGGCCCTCGGACAGGTCTAGGACCGATATCGACACGCACATTACAACACAGAGGCTAGGGCGGCGAGCACGCCCAAGGCCCCGACGCGTAGACGAGCAAGTACTCGATCGCGAAGAGGAGGGCCGTCACGGCCGCTATGGCCGGGTGGAAGTACCCGAGCCAATAGCTACGCGCCAACTCGCCCGATCCCGAGGTCTCGAGGTGAGCCCCCAGCCCTTACGTTAACGCCGGTACATTTTTATGCTCATGCCCGAGGAAGTAAATCATTGACGGGACGAAGCGAGGATCGATACCCGCGGAGAGAGGTACACGGTTGGTGCGCTCTCCTCTCTAAGAGCGTCTACGTTCTCCCGGGGACCTCAGCGTCTACGTTCGTGAGCTCTCCCTCTAGCTCTTCGATGGACTTTGAGCCTTAGAGCGTCTGTGGAGAGGGATGGGCTTCAGACCCACTCCGTCCTCGCTTACTCTCAGTAGCCCCCCGCCTGCCAACTTAACGTTCTTCGCCGAGCGTCCCTGCTGACCACCCAGCGAGCTCTGAGAGGTTGACCGGTGCTTGTCGATTTATCGCCATCGTTTTCAATAGCTCTAGAGGTAATGTCATCGGAGGCGATGGCATTCAACCCGTCTCCATGAGAGAGGTCCTTGTCAACAAGCGGGGGTTCTCTCGGGCCTTAAGAGCCCATCACAGGCTTCACGGATCTCTGATAAGAGGTGTGCCTCGGCCGATTAAGCCCTCTACGCCTAAGCCCTTTGGGATGCTCCGTGCCGCAGCGCGCATAGGGTGTAACCCTACCACGGGCATGGCACGAACTCAGTCAAATGCGCCGAGGCCTTGGCCTTGCTCCCTACGTAAAGCTCCACAGGTGTCCTTCGCGTGAGGTCGTGTAGAATCGCTACTTTCTCGGCAGGCCCGAGATGAGAAGTAAGGCCTCTGAGCCTCGACCCCATCGATGCGACCTTGATGAACACGGGCAGCTCGGCTCTGAAGCGCTCCACCCTCGTCGAGCCTCAAATCCTCACCAGCTTCGTCATCCGCTTGTACCAGCCGACGTCCTCTGGCCTCCTGACGTGAACGTCGAAGACCTTGGTGAAGTCCTCCTTAGCTAGCTCTTCGAGCACCTTCAGCCTGTCCACCTCTGAGACGACTAGGACGTCCACGTCGCTGCTGTAGTTGTACCTGCCCTCAGCTACGGAGCCGAAGACGTAGAGCTCGGCTTTTGGGTCGACCTTCAGCACCAACTCCTTCAACCTCTTCAGGTAGGCGTCTAAGCTTTGAAGTACCTTCCTCCTCTCCAAGGCCTCAGCTACGAGGTAGTCGTAGATGTGGTCACGCACGCTCCATCACCTCCTCGACCGCCCCCTTAAGCTAGAGCACAGGCCATG
>DAIQQE010000118.1:0-3915 GCA_036786905.1 Candidatus Nezhaarchaeales archaeon | reverse complement strand
TCTCCCTGAGCCTCTGCTCGCTCTCTCCGTAGAACTTGCTCATTATCTCGGGGCCGCTTATGCTTATGAAGTGGGCATTGGTCTCGTTCGCGACTGCCTTAGCGAGCAACGTCTTGCCACAGCCAGGAGGACCGTAGAGGAGGACGCCCTTGGGGGGCTCGATGCCTAACCTCTCAAACAATTCTGGATGCTTGAGCGGTAGCTCGACCATCTCCCTGATCTTCTGAATAGCCTCTTTGAGGCCTCCTATATCTTCATAAGTCACCCTAGGTATCTCTCGAGGGGTCTTCTCGACCTTCTCGCTCAGCACTATTTGAGTCTCTGGCCCTACTATCACCGCATCGACCGGTGGATTGATCGACGTCACTATGAAGTCTATTGTCCTACCCATTATGCCTACGGGCACGTAGTCTCCCTTGGTAATCGCCCTTCCCTCGAGCAACTGCCTTATGTAGTCCTCAGCGCCCACTAGCCTAAGGGGCTCCGTAGGAGCGAGAACGACCTTATCGGCGTTCTTGACGGTTGCGAGCCTTATCGTGACCTTATCATCTATGCCGACGCCAGCATTTCGCCTTATGTAGCCGTCCACCCTTATGATGCCCTTGCCATAGTCCTCAGGATAGCCAGGCCAGCATATAGCCACGGTCTTCCTCTTGCCTAATATCTCTATGACATCGCCTGTGCTTATGCCGAGCTGGGACATCGCCGCAGGGTCTATCCTGGCTATACCCCTGCCTACGTCCCTGGCCCTGGCCTCTGCGACCCTCAAGGTAACGGAAGGGGAGCCCTTGTCCGTCATACATCACAACCTCAAGGGAGTAAAGAAGTGAGAAGCAGGGACTACTCCACTCTGACCTCGTAGCCCCTCTTCTCTTCAACCTTTTCTTTGAGGTTCAGTACGACCTCGAGGACACCATTCCTGTAGCTGGCCTTGGCGGTCGTTGGGTCGACCTTTGTTGGCAACTTTACGTCGGCGTAGTACTTCCTGTCCCCTTGCTCAGCTCTTATGGTCACCACGTCTTCGGTAGCGCTTACTTTGATGGACTCCTTGTCCACACCTGGTAGCTCAGCCACTACCTTGAGCACCCCAGCCTTTGAGTCAACGTGGGTCTCTACGTAGGGCCTCCTAACGTCGCTCTTCTCGATGCCCCAGCGAGAGGGCCTCACGTTGCCAAACTCTTGTACTATCGGCCTGCCGTCCGGTCCTATGGTTATGCTGAAACCGTAGAAGTAGGGCCCTTCGACAGTGATCTCGGCGGCCTCTCTAGGTGCTCTGACGAAGGTCCTGAACATCCTCTCTATCATTTCGTCTATCTCTTCAAAGGCCTTCTCGATCTCGTCGAAGATCCTTGAAAACCTCTTAGGCCTCCACACGTTTCTCACCTCAAGTTACTAACCTAAAGTTAGAAATATTTAAATCTTTCTCGCTTATATTTAAAAAGGTCAGAGAACGTTATTGAGGTGGGACTTTATGGCTCAACGCATAGACCTGTTAGAAGTCTTGGGAAACGAGACTCGCAGGAAGATATTAGAGCTGTTGGCCAGAGAACCGAAATACTTGCTCCAGCTCTCGAGAGAGCTCAACGTTAGCCAGCAAGCCATACTGAAGCACATTAACGTCTTGATGCGGGCAGGGCTGATAAGGGCCTACGAAGTTAAGGTGGGCTCTCTGGGTCCCTCGAGAAAGTATTATGAGCTCGTTAGGCCCATATCACTGTCGATTAACCTGCTCAAGGGATACAGCGAGATAGAGCTCCACGAATTCATTGACGAGGTTCCTGATCACCTAAAAGAGGTCCTAGAAGTCGTTGAAAGGGAGGTGCTGAGCGAGAGGCTCTACGAGGCTCTTTCTGAAGTAAAAAGCTTAATTCAAATGATAGACAAAGAACTTCAAGAGGTCAGGGCAAAGGAAAGGGCCCTTCTGAGCGCCAAGTGCAAGCTACTGGGTCTCGTACAAGAGGCTTTAAAGCGCTTGAGAGTCCCTCTTCTTGAGCGCAGAAGGATCCTTGAGTCTTTGTTTAGCTAGCTCAACTAGATCATTCTCATCAATAACTCGTTTATCCGCGGGCCTCTGTAGCCGAGCTCTCCTCCCTGTTCGACAGGCTTCTTTATGGTGCCCTTAAATCCTCTGGAGGGCGGGTGCAATCTGAAGACCGGCTTTAAGCCGGGTATGCTATTCAGGCTTATCCTGCCCTCGAGTATCGCCTTGGCCAAGTCCCTGAAGCTCTCGAAGCCCAGCCTCTTGACGTGGTCTAAAGTTAGGCGCTCGTCGCTTCTAAGCCGACCTCTATTCTCAAGCAGAGCCGCTAAAGCCTCTTCGCTTACCTCGCCATACGTTATGTAACCCGATGCCTTCCTAAGCATTCCTTCGATGGAGGGGGTAGCCTCGACTATTGTACAGTGATTCCTCCTCACAAGCTTTAACAAGCGTAACGTCAACTTTATGTCGGGGGGTACTCCTACGCGGCCTCTAAGCCTTATCACTGCATAGAACTTCTTCGTCATGCTCTCGCCCAGTCCTTAACGGACTTGAAGCTCAGCGTGTTCCTGAGGGCTTCGAGGGTCGCCTTTGCCATGTTCTCCTTAGTTCTCGTCTCGCCCTTGGTGAGGGTCCAAACGTCCTTGACCCCAGCTAGCCTGAGCACTATCTTGGCCGTGTCGCCAGCCACCAAGCCCGTGCCTCGAGGTGCTGGTATCAGGGTCATCTCTACGCTCCCTGCCTTACCCCAAGTCCTTATTGGCACGCTGTGCGGCTTACCGCACCTGCACTCCCAGCTCCCACAACCAAGCCTGACCGGGATTATGTTGAGCTTGGCCTCCACTATCGCCTTGTCTATAGCCTCTCTCATCTGTTTGGCCTTAGCAAAGCCCAATCCGACGTAGCCCGCCTCGTTCCCTACAGCCACCACTACTTTGAACCTTGAGATCTCGCCAGCTTACGGTCGCCCAGCTAAGCGCTAGGCGATATCCGTCTGCCTCTGGACTATTTTAACATCGATCACTTCATGCTTTAAGTCGGGCAACAGCGCGTCAACGATTTCCGGCTCCTTTATTGCCAAATTACTGGCGAAGATCTCGTCTATGCTTGTTATCTTGCCCTCTTTCACTAACCTCCCTACATACGTTGCTGGGGCCCAAGCGTCGAGCGAAGACATCTCCACCATCCTCTAACAGCAATCTTGTGCCAGATAGTGAAAACCTACACGTTGAGGGTATTATTTTAAGCTTTCCTTCGAAATCTATGAGGTATCTCTACTATTTAGCTACCTGCAATCGCATAGCTTGTTCTATCCTCTCCTTCACCTTCTCGAAGGCCTCTGCCATTTTTTCTGGGTCGAAGTCAGACTTGAGGTAGCCGGAGAATTGTCTCTCGAAGGTTGCTGGATCTGTGTCTTTGAGCATTTTTGCGTAAATGGTTATGTGAAGGCCCTTGATGCGCTCTTCGGAGGGAAGTATTTCAGGGTCATGAGGGACCTTAAGCCCTGCGTCAAGAGCTCCTTTAAGTGCTGCGAAGACCCTAGCGCCCTTCACCGCTCTGTGCAAACCTATGTAAAGAATCGCTTCCTTCACGCCAGCACTTAAGGCCCTCAGCCCCGCGAGGTAGCCAGCTAAGTACGCGGCGGGGGTGTTCTTGCCCGAGGCTGGCCAGCCGAACTTAGTCCTCAATTCCCTACCAGTTGCTTGGGCCAAGACCCTATCGCCCCTAACCTCTGGCTTCACTACTTGAACGATCACTTGAGTGTTGGTCTTCCTAACCACCAGTAGTGGCTTGCCCGAGAGAAGCATCTTCATTCTCTTCCTGTAGTCCGTCAGGCCCTTCCTCCTCCTCTTGAAAGGCACTCGCTTTACGACCTTTCTCTTAACCAACTTAGACCCTCCTCAAAAGGCCCTGTTGCTTTATGTACTCCTTCAAAT
>DAIQQE010000117.1:0-3922 GCA_036786905.1 Candidatus Nezhaarchaeales archaeon | reverse complement strand
GCGTTATTTGCTGGAGGGACCTACGTACCGAAAACCGGGCTATGATGGAGCTCCCGTTAAATGTTAAGTACGTGATATCGACGTGTCTAAGGCCTTCAAGGAGGCTTCGCACCTTTGGGCGAGATCTAGCACGCGCTTTAGTCAGTGGTTATTACATAACTCGCGGGAAGAGGAGAATACTGGACCTAAAGGGTCTAGCTTTAAGCTTCAAATCCTCGAGGTTAATTATAATTCAAGCCAAGAGAGGCAATCCTAGTAAGCTGGACTTTTACGATGCAACTATCAAGGAGCTACCACTACTGGGCTCGCTACTGGTATCAGGAGTAAAACTAGTTAGAGAACAAAAGCACACTGCTCGAGCTCCTCGACAAGCAAAGCTCGCTGTTCATTACGACCTAGGGGTGGTCCCCCCGGAGATGAGGCGAGAAATAATGCTAATCCCCACGTTATTTGACCTAAAGGTCAGCACGTCAGAAAACGATAGATGGGTTATGAAGGTCTCATGGACCGAAAAAGGCCTTGAGATCTCATTTATCGATAGAGGGCGGGCTTTGTCATTTGGTCCAGTCATTAGGGTGAGGAGGGTTGTCTTATCGACAGCATAGCGCAAAGATAGTCGTAAAGGGCAGAGCTCGCGAGCTTGGCATATTGTTTTCGGCCCTCAAGCCCGAGTGCGAAGACAAGAGCAGGGGTTTTTCGGCTGAAATTTACATCAACGGGGAAAAATTAATAATAAAATTGAGCGCTAAGAGCTTGAGCAGGCTAAGAGCAGTAATGAACTCGTATTTGAGGTGGATAAAGTCGATATACGAACTCGTTGAAAGTGGTGAGGTAAATGCAGGCACAAATTCCGCCCGAAGTACAACACAAGATAATGCAGCTACAGGAATTACAAGAAAGGATTAAAGCGCTCATACTACGTAGGCAACAACTCGAAGTGGAGCTAAGAGACGTCGAAAACGCGTTGGATGAGCTCAAAAATGCCGACGAAAATGCTTCCGTTTTTAAGTTTGCTGGGAGGATATTAATGCGCGTAAGCAAGGACGCCATGGTCAAGGAGCTAACAGAGAAGAAAGAGACCCTAGAGCTACACATAAAGACGTTAGAGAAACAAGAGGCTCACGCTAGGAAGAGGTTAGAGGAGCTGAGACAGGACCTGAGCCAAAGCCTGACAGGTATATCGATGTAAGTGAGGCGTTGATATACAGAGATGCTCGATGTTGAAGAGATGCTCAAAAAGGTTCAGGAGTCGGCTATAAGGTACTTGACCGATTTGGTGTTGCCCGAGGAGCTCATAGATGCTAACGTTTCCCTATCATTTGAGAACGGTGTCTTAAGCGTTGAGGTCGAAGTGTCTCTGCACGAGGCCAGTCTGAAGAAGCCTAACGAAATAGCTAGGCAAGTTGCTCAATATGCTATTAATCTGTTCGATGGTATGTGGAGGGAGGCTCTTGAAAGAGAAAGAGATCCTCCTAATAAGGATGGTAAGAAAGGCTAACAAAATAGTCATAACCAGTCATCAGAACAGCGACGTCGACGCCGTGCTGAGCTGTTACGTCGCGAAGAAGATCATTAACGCTCTTAACCCGCGAGCTACAGTCGACATAATAACGCCCGGCATGAACCTTCAAGCTAAAAGGGTTACCGAAAGTCTAGGGATAGCGAGCGAGATAGGGGAAGGAGATGGTCTCCCTCAATATGATCTTTGCTTATTGATGGACGTCAACAACTTGGCACACATAGGCACGCTAAAGGACGACATAGCAAGCGACAAGCCAATGATAATAATAGACCACCACAGACCTTCGATCGGCATGCCCCCTTGCGCTATATCGATAATAGATGACAGGGCTGTAGCGACCGCAGAGGTCTTATGTGATATCTTAATGGGCCTAGACCTAAAGCCGACGAAAGAGGAAGCGCTATGCTTGTTAATCGGCATACTTTCAGATTCTAGAAGACTAATGATAGGAACCGAGAAGACGCTAAGAGATGTAGCCTTTTTATTGTCTCATGGTGCCTCGTTACCTGAGGCGGTGGCCGTACTAAACATACCGATGAGTTACCCTGAGAAGATAGCAAGGCTTAAGGCCTCACAAAGAGCCTCATTGTACTCTCTAGGCCCATGGATCATAGCGATCTCGAGTGTAGGCTCGTATGAGGCTTCGGCTGCGAGGGCACTTATTGATTTAGGTGCCGACTTGGCGGCCGTTTGCAACGAGCTCGACGGTGAGGTCAGGCTATGTGCTAGGGCCAACGAAGAGCTCATCAGGAGCACTAACATGCACCTCGGAGAGGAGCTGGAAAAATTGGGCTCAATGATGTCTGGATCTGGCGGAGGCCATGCGAGCGCTGCATGTGTAACAGTTCCGAGAAGCTGTGGAGAAGTCATAGAAGGGTTTCTTACGCTTATGAGAAGCAGGCTAAAATTGCCAATCAAGAAGATAGACTGAAGCCATGTTTCAAGCAAAAGTTCACGGTTGTGAGTGGTGCTTAACGTTTAAGAGCCTTAGCTTCTTCAAAACTCCTCGCTACGAACTTCTTATCATGACCGACGTCAACTACACTCCAAGGGGTCTCCTCCCTTGGCCTAAGGAGGGCTTCAGGCAAAAACCTCGTCATAGCGGCCCATGACTTTAACCCGAGCTCTGCCAACTTCACTAAATAAGGGCCTAAATCGTCATCGCCAAGAGAAAGTATGGCTTGGAAAGTAGCCCTGTAAGGGTTCAAGACTTCAACTCTTACCCTAGGACCTCTTAGAAGCTTTAAGTATCGCTTATAGCTCTCCTTCACATCATCTGGCTTGGGCGGAGGAAGCCATTGAAAAGGCGTGTGGGCCTTAGGTATCAAAGGGTTCATAGATATGTGGAGCATGGTCTTGCTCTGGGCTATGATCTTAAGGATTTTTTCGATGAGTCGAGCACTGCCCTGTAAGTCTTCCTTAGGCAAGCACGTAATCAAGTAGAACTTTATTTCCGTGAGGCCTTTGTCCGCCGCCATCTGCACGACGTTTTCTAGGACTTCGTCATCATAAATCTTGCCCAAGAGTATTCTGTCCTCTTTAGATAGCGACTCTACTCCGAGGGCTAAGGTTTTTTGACCTCCCCTCTTTATGAGATCTAGTAGCTCGTCATCAACGACGTCAGGTCTAAGAGATGGTATAGACAAACCGAGGTTTCTCGACAACACTTCTGAGCATACGTCTTTAAACCACGGGACGTCGAAGATACCTGTACCGATGAGGGCCACGCGATCGGCCTTAGTTCTTGAAAGGCCTTCGTCTAACAAGTCCTTTATCTTGCTTAAGCTCCTGTACCTAAGAGGGCCATTGGTCCACGACACGAGGCAAAATCTGCATCTTCTATTGCATGATCGAGAGACCTCTAGACAGAAGGCATTCGCGAAGAGGGGATCAATAGACGCATCGATGCTTGCGACGGTGAGCTGAGCCAAGACATGGGGGACATCGTCGAGGTTTGAGGCCATACACCTTTCCACTTTATTCTTGCCAGGGCGGTAGACGAATTTTAAATCGCCCATCTCCTCCACCTTTCTCCTCTTGCTTGTTTTCGACTTCAATATCTCCAATAAGTCGCTTAGACCGGGTTCCAGTTCACCTATGAAGACGCAATCGACTATCTTTGAGATGGGCAACGGGTTAGCCGATACCGCCTGTCCGCCGGCGATTATTATGGGATCAGATTCGCCACGCTCATCCGCCATGGGTTTTATGCCAGCATTTAAGAGCATCCTTACCATGTTTACGTAGTCTTCTTCATATTGGAGTGTAAAGGCAATGACGTCAAAGTCCCTCAGCTCTGCTCCACTTTCAATGGTCCTAAGGGGTTTGGTAAGGAAACATCGCTCGCATAGCACTTCTTCATCGAGATTAAATAGGTAGTACAATTGTTGAACCGTCAGC
>DAIQQE010000116.1:0-3975 GCA_036786905.1 Candidatus Nezhaarchaeales archaeon | reverse complement strand
TCGCTAGCTCGGCCGAGCCTCTTGAAGTACATGTCAGGAACGGAAAGATAGTAAGGATTAGACCAGTCTACTTCAAGGGGGTCAGGCTCTACGAGATAAAGGCTCGGGGAAAGACCTTCACGCAACCGCCAAAGAGTCTGCCCTACTGGATTAGCCTAGCGTATAAGAAGCGCGCCCTATCGCCGAACAGGGTCCTCTATCCATTGAAGAGGGTCGACTGGAGCCCTGAGGACAGGAACCCGCAGAACAGAGGTAAGAGCCCCTTCGTCAGGATAACGTGGGATGAAGCGATAGACATAATCGTCAAGGAGCTGAAGAGAATAAAGGAGAAGTACGGCCTCCAAGCCGTGCTTGTCCAAGACGATGGCCACGGACAGGGGGGCCACATACAGACGCCGCACGGAATACACCACGAGCTCTTCCGCCTCCTAGGCGGGTGGACGATGCAAGTGAGGAACCCAGACAGCTGGGAAGGCTACTACTGGGGGGCGAAGCACGTCTGGGGCATGGAAGGCCTTCAAGCGGGTCTACCGCACCAAGACGCCATATTCGACGATATACTTGAGAACTGCGAGGTCCTAATATTCACGGGCTGCGACCCTGAGACCACGGTTGCCGGATTCGCCGGACAAATAGGAGGAGTTATGTGTAAATGGTTCAAGGAGGCCGGGATAAAGATAATAGCGATATCGCCCGACTGCAACTTCGCGGCGGCGCTCCACGCCGACAAGTGGATACCCATAAGGCCCAACACCGATGCCGCCCTATACCTTGCGATAGCCTACCTCTGGATCAAATCTGGAACGTACGACGAAAAGTTCATGAAGACGCATGCCGTGGGCTTTGAGGAATTCAAGAAGTACGTGCTGGGCGAAACGGACGGAGTTCCCAAGACTCCTGAATGGGCCGAGAGGATAACGGGCGTACCGGCTAGGACCATAAAGGCCTTGGCCAAGGTATGGGCTAAGAAGAGGACGTCTCTAGCGGTCTTCTTCGGCGGTCCGAAGATCAGAGGGCCATATTCGCACGAGGTTGCAAGGATAGAGGTCATAGTCCTTGCGATGCAGGGCTTGGGGAAGCCTGGAAGACAGTTCCTGAGAGGCTTTTACCCGGCTGGCACTGGAAAGAAGCTAGCACCAATTCCGCAGTACCCAGACGTATCTAGAACGTATGTCGGCAACCCCATGGCTAGGTACACGGTCACATGTGCTGACGCCCCGGTAATAGTCCCCAAAGTCCTCGTGCCCGATGCGATACTCAATCCTCCGATAACTTGGTACGGCACGGGCGCAATAGGCGCTACGAGGGAGGACCAATTCAAGAAGTACGTGTTTCCGCCACCTGGGCACCCAGGTATAAAGATGATATGGAATGCGAACTGTTGCTACATAACCTGCTGGAACAAGAAGATAATAGATGCCTTTAGAAGCCCCAATATAGAGTTCATAGTAGCCATAACGCCTTGGCTCGAGAATGAGGCAGTATTCGCCGACTTAATACTTCCGGCGCAGACGATCTTTGAGCACGACGATATGGTGGTGTGCACGAGAGCGGCCATAAGTGCAATAGCTTACCAAGAGCGGTGCATAGAACCCGTTGGCGAGTCGAAGAGCGACTACGAGATATGCAGGCTTATAGCCGAGAAGATGGGCATAGGAGACAAGTTCCCGCCGCCCGAGGAATTGATGAGGCAGCTCTACGAGAAGAGCTGGGCCAGAAATAAGTACGGAATAACGTGGGAGGAGTTCAAGAATAAGAAGAAGCTGGTAATAGCCGACCACCCAACTTGGGAGGAATGGAAGAGGATACAGAAGGAAATAGAGGAGAAGGAAGGCCTGACTTGGGGGGCCAGACCTGGGCTGACTTGGTTCTATGAGCTCCCTGAAGGCAAAGGCCTTGACACCCCTACCGGGAAGCTGGAGATAGTGTCTACGGGCCTAGCTCAGCACTTCCCGGACGACCAAGAAAGGCCGCCACTGCCGCGCTGGATACCATATGGCGAGACCCACCAGGAGAGCTTGCTCCATCCGAGGGCCAAGAAGTACCCATTGTTGCTCGTGTCAAATCACCCGAGGTGGAGGTTCCACGCTCAAGGAGACGACATAACGTGGATCAGGGAGATACCAACGGCTAAGATAAAAGGCCCAGACGGCTACTACTACGAACCCGTCTGGATCCACCCGATAGATGCAGCCCAGAGAGGTATAAAGCATGGAGATGTAGTGAAAGTGTACAATGAAAGGGGGGCCGTGCTCTGCGCCGCCTACGTGACTCAGAGGATAATGCCTGGATGCGTGCTCGTTCACCACGGCGCCCGAGCTGACCTGATATCCTTAGACCCGCTCATAGATAGAGGAGGGGCTATAGATCTAATAGTACCTCACAAACCGACGTCGAAGAACACCGTCGGGCAAGTCTGTAGCGGCATACTAGTCGAAGTGGAGAAGGTCGACATATTCGAACTCATGAAGCAGTACCCAGAAGCTTTTAGGAGGAAACTGCACCCGGACGTCGGTCCTTGTCACGAATCTTGGGTCAAGGAGGTGGCTTAAATGGGCAAGGTAATGGTTATAGACATATCCAAATGCAACGGATGCTATTTATGCCAGATAGCCTGCAAAGACGAGCACGTTGACAACGACTGGAGCCCCTACGCGAAGCCCCAGCCCGACACAGGGCACTTCTGGATGAAGATAGAGGAGATGGAGAGGGGGACGACCCCAAAGGTCAAGGTCACGTACATACCGGTCCTCTGCATGCACTGCGACAACGCGCCGTGTATATCGGTGTGCCCAGTAAAGGCTATAGTGAAGAGGCCCGACGGTCTCGTCATAATAGACCCCGAGAAGTGCAACGGTTGTAAGGAGTGCATACCAGCTTGTCCATACCGTGCAATATACTTCAACGACAGGCTCAACATAGCGCAGAAGTGCACCGGATGCGCGCACCTCATTGACGGCAAGGATCCCTTGCTCACGATCCCCAGATGCGTCGATGTCTGTCCCTTTGACGCGATAAGGTTCGGAGAAGAGGGGGAGTTGAGGGAGCTAATAGCTAAGGCTGAAGTGCTCAAGCCGGAGTACGGTACCAAGCCAAGGGTCTATTACTTGAACTTGCCGAAACCTTTCGTAGCCGGAACGGTCTACGACCCGGACATCGATGAGTGCTTGGAAGGAGCCAAGGTGACGGCCATCGATGAAGAGACTGGGAAGATCTACGAGGTCGTAACGGACGAGTTCGGAGACTTTTGGTTGACCAACTTAGAGTGGAACCACAGTTACACCATTAAGATAGAGAAAGAGGGCTACAACGCTTGGGTTCTCGAAGGCGTTAAGACCGAGAAGGACGTAAACCTAGGCGACATACCCCTACTGAGGAAGACTTAACGCGCATTGACCATCATCCCCTCATTTCACTTCGATCTCAATTCTTTTTAAGTGGCCATCCCACCTCTGCAATTTGCCATAGACCCTCTCTTAGACACGCAAGCATGAAGGTCCGAGGACTATCGGCTTGTTCAGCTGTGGCCAACGCGCACCGGTCTCACATCATTATGATGGGCAATCGTCAACTCCTGCAGGCCGCACCTTGGTTTCTGACGTCTGGGTTTCGAAACGACGACTTAAAAGCAAGACTCAAGCCAAAAGCTAGAAGAGGCATCCAATGACTTGGTTCGAGCGAGGCCACTTGGAGCGCGCCTCTAACTCTCTCAACTTTGACTGAACCCCGTCCCTTCAAGCGAATACATCAGACGGCCTTGCTATGAGAGTAAAGGTTATAACTCTAGACATGTGAGTGCTTGAGGCGCCAAGCGAGGGAAGAGACGCATGGGCATGATCCTCGAGGAAGGCATCGAAGTAAAAAAAGCGGCCTGTTGGTTCTGCTACCAAAACTGCGGTATGCTTGTCTACGTCAAAGATGGCGAGATAATAAAGGTCGAAGGGGATCCAGATCACCCCATAAATAAGGGTGGGA
>DAIQQE010000115.1:0-3975 GCA_036786905.1 Candidatus Nezhaarchaeales archaeon | reverse complement strand
GATAGATACTATGGTTGTAGGATAGTGGCATGCTTTGGCAACGAGGAGTACGACGACAGAATAGGGCAGATAACGGAGAGCTATAGTGATGTCACGTGGCTAAACGATG
Organism: Candidatus Nezhaarchaeales archaeon; assembly: GCA_036786905.1. Lineage (GTDB taxonomy): Archaea > Thermoproteota > Methanomethylicia > Nezhaarchaeales > WYZ-LMO8 > WYZ-LMO8. Next base: position 3,866 of record DAIQQE010000115.1, on the reverse strand, counting down.
AGTACGTGACTGTGAACATTAAGGGGGTCGAGTTGGGCATTTTTGGGACTAAGGGTTGCCTCGATAGACCGACGGCTTGGCAAAGAAAGAACATACCGAATATAGCTCAGATCTATGAGCAAAGGCTTAAGAGGATAGACGAAGTGCTTGCATCTCCAGCCCTCAAGAAGGCGAGCTACGTGATCCTGCTTTCGCACTACTCTACCACATTTAAGACGCTCGTTGGAGAGCCTCGATGGGCTTGGCCCGAGCTGGGGTCAAATAAGCTTGAGGCGGTGGTGGAGAGGCATGGCCCACATCTGGTCATCCATGGGCATGCCCATAATAGCAAGGTCTACGTGGCCACGATCAATAGGACGCAGGTGTACAACGTCTCGTTTCCCGCCACGAGAAAGCTGACAATCATTAAGTTACGGGGGGTCCAAGAGTCGGACAGAGGTACAGGGAGACAGGCAAAGTTGACGTCGTTTATAGCCGGTAGGCCTTAAGACAACCCTGTCCTTGCAAAAGGTCCCGGAGGGCATAACTCCAAGACGGTAGCCTTAATTTTAACAGTGAAGTAAAGTGTAGCTCGATCTTACATGTCATCTTTAACCTCAGTAATCCAAAGGTGCGTTTCGTGCGACATATGCGTCGAAGAATGCGCTTTCCTTCAAAAGTTGGGCAAGAGTCCCCGAGAAATAGCAGAAGGCCTTTTAAGGGATGACGAAAAATTACGAGGATGTCAATTTCTATGTACTCTATGCAGACTTTGCGAAGTAGTTTGTCCAAACAGGGTCGAAGTGGCTGAAATGATGCTCGATGGTCGACGTAGCCTAGCCGAGCTTCTCGTACATCAAAACGAATGCTATAGAGTCAGCTTTCCAGATGAACGAGTCTTCCTAGTCAATGTCATTAAAGAACGAATGCGCATAGACTTCAGTGAATATGCTGAAAGCACTTTCGAGCACGCCTTCCTCCCTGGCTGCTCGATGAGCTACTTCTCGCCCAAGGCAGTCGTCAAGCTTTACGAGCTCTTAAGTGAGAAGCTGGAGAGCGTCGGAGTTCTTGACGTGTGTTGCGGCAAACCGCTCTACGACTCAGGCTTAGAGTCGAGGGCGAGAAAATGGCTTAACGACAAGTTAACGGCGGATCTCGAGAGACATGGCTGTAAGACCATAATCACGGCATGCCCCAACTGCTTTTACTATCTCAGGTCTAAGCTGTCCAATCGCTATAAGCTAACAACGCCGTACGAGGTCTTGGGAGGTTATTTTACGCACAAACCTGAGGGCACTACATTGACAATCCACGACAGCTGTCCAGATCGCTTCGAGGGCCTCTTCGCTGAGCAAATCAGAAAGCTTCTCTCCAACTGCAGGGTAATCGAAATGGCACACTCCAAGAAGAGGACGTTGTGTTGCGGTGCTGGGGGCTTGGTCTCGTGCAAGGACGTGGCCCTTTCATTAGACTTCGCTATGAAGAGGTTGCGTGAGTTTGTTAGTACAGGGACCTCGTTGATGGTCGTTTACTGCTACACGTGCGCCGGCGTGTTCTGGAGCCTTCAGCAAAGCCTCGAGGTCAAGCACGTCTTGAACCTGCTTCTTAACGTAGAGGACAACTCCGAAGCTGTAAGGCGAGGAGATCTTGGAAAGATTATAATGGAGGTCGTGGTGGGCTAAGAGCAGGACCGTGTCCGTGGCCCTAGAGAGCGGATCAACGGGCTTCGAGAACGAGTCGATGAGGGGCTCTGCGAGGATCGCGTGGGCAGGGGGCTCGAGGGGCCCATCCCTTTGTGGTATGGAATGGAGCGACGCTAAGGCTAGGACTCTCAGACCCTACTCGTGAAGGGGCTCGGAGTTGGGGCTTTAGGTGCTACCAAACTAACCAACCCTAGGCTTTTGTCTAGCTTAGTAAAAGGGCCAGGGCTCTTGCCTATGGACCTTGGAGGCTCTTAGCTGGGCCTTTATTGAGGCTCTTTCATGCGGGGCTTGATGTTCTATGAAAGCAAGTCGTAGAAATTAAAGAAAGATAAAGATGTTGTATGGAGGATAAAAAGGAAAGGGGCGTCGGGTTTAGCTCTTCCTTGGCCTCAGGAACGGACCCGTCAAAGTCGCCTTCAGCACCTCTTCAGGGTGCGGCTTAGTGGCGTACGCTAGTATTAAGGTGACTACCGTGCTGGCGATAAAGCCTGGAACCGAAGCGTACATCGACACAACGCCTGGAATTTCTATTCTGGTGCCCCATATCAGGAACGATATCAGCGTAACCACTAGTCCGACCAGCATCCCCCATCTGGCCGCGTGCTTGTTCATCCTGCGCCAGTAGAGGCCCCCTATCACCGGCCAGAAGAAGCAGTTGAGGATTAACGCAAGGGCCGCCCATATGAACCATGCCAACATAGGCTGGGGGTACACGGCTAGGGACCAAGAGCCAAAGCCGACTACGACGACCACTATCCTAGATATCCACTTGATGGCTCCCTCCGACAAAGTCGGCTTAAATGCGTTCCTGACGACGTCGTAGGAGATGTTACTAGCTGCCGTGACGAGGAGCCTGTCCGTCGTCGACATGACCGCTGCGAGCACGCATGGGAGCAGGAATATGAACAGCCCATAGGGGAGGGCCGCCTTAGCTATTGTTGGGTAGGCCATGTCGCTCCACCTGACTGTCTCGCCGGTTGCGAGCGTTAAGGGCTTCACTTCAATCTTGCCCTGAGCCCATGCAACTCTAGCGGCCAAGCCCGCTAGAGATGTCAGCAGTATCAGTATCATGCTTAATACGTACATTATTATCGGGCCCCACCTCGTGTACTTCACATCCCTGTAGCAGAGGACGTTGTTTATTATGTGGGGAGCGACCATGAGGCCTAGGGGCACTGTCAAGCCGAATAGCGTGAGGTTGAAGACCCACCCCGCTAGAGGTACAGCGGGGCTCGGCGAGCCGGGCTGGTCTAAGAGCGTACCGTACATGAAGCCTGGGGGCTGGCCCCTGATCGTGTTCTGCAGTATTGGGACTTGCGATACGAGCTCGTTGAACCTCGTCCAGCCGCCCACCCACTCTATTATGATCGGGACGGTTATGTAAACTCCCGCTATCATCAGTATCGCCTGAAGAATCGTCGTCCAAGCAGTCGAGAACATGCCGCCAGTCACCACGTAGCCAACGACTATCACTAAGGCTATGAGCGAGCCTATGAAGTATGGTATTCCGAGTATCACCTCGCTCACGACTCCTATGGCAGTGAACTGCCCTATGAGGTAGGCAAAGCATGCTATTGCGGACACCACTCCCGATATGGCCCTTAGAATCTTGGGGTCCTCGTAGCGTACGGCGAAGTAGTCCTGCATCGTTAGCAAGTTGTACTTGCTCCTCAGCGGCCATATCTTGTAGCCCACGAGCACGGTGCAGAAGGCTACTGCGAAGGCGGGGCCTATGACCCTCTCCCACACGTTCGACCAGCCGCTTGTGAAGCCGAGGCCAGCGACGCCTATGAGGGTCATACCGCTCAGGACCGAGCCGACCATGAGGAGCACGTAGGTCAAGAAGCCCAGCTGCCCGGAGGCGGCCACGAAGTCGGCTAAGGTCTTGGTCCTCTTAGCTCCGAAGTAGCCTATTATGGCTATGGCTACCAAGTACAGTATAAACGCTATGAAGGCATCCCAATTTATTGCGAATTGGGCCATGTCCACCTCACCACCTACTCTGGCGGCCTCCACCTGATTGCCCAGATCAGCAGCACTATTACTATGACCGCTATCGGCGTCACTAGAGCGGCGAAGGTGTGTGGCAGCATCCCCGCTATTCTTTCTCCTACCCCCATTAGTAGCTGGATCATGATCCCTCGCCTTAGATTAAATCTTATACTTTATCCAGAGGTTAAAAGC
>DAIQQE010000001.1:11109-68234 GCA_036786905.1 Candidatus Nezhaarchaeales archaeon | reverse complement strand
AGGCCCAGCCCGCCCCAGCCCCAGTCGCAGTCGGCCCCTCCGCGGCAGCCGCGGCCGCAGAGGAGCGGGCCGAGGTCGGGGCACCGGGCCCCGAGGCCCTCGCCGTCGAGCCCAGACCCCGAGCGCCGCGAGCGGTCGAGGAGGGCGCCGGCTCCCAGGCCGCTAGGGAGCTCGGGCCCCTCGCTGGCGTCTTGAGCGAGGCGAGCAAGGTCGTGAAGGAGGAGAGGTCCGTGCTGGCGGGCGTTAGCCTGAAGCAGGCCATCTCGTTACTGGGGACCGTCTACGAGTTGCTGAGGATCTACCCCAGGTCGAGCGTGGAGAGGATGCTGGAGCTGGCGGAGAAGCTGAGGGTCCTGACGAAGGACGAGGTCGCGGTCCTCAGGACCACCCTCGACATCGCCGAGCAGTCGCTGAGGGAGGGCATAACGCCGGAGGAGAACACCATGCTGATGTACATGCTGTTGAAGGGCGTCGGGCTTAAGGAGGAGTCTATAGAAGAGGAGGTCGCGAAGACCGTCCTCAGCACCTTGTCGTCTATGAGGAGGGCTAGGAGGGCGAGTCTAGCGGTAGAGGGTAGTGGCGGAGCAAGCGCTGGAGAGGGGCGGGGCTGAGGGCCCATAGGCCCTCGCGGGGTGCCAGTAGATGGGAGTTTCGGCGACGATAACTCACGCGATGCTGACCATAGCGGCCGTCCTAATGGCCTCTCTGTTCGTCACAGCGGTCATAGGGCAGCTCAACAGCGCCCTGAACACGGTGAGCATCAGTATGAGGACGGCGTCGAACTTATACAGGCTGAGCGTGACGATAGTCCACGCATCCCTGGACAGGCAGTCGGGCCTCATCTACGTCTACGCGAAGAACACAGGGGAAGTGGCCTACAGCGACCTGGGGAACGTGGACTTCATAGTGACGGACTACAGCGGGAAGACCTCCTACTTCTCAACTAGGCTGGGGAACGTCACCGTGGTGGAGTACGGATCCCAGCAAGGGGTCCTCGAGAAGGGCGAGACCGTCCTCTTCAAGATAGCGCTCTCGGGAGCTTTGGAGACCTACACCCCGCCCCTTGAAGTGAAGATGGTATTGTCTAACGGCTACTCGACGGCATACACCGTCGGATGAGGGATCGCCATGCCCTCAGAGGTCGTCGTGCCGGGCGTCGCGGCAGTCGTCCTGCTCATAATAGCCGCCCTCTCAATCGTCGGCGCCATAGGCTCGTCGATCTCGATGGCCGTGAACAGCATAAGGGAGGGCTACGAAATCGCCTACAAGAGGCTGAGCAGGATAACCATTCAGCGGGCCAGCGCGAGCTACTCGAGGGGGTTGCTGGAGGTCAACGTCACGGTCCTGAACGAGGGCCCCTATCCTGTGTACAGGTTCGAGGCGTGCGACCTGATAGTCGAGTACTTCTCGACGAGCGGGCCGCTCAAGTCGTTGAGGCTCTCCCACCCAGCTGATTGGACCGTCGAAGAGGTCTTCCTCGTCGAGAGCTACGGCGTCAGCTTTACAGAGCACCCCCTCATAGATACTGGTGAGGCCTGCTTGATAAGGGCCTTCGCGGCCGTAGAGGACCTAGACGCCGCGAGGCCCTTGAGGGTCGTCTTCACGACGCACTACGGGTCGAGGGGCTCCAAGTGGGTGGTCGTCGATGCTCAAGGTTAGGACCATCAGTACCGGGAACGAGGAGCTGGACACCAAGCTGGGGGGCGGGCTGCCCTTCCCAGCCCTGATAGTCGTGGAGGGGCAGCACGGGGCCGGGAAGTCCGTGCTGGTCCAGCAGTTTGTGTACGGCGCCCTCAAGAGTAGCCTGAGGGTCATAGTCGTGACCACTGAGACAACGACCGTGGGCTACGTGAGGGGGATGATCAACGTCGGGTTCGACGTGCTGGACATGTACGTGCGGGGCCGGCTGACGGTCTACTCGACCCATATACCGAGGGTCTGGTGGGTTCCCTCTACTGGCAGGGACCTCCTGTCCCTCACGCTCAACCACGTAATCTCGGCCATGGACAGGTACGACGTCTACGTCATAGACTCCTTCAGCGTGTTGGTCAAGGGCTCCAAGACTGAGGACGTGGCGAACTTCCTCACGGTAGCCAAGAGGCTCGTCGACAAGGAAAAGCTCATCCTCCTGACGCTGCACGCGGGGGACATCGCCGAGGCGCTCCACTCCGGGCTCAAAGCAATAGCCGACGGATACATAGAGCTCAAGAACGCAGAGATGGGCGGAAGGTCGCTGAAGCTCATGAACATAATAAAGCTGAAGGGGGCGTCCACGGTCTTCGAGAACATAATCACATTCGACGTCGACCCGGCCTTCGGGATAAAGCTCATCCCCATGGCGCTGGCGAAGATATAGGGGGAGGGCATGCCGAGCCTCGCAATCCCAAGGCTTTGGAGGAAGAAGCGAGTAAGCGAGGTCAAGGAGCCTGACTTCGGCGATAGGCCCAGCTACTTGGCCTCCTACGTAGAGTCCTTCAGGCGACAGCACGGAGAGGAGCCGATGATAGTCGAGAGGCTAAGCGGGGACATGAAGATGTGGTCAAAGATTAACGTCGTCTACCCTGTGGGCGGCGGGATATTCATACACGTAACAAACCTGGTCAAGACGGCGGCCGGCTTCAACCAGTACATAGTCGTGGAGCCACCTAGGCCCCCATCCAATATCTTCAAGGCGATAGAGGAGGCCTTGGCGACTAAGATCAAGCCGGAGTACGCGGTGGAGTCTGCTGAGGAGAGGAAGAAGATCCTCCTCGAGCTCCTCGAGGAGGTACTCGACGTCAAGGACAGGTCCGTCAACTACAACTCCGTCAAGCCTGGGCTTCCGAGGGTGCCCGTCAGGAAGGAGGACGTGGAGTACATCAAGTACCACTTGGTAAGGGACAAGATAGGGGTGGGCGTAATCGAGCCCTTCCTTAGAGATCCCTACCTAGAGGACATAAGCGCCAAGGGGATCGGCAACATCTACGTCGTGCACAAGATCTTCGGCTCTCTCGAGTCGAACGTCGGCTTCGGTAGCGAGGAGGAGCTCGACGAGTACATAATCAAGCTGGGAGAGAAGATCGGCAAGCCAATCTCGAGGGCACGGCCTGTCGTCGACGCCACCCTCCCCGACGGTAGCAGGCTGAACATAGTCTACGGCACCGACGTCAGCCTCTTTGGAAGCAACTTCACGATACGAAAGGTCGCCAAGACGCCGATAAGCGTCACGCAGTTAATTAAGTGGAACACCTTCAACGAGCTCGCCGCCGCGTACATGTGGATGATGCTCTCTGAGGGGATGAGCGCCTTCGTCTGCGGGGAGACGGCGAGCGGCAAGACCACGACACTAAACGCCTTGGCGGTCTTCATACGCCCCAGTTACAAGGTGGTCTCAATCGAGGACACGGCGGAGGTGACGCTCCCTCACAAGAACTGGGTCAGGGAGCTGACGAGGGACACGGGCAAGCCTGAGAGCAGCGTGACGATGTTCGACCTCCTCAAGGCGGCTCTCCGCCAGCGACCGAACTACATCATAGTGGGGGAGATAAGGGGGGCCGAGGGCAACATAGCCTTCCAAGCGATACAGACCGGGCACCCCGTCCTCTCCACGTTCCACGCCGCGAACCTCGAGAGGCTCCTGCAGAGGTTGACGAACCCGCCGATCAGCGTCCCCAAGACTAACCTCGACGCCCTAAACATAGCTTGGTTCCAGTCCTCGGTCTATGACAAGCGGGGCATGCTCGTACGCAGGATGACCTCCGTCAACGAGATAGTCGGCTACGACCCTCGCACGGACTCAATAGCCGCCATACCGGTGTTCCTGTGGGACCCGACGAGGGACGTCCACAGGTTCGCCGGCAGGGGGGCGAGCTACTTGCTCGAGGAGAAGATCGCCGTCATGAGGGGCGTCTCGAAGAGGGACGTGAAGCTGATATACGAGGAGCTCGAGCTGAGGGCTAAGTACTTGAGGCTCCTCGTAGACAAGAACGTGCTCGACTACTACGACGTCTTCAGGGCAGTCGTCAAGGCGCACGAGTTGGGGCTCGAGGAGGCCTACAGGAGGCTCTCGAGGGGTGAGCTGCTCTAATTGAGCAAAGATAAGAAGAAGCGCACGCTCGACGACCTGCGCGAGAGGGTCCTCGACTCCGACTTAGCTAGGAGGATAGCCTATGGGGTCTCGACGAACAAGTGGATAATCATCGCTGCGGCTCTAGCAAACTCCTTGGCGCTTTACTTCTTCGCCACGGCCTTTCCGTACCCAGCGAGCTTGGTGCTGGGGACCTTCGTCGTCTTGGTGACCTTCCTCGTCCTCTTCTACCTCAGGTCCCTTAGGAGGGTAGGGATCATCCCGGTCTCTGACGACCTGGCCTTCATCTTAGTCCACATGAGGTGCTTGGTTACCGGAAACCCTCCGCTGACGACGCTCTTCGGCAAGATAGGGGAGACCCCCTTCTATAAGAAGAAGTACTCCGGGCTCTTCCGGAAGCTACGGGACTTAATAAAGAACTGGGGCTACAGCGCACCCGAGGCCCTAAAGCTCGTCTCGAAAGAGGCGCCGTCCAAGGTCGACGAGATGTTCCTCCAGAGGCTGTCAGCCATAGTCGCGACGGGGGGCGACATAAAGGAGTACCTGCGGATAGAGTACAACACCCTCTTCGCCGAGTACCTCTCGGCGTTTAACAGAGTGATAAACGTACTCAGGGTCGTGTTCGGGGTCTACACGACGGTGCTGGGGGCCTTAGTGTTCATGTTGGCCAACCTGATGCTCTTGGGGATGATCTTCGGAGGCCTCTCAGAGCTCGTGACGGTCGGCGTCCTGAGCGCTGGCCTCGCGCTAATGGGCATGTCCACTCTGCTATACCTCTCTGTCCGCAAGCCCCTCTTTGAGTCCAAGCCCAAGAAGAGGGGCCGCCTCGTGGCCCTCATATCGTTCTCGGGCCTGACGGGCACCCTCGCGTTCGCAATGATCGTCGCTCACCTAGTCGTATCCCTCAACATATTCAACATGGACTACGTAGCGCTCAGCCTTATCTTCGCGGGGATGGCGTTGCTCCCGCCGGCGGTCCTTGTAAAGATCCACGAGGGGAGGATAGCGGAGTACGACACGTTCTTCCCTGCGTTCATAAGAAGCTACGGAGGGCACATGGCCGTGTTGCCGAACATGATTGAGTCCCTCAAGCCGTTGCTCATAGCTGAGCTCGGAAAGCTCAAGTCCCTATTGAAGAGGGCCTATGCCAGGTTGGTAAACAGGGTAGACCCTAGGATCGCTTGGGGTTTGTTCGCAGACGAGTCCTCGAGCGAGATGGTTACCAGGGGCACGCACATATTCGTCGACACGGTCGAGGGAGGAGGGGACTTGGCCGAGACCGGCGCGTTACTCTCGGACCACGTCAATGAGCTCCTTAGGCTCAGGGCCAACTATGTGCAAGTGTTTAAGACCTTTGAAATAACCCTCTACCTCATGCACATAATCGCCATCGTACTGCTAATATTCGTGGGGAATTTCTTGAACGTCTTCTCCAGCATCATAGCGAGCTTTGCCCAGAGCATCCCCCACGAGTACGCAGGCATATTGGGCTTCTTCAACGTAACTTACGCAGACGTCTCTATAGTCACGAACGTGGTCCTATTGATGTTGGTCATAGCCAATACGCTGGCCTTCTACTCAACGAACCCTGGGTCGAGGTATGCCGTGTTCTATTACCTGTCCATACTATTGATAGGCACGGGAGCCGCCGTCTACGCTGGCTCTTTCGTCATAAACGAGCTGATGAAGGCGCTCTTGCAACCCTTCTAGCTTAAGGCCTATCCAGGACTCGGCTTCGATTGCTAACAATGAGAGGCGTTAGCTACCACTTAAACTCATGGTACTCACAAAGGATCGCTAGCTCTCAAAGCCAGCTCCTAAGCCTAGGCAATATGATGTTGTTTAGTATCGTCTTGAGGAAGTCCTTGAAAACTCCTAACTTTATCTGCTTCACGAGGAACTTAAGCCTCATGTAGAATCTGGCGTAGGCCTCTGCGAACACGGCCTCGACGTCCTTGATCGTGAAGTGGAAGCCCCTCATGACTGGCCTCACCGTCGTGTAGTGGCTCCAGTCTCGATCGACTATGAGGTCGTACTTCTTCGCCATCTCGTAGAGCGGGGTGCCGGGATATGGGGTGGCGTACGTGAACTGGGCATAGTCGGGGTCGAGCTTCAATGCGAACCTTATCGTCTTCTTCATGTCGTCCACGGTCTCCCAAGGGAAGCCGAGGATGAAGGTGGCGACGGCGGAGCCCCTCAACCTCTTGACGGCTTCGAAGACCCTCTCGGCCTGCCTCAAGCTGATCCTCTTGCCTATCTTGTTGACGGTCTCTTGAGAGCCCGACTCGACCCCGAAGTATACGGTCGTGCAGCCGCTCGAGAACATCTTGGCCAAGAGCACCTCGTCCACGTTGTCGACCCTGGCGCCGCAGGTCCATCGCAGGTCCAAGCCCCTCTCCCTCAAGCCCTTGAGGAAGGACTCGAGCCACTTCTTGTTGATGGTGAGCTCGTCGTCCGTGAAGACGAAGGTCTTGGTCTTGTACCTATCCATGCACTCGGCCACTTCGTCGAGGACCTGCTCGACCCTCCTAAACCTCACCCTCCTGCCGAAGTAGTAGCTCGTGGCGCAGAATATACATCCATAGGGACAGCCCCTGCTCGCCATAATGTGGACGACCCTCACGGGCCTGTCGAACACCGTGTACCTGTCCATCGGCAGGAGGTGCCTAGCTGGCGGGGGTAGCCTCTCTAAGTCCACGGGCCTCCAAGGCCCGGTCTGCCCGGCCTCTCCGCCCTCGCCCCTCAGCGCTATCCCCGATACGCTCTTAGGGTCGTCCCCCCTCTCCAGCGCCTCGACGAGCCGTGGAAACGTCTCCTCACCCTCGCCCAAGACGACGTAGTCAACGTGGGGGCACTCCTCCAAGACCTCGCGCCACATGAACGTCGCGTGAACCCCGCCTATCACGACCTTTATGCCCCTGTCCACGGCCTTGATCGCCTTCGCGGCCTTGTAGGCCAACCTGATGGTGGGGGTCAGGGAGCTTAGGCCCACGACGTCGGGGCCCCAAGACCCCACTAACTTTATGAAGTCCTCCATTGAGAGGCCCAAGGTCGGGGAGTCGACTATCTTGACCTCGTGGCCGCGGTCCTCGAGCACGCTCGCGATCCAGGCCAGCCCTAGGGGAGGGGCCCTCAGGCCCACGACTTGATAGACCTCGAGCTTGTCGCAACCAGGAGGGACCGCTAAAAGGACCTTGGCGGCCAACGCTTTTTCGCCAGTGAGTTTTAGTGATGCGCTTAAACCTTAATAGTTTTCTCTTGGCGCGGGCCTCACGCAGAAGCCCTTCCCAGAAGCGATGCGCCATCGAGCTCTTGAGCGGGGTGCCGTCGACGCGTTGGCCTTTAAAAGCCCAAGAGCAGCGTTGTTGCGTCGTCGACACGCCGGCGACGATGGAGACTTGAGCTAAACGGCTCGAGCAGGCCAAGTCCTCCGTCAGAACAAGACGGCGGTCGCCAGGGCTTATGGCTAGGCCTAGATGTAGAGGACCATGAGCTCGATGGCGAGCGCCATGCAACCGAGGCCCGCCATCACCGGGACTATTGGGAGCGACATGCCAAGGAACTCTCTCATTTTCGAGTGCAGGGCCGCGAAGATCGCTAAGAGCGCACAACCCAAGGCCAAGAAGACGAGTTGCAGCGCTACCAGCTCGCTCTTGGCCTCCCACCTGTCTGGAACCCAGTTGAGCCCGTAGTGCACGGGCACGACCTCTGGCAATAGGCCGTAGACGTAAAAGAGCGCCGAGGAGAAGGCGATTAAGAGCGCCGCCGCGAGCGCCAGTGCCTTCGCGTCCACGCCCTCCGCCCTCACGCGGCCTGGAGGCCCAGAGCCCATCGACGTCGTGGCAGCCTGTGCAAGCCCTTCCGGGTCCTCTGGGGACAGCAAGTACTTAGAGCTGTCGCGGAGCTCCACGAGCACCAAGTCGCTCAGCCTCGTGGCCATGACCTTGACCCTCCCCAGGCCCTCGACGGCGAAGAGCCCCAGATAGAGGCCCGGCAACTGCACTCCAGCCACCCTGAGGAGCACCTTCGCCTTGTCGATGCGCCTCACAGCCCTCACGGACGAGAGGGGTATCGCCGCCTCGCCCAGCCCGCCCATCGAGGCGACCAAGTACCCTCTCTCAACCCTGAAGGAGGCCCTTTGGTACTCCCTCAGAACCACGTAAAGGGACAGCGAGAGCCCGGGCCCTAGGGCTAGGGAGCCTGCTATCCAGGCCAGCGCGGGTAATGGGTGGGGCGGGGCGATCAGCGCCAATAGCCCCACGCAGGCGAGGGCTACGAGTAGCGCAAAGGCCTTCCAGTCCCCGACGTAAATTCGTCGAGCTCCTCGAGTTGCGCCCGATCTAGACGCTTCGCTTTGCACGAAGAGCGAGCCGGTCAAGTTAATTATAAAAGCTTCGCACGACTTCCCCGGCCCTTGGCAATCGGGAGTTGCGAGGACCACCGCGAAGTCGCTCAGTTAAGCGATTTAGACTTAATCGTCTACGCTTGTGCTTCTTATGCATTTTTGTCTACGAAGAGCTTATATACGTAGCTATCGTAATTGCAAGACGGTGAGGTCCTTGTCTACGGCTGTTCTCTCAATAAGGGTGCGGAAGGAGCTAAAGGAGGAAGCCGAGAGGCTCGGGATAAATCTGAAGGAAGTTATTGAGAGGGCGCTGGAGGCGGAGATCGAGAGGGCGAGGATGGAGAGGGCGAAGAACTTGATAGATGAGGCCCTGAGGTCGATGGACCTGAAAGAGGAGGAGTGGGTGAAGGTCGTTAAGGAGTCGAGGCTCGAGGGGTGACCTCGCTTGACCTCGCGCATCAAATACCTGCTCGACGCGTCGGCCCTGTACCCGCTGGTCCTGAGACTGAGAGAGGGCCTGTTGTCGTACAGAGACCGCCTCGCCGTGCTGGACCTGACGGTCTACGAGGTGGGGAACGCCCTGTGGAAAGCGCATAGAAGGGGGGCGATCAAGCGCTTAGCACCCATAGCGGAAATGTTCGAAGAGATGATGAGGGACTTGAAGAGGTTTAGCATCGGGTCGAGGATCTCTGAGGTCCTCGACGTGGCTGCGGAGAGCGGCGTGACCTTTTACGACGCCTCTTACGTCTACGTGGCTAGGAGGGAGGGGCTGAAGCTGGTCACCGAGGACTCTGAACTCATGAGGTTCCCCGAGGCAATCACGGTAGAAACATTGCTTAGAGAGCTGAGGCCTTGACGGTTCTTAAGCCCCTCTCCATCTCAATGGATCCATAAGCATCAAGTACGACCATCTTGAGGTGGAAGCCATCAGCGGAACGCCGAGAAGCCCTCCGGCATCCTTAGAGCCCGGTCGAGGGCCCCTTTGACAGCGCTCAGCAACAGGCCTCAACTAAGTTTCGACGGCTAGGTCGTAGCACGTGCCTCTAGAGCCCTGAATACCCTCTTGAGCTCCGCCAAGAGCTCCGACACCCTTATCGGACATCGCCTGCCCCTGCCGATGAGCTCTCTGTACAACATCGTCGCCGTGGGCGGCCTGAGCTCTGCCCTGGCCAGTAGCTCGTCGTCGCACAGGACCTCTTCTGGCCTTCCGTGAGCCACTACTCGCCCTTCATGGAGCACGTACACGTAGTCCGAGAGCTCGGCGACCACGTCGACGTCGTGGCTCGTGAACACCACGGTGCCGCCGCCCTTTTTGTACTCCGATATCATGTCCATCAGGCGTCGAGACGCTTGTGGCGAGAGCTCGGAGAAGGGCTCGTCGAGCAGGAGCACTGAAGGCCTTAGGACGAGGGCCGTCGCCAAGGCGACCTTCCGCTTCTCGCCGCCGCTGAGCCTGAAGGGCGGCTTGTCCAAGAGGTGCTCTACTCCCAACTCACGGGCCACTTCATTGACCCTGAGCCTCACCTCTTGGTCAGGGAGCCTCAGAATCCTTAAGCCGAATGCTATGTCGTCGAAGACCGTTGGCGCGAAGAGCTGGTCATCCGGGTCTTGGAAGACCACGCCCACCTCTCGCCTCAGCTCGTAGCCGAGCCTCTTGACTTCGACGCCCCTGAACCTCACGACGCCTTCTTGAGGCTCGAGGAGCCCGGCCATCAACATCAGCAAAGTGCTCTTTCCAGACCCGTTGGCGCCGGTTATCGCGACCACGCTCCTGTGCCTCACCTTAGCGCTTACGCCCCTGAGGGCGCGCGTGCCGTCTGGGTAGGTGAAGGAGACGCCCTCGACCTCTATCAAGTACTCGCCCTCGAACCTCCTCATCTCACATCAACACCAGCAAACACGCCAGCGCCAGCGAGAGCGCCACCACGGTCAGATCCAGCGGGCCCGGCCCGACCCCGGGTTTGGGGATGAAGACGAAGTCCAAGCCCCTGGCCTTAAAGGCCATTTGGAGCCTGTAGGCCCTGTCGAAGCCTCTAATAAACAAGCTACCAGCGACCGTCGAGAGCACGAGCCAAGAGCTCTTGATCCTATTCGTGCCCGAGGCCATGCGCGCCTCGCGAGCGGATAAGAGCCTCGCCGCATCTCTCAGCATTATCGGGACGTACCTCAGGAAGAGCATTAACACGAACAGAGCCTTCGGAGGGACCCTCAACCCCCTAAGCCCGGTGATGAGCCCTGTAAGCCCTAGGCTCTGCGCCATGAGCACGAGCATCAACGTGGCCGCGACGCACCTCACGAGAAGCGGAGCGAGAACCTGTGCAAGCGCTACTAAGTTAGATAACGATGAATCGTCCAAGTACGCTCGATAGAGAGCCATGGGGAGTGTTACGGCCAAGACGAAGGCCGAGATCGCCGTTGCGACCCTAGCCATGCTCCTAAGCTTCACGCCGAGGGCCCTTGAGAGGGGGATGGACATCGCTAGGACTATGATTGGGGGGTAAATGCTCCTCGAGAAGGAGACGGCGATCGCCAAGGCTATGAGGGACACTAAGAGAGCCCTCGGATCGGGCAGGCCCTCGCGGTCACCTCTCTCGACGGAGAAGGCCTCGATGACCTCGGCCATGCCATTGAGAAACGATATCAGTAGGCCTTTAGGCAAGCCCCGTGACCCCCTCTTCGCCTCTCGACCACCTTCATCGCTACGTAACCCACTACGACTATGACTGCCACGCCCAGTGCCCCTGCCATTGCGTAGCCCACCTCGGATGGGAGTCCTGGGATGCCGTAGTCGAAGAACGGCGTCCAAGTGATCTCCTCGCTTACGTCGCGTAGCCCCGCGGCCTCTGCGGCCACGTCCAAGGGCTCGTGATAGCCGACCACGTCAGCTAATATGACTCCGAACAGTGGGCTCACGATCAACATCAACGCTATGGCAGTCCAGATCTTCTTGCTCTTTACGAAGTTCGTGGGGGTCACCTCTCAACCACCTCTTGAGGGATCAGTGAGGGGATCGCTAGCGGTAGCCTCACATACAGGTACTCCACCACGAGGGCCGTTATGACGCCCTCTACTATGCCTAAGAGCGCGTGCCAACCAGCCATTATGGGGACCGTCACGTCTATGTAGAAGCCGAACGAGGGTGACAGGCCTATCTCGAGGCCGCACGCGAGGCCGGCGAGCACGATGCCGAGCCACGCCCCTAGGAAGGCCCCTGCCATCCTCGAACTACGTTTATTACCTGCGATCATGACGATCAGCTTGAATAGCGCGTAGCCCACTAGCACGTTTATTACGGCCATGTTCAAGACGTTTGCCCCTAACGCCGTGATGCCGCCGTCGTGGAAGAGCAGACACTGCACCACCAGCACTAGGGTCATAGATGCGAAGCCCAGGAATGGGCCCAAGAGCATTCCTGCGAGAGCCCCGCCGACGAAGTGAAGGCTCGTCCCTCCGGGCAAGGGCCAGTTCAGCATTTGGGCCACAAATATGGCGGCTGAGAGCACCGTCAGAAGCGATATTTCTTCGACCCTTAGGGCCCTCTTAGACTTCTTCCAGAGGAGGAGCCCACAGCCCACGGCAATAGCGTAGGTTATCGATGCCGTCCAAGCGTCGAGAAAGCCGTCGGGTATGTGCATGGTAATACCATCTTATCAAACAGATAACACGGTGTTTTAAGCTTTTCGACGCCACTTCCTCCGACGTAGGTCGCCATACCCAGCGTTTGCAAGGGCCACGTCTTATGGTTGGCCGCCCTTCACGAGCTCAAGTAACGCCACGACAGCAGAACGCCGATGGTGGCGGAGATAGCGCTGAACGCGGTTAGGTAGGCGAAGTCCCACGTTAGGGCCGCGAAATCGGTTGGCAGTATGGTCAGTTGCCTGACGGCATCGGTTAAGTACGTGAGCGGGTTTGCCCTGGCCACGGCTTGGAGCCAGCCGGGCATCAGGTCTATCGGAAAGAACGTGTTGCTCGCGAACATGAGGGGCATCGTTATCAGGGCAACGAACTGCATGGGCCTCTCCATCCTGGTGGACCTCATGGAGAAGGCTATGAAGATGGACGAGAGCCCCACGCTCATTAGGAATATCGCCGCGCAGACCCCAAGGATGTTTAAGGGCGTGAACGTTGAGCTCAGCCGAAGCCCCAGCAAGTAGGCCAGGGCTAGGATCACCGTCGCTTGGAACATGGCCCTCAGGGTCGCGTTCAAGATCTTGGCGAATATTATCGCCGCTCGGGGGACGGGGGTCGACAGGACCTTGTCCAAGAAGCCCAAGCGCCTGTCCCAGACTATGGACAACCCGCTGAACATCGTCGTGGTCACGACTATCATTGAGACCATGCCGACCGACATGAAGCTGAAGTAGTCCGTCGTGCCGAAGGCGCTCTGCATTATTTCCGAGCCCAAGCCAGCAAAGAGTTGTGAGAGCTTGGTGCCATTGAGCACGACGACTTGAAGCCCCTGTGGAACGAGGACTGCGTCGCCCGGGATGGGTATTTGTTGCGGCATATTTACGTTGTGGGCCGAGAAGAGCGCGCCTATGTTCAGCGCCTTCCCCAAGAGCCCCATCCAGATGAGGGGCTGGAGCACCAACATGACCAACGTGACGGGGTCCTTGAGCCACTTCTTCAACTCGCGGAAGAGAAGCGCTCGTAGGCCTCGCGCTAGGCTTGGGTTGGACTCGCCGACGAGCTTCGCGGAGCTCAACTCTCAGCTCACCTCTTCCTAGCCCTCATCAAGGTTATCCTGTGGGCTATGAAGGACTCCTTCGACTCCTCCGCGTCCCTAAGGGCCCTGCCTGTGTACTCCAAGAAGACCTCGTTCAGCGTGGGCTTCGTGAGCGAGAGCTTGACGACTGTGTAGCCCCTCTCGCGCAGGGCCTCTACTATGAGGGGGGCCGTGACCTCGCCGTCCTTGGCCTTGATCCTGTACGACCCGTTCTCGTACCTCACTTCCTTGACGTTCTCGCAACCCTTTATTACCTCCGTCACGTCGGCTTCCTCCTTTATCGTGACCGTTATTATGTCCCCTCCCAAGCTGCTCTTGAGCTCGTCAGGAGAGCCCGTCGCGACTATCTTGCCGCGGTCTATTATCGCGATGCGGTCGCAGAGGGCGTCGGCCTCCTCCAAGTAGTGGGTGGTCATGAATATGGTCATGTCGTACTCCTCCTTCAGGCGCCTTATGTAGCTCCAGATGGCCGCTCGAGTGTGCACGTCCAGGCCCAGGGTCGGCTCGTCGAGGAAGAGGACCTTGGGCCTGTTTATCAAGCCGCAAGCCAGCTCGAGCCTCCTCCTCATTCCGCCAGAGTAGGTCTCGACCCTCCTGTCCTTGAAGTCTATTAGGTCGACGAGCTCTAAGAGCTCCAGAGCCCTCTTCCTCGCCACGTCGCGGGGGACTCCGTAGAGGTCGGCGCAGAGCATCACGTTCTCGTAGCCCGTCAAGTCCTCGTCGGCTGTGTACTCCTGCGGCACGACCCCTATGACCTTCCTGACCTCCTTGGCTTGCTTGACTACGTCGAAGCCCATGACCCACGCGTTCCCCTCGGTCGGCCTCAGCACGGTCGTCAACATGTTTATCGTGGTCGTCTTGCCAGCGCCGTTGGGTCCTAGGAAGCCGAAGATCTCGCCCTCCCAGACGCTGAAGCTTACGTGATCGACGGCCACGACGCTTCGGTTGAAGACCTTCGTCAGGTTCTCAGCCTTAATAACAGCTTCCCTCACGACCTCCACCCCCTGAGCCTTCTCCCTATGTCCTCGAGCCTTCGAGAGGCCTCGTCGAGCACGCCGATCGCCTCCCTCAGGGCATCCTCAGAGGGCCTTTCCTCGAGGGCCAGTGCCAAGCTCAAGAGAGCCCTGAACATGCGCCTCAGGGAGCTCTTGGCCTCCTCAAGCCTCTCGGGCGGCACGCGTAGCCTGAGGAAGCCCAGCAATGGAGGGACGAAGAGCCTCTTGTCCATGTAGAATTGCGTGTACACCCTCTTTTGCTCTTCGAGGAACCTCCTGCCTTCCTCAGTGAGCTCGTACCGCCTCACCCCTCCCTCTTCCGTAGGGACCTCGCGGACGAGGCCGCTGTCCTGGAGCCAGGCTAATAGGGGGTAGACGGAGCCTGGGCTGGGTCTCCAGCAACCGTCGGTCCTCCTCTCCATCTCCTTCATTATCTCCGAGCCAGAGAGGGGCCTCTCGCTCAGGAGCTCCAGCACCTGATATCGCAGGAGGCCCTTGGGCACGGCGGCCATGTGCTTGAGCCAGTGCCTAAGCAATGGAGGGGACCGTTGAAGCCCGTGCTCGTCCGACATGCTCATATCACCGTCGATATCGAATTCGATAGAGCATCAAGCCGCTTACTTAAGGATTTCGAAAAACTCCAAGGATATAGCTAATTAATTGGAGAGCTCAGGATTCTCTAGGAGCGACCTTGCGCTTGGGGAGGGTGGACTCTGCCGAAGTCCTCTCGAGCTTGGGCTACGACTTCTACTCGTACGTGGAGCCAGCGGTCAAGCCCGACGAAGTCGACCTGAAGTTCGACGACGTGGTCCCTGAGCTCTCCTCGGGCTTCCCGATATCCGGAAAGAGGTTGTACAGGCACCAGCTCGAGGCCTACGAGGCTCTCTCCTCGGGCCTCAACGTGATACTGAGGTCTGGCACCGGCTCTGGCAAGACCGAGGCTTGGCTCCTTTACGCTCTTAAGCACAAGGTCCCGACGCTGGCCGTGTACCCCACCCTAGCCCTAGCCAACGACCAGATCAGAAGGATCAAGGGCTACTCATCCGCCCTCAAGTTGCAGGTCGAGGTGATCGACGCGCTGAGGCGGGACCAGCTGGTGAAGGAGAAGGGGCGCTCGAAGCTCAGAGCCATGATGACTGGCTGCGACATATTGGTGACGAACCCCGCTTTCCTGCTCCACGAGGTCAAGAAGGCAGCGACGACCGGTAAATCCCTCTTAGACGGCTTCCTCTCGAAGATCGGGCTCCTAGTGCTTGACGAGGTCGACTTCTACGGGCCTAGGGAGATAGCCCTCCTGCTGGCCCTCACCGAGTTGCTCAACTTGATGTTCAAGCCCGGCCTCCAAGTGGTAGTCCTCACAGCCACCATAGAGAACCCCGAGGAGTTCGCCTCCTTCTTGACTAAGGTCAACGGCAGGGAGACGAGGATAATCGAGGGGAAGCCCTTCCGGGTCGAGAACAGGGTCTACGTCGTCCTAGGCAAGAACTTGAGGTCGCTCTGGGAGCACCTGAGGGCTAAGAGGGGCGAGTTCGAGAGGGCCCGCGTCGGGAGAGACGTGCTGGAGGCGCTCGACGACTTTGAGCTGTTCAAGGAGAGGGCCTACAACGTCTACGACGTGGCGAGGGCGATGGGGCTCCACGTGCCCAGCTTGGAGTTCGACCCGATAGACCTGCTGAGGGCCTACGTCGACGACGCCGGCGTAACCCTGGTCTTCACGAAGAGCATAGCCAAGGCCGAGGAGCTCGCTCGCAGGCTGAGGGCCGAGTTGCCGCTGGCCCACAGGGATAGAGTCGCGGCCCACCACCACCTAGCCTTCAAGGACTACAGGGCGGCTGTGGAGGAGGCCGCCAGGCAAGGCCTGGTCAAAGTGCTCGTGTCCCCTAGGACGCTGAGCCAAGGGATAGACATAGGGACCGTCGTGAGGATAGTCCACGTGGGCCTGCCCGAGAGCTTGAGGGAGTTCTACCAGCGAGAGGGCAGGAAGGGGAGGAGGGAGGAGGCGGGCTTCTCGGAGACGATAATCCTGCCCACTGGCAAGTGGGACAGGGACGTGCTCTCGAGAGGCCTCGAGGCCCTGAAGTCGTGGCTCAAAATGCCCATAGAGAAGGTCATCGTGAACCCCGACAACAAGTACTCCCTCTTCTTCAAGGCCCTCCTGAAGTTCATGTCCCCGCGCCTCAAAGCCCTCTTGACCAAAGACGAGTACCAGTTCTTGGAGGAGCTCGGCCTGGTCAAGCGAGGAGAGCTGACGGCCAGAGGCAAGGAGGCCTGGGGGAACATGAACTTCTACGAGTTCGCCCCTCCTTATAGCGTCAACAGGGTAATGGTCGACGAGGGAGGACAACGCTACCTAGAGGGCATATCGCACTGCGACCTCGTCGAGAAGTTCCAAGTGGGCTGCCTGGACTACACGTCCGACGGAGTGGTCGTGGAGCTGAAGGTCGGGGGGAGGACCGGTAGGATGGTGACCGCAGTCGTCGAGGAGAGGCTGAGCCCGTCGGCCCTGTGGCAGAGGGAGCCCCTAGCCCTAGCACTGGAGGAGTACGAGGAGGCTAAGACTAAGTGGGGCGAGGAGCCCTCGATCTTCAGCGACTACCTCCACGGCAGGCTGCACTCGGAGGTAGTGTGCGTCGTCTACCCCCCTAGGAGGGGCTTCGGCCGCTACCTGAAGATACCCAATAGAGTCCTGTGGAGGGTCGTCAGCTCGAGGTCGAGGCTCAAGAGCCTCGACGGCAGGACGCTGACCTACAGGGACCACAGGGTCATAGAGGTTCCCACGGCGACTTACGGCAAGTACAGCGACTACACCTACGGCTTCTTCTTCGAGCTCGACCCGGCTGAGGACTTGACGTTGATGAGGATAGGGCTAGCGACGCTGATGATAGTCCTCAGGAAGAGGCTGAGGATACCCCTCGAGACCCTCATGTACAGCCTCGGAGCCGTCGGCGAGAAGAAGCTCATGGAGATCCACGAGCCCGAGAGCGCTGGGCTGATAGAGAGGCTGGACTGGCTCGAGGTCAAGAAGCTGGTCGAGGAGTACCAGCCGGAGCCCTTGGACGAGGTGCTCATGGAGTCCTTCGACGAGTACGCCTACTCGGACTTCATATCCCTCGGCCTAGACTGGAAGCTAGCCAAGCGCTACGCGGTCAAGGCAGTCGAGTACGTGTTGTTGGAGCAGAGGATACCGCTCGAGTTCAGGGGGCTCCAGCTTTCGGTGCCGAAGCCCTCTAGGGCCCTGAAGATGGCGTCGGTGGACGCGATATTTCTAAGGGTGATGGACCAGGCCGACACCGGCTTGCTGAGCTTGGCCGTCTACGACGGCGAGGACGTGAGGAGCTCGACCGTGTACAAGGACTTCGGCCTCGTGCACCCGGATCCCCAGATAGAGCTGGCCATATCCTCGCTCGTCAACGAGGACTTCACGGTGCTGGTCTACGGCTTCGAACAGCTCTACAAGTCGCTCGCGAGCGGCGGCTTGAAGTCCTTGGCGCTGATGCTGAAGTCGCTGGCCCTCGAAGGCAAGCTCGTCGACGTGAGGGAGCTGGTGGTCAAGGCCCTCGAGCTACCGGCGGCCCCCCTCGAGGAGGTCGAGAGGGCCATAGGCGCGCAGAGGGCGACGTCGATAGCGGACGTCATGCTCGAGCTGGAGAACTCCAAGAGGAGGGTGGCGAGCGAGCCCCCGGCCTCTTGGATGAACTTCACGAAGTACCTGAAGGAGAAGGTCGAGGGCTATGTGAGCGACAACGTGAGGTCGACGTACCTCCTTTACTTGGCCCTCAAGGAGTACGAGGCCAAGAAGGGGGAGAGGGTCGAGGCGAGAAGCGAGGCCCTACGCGAACGTGCTTAGGGCTCGAAGGCCCATCACGCATTGGCCATGCGGCTCCCTGAGCTCAAACCGAGATCCCGACGCTAAACAAGCCCCTCAGAGCTTAGACAGTTCTCTACCGACCAAGACCATTAAGTCGTGCTTTTGGGCTAGCGCTCTGAGGCGCTCCTTGGCCTCTGCGCTCGCGTTGGCCACGACGAGGAGCTTCAGCTGGACCTCCTCGCCGTAGAGCTCCTTCACGAAGTCGACCCTCTCCAAAAGCTTGGAGACCTCGGCCTCAGCCTCCTCGGCCGTGCTCACAGTCGTCGTGACCTCGCCCACCACTAACGGGTTCTCACAGAAGACGTCCACCTCCCAAGTCCTCTTGCTCTTTGGATCCTTTAGCTTGACCTCTGCCTCGACCTTCACGGCCTCGGGGTAGCCCCTCTCGATGAGGAGCTCTTTGATGAAGGCGGCCGCGTAGTGGTCGAGAGTCATCCCCACGGACCTTCCCAGTTGCTCAAAGCTGTTCCTGAGGCCCCTCACCTCGGTCCACAACCTCTCTTGACCTCTTCTAAGCTCTCTCACCTCTTCCCAGAGCTTTTCTATCTCCTGCCACGTCTTCGCCTGCTCTTCTCGAAGGCCTTTAATCTCCTGCCAAATCCTCTCCATCTCCTGCCACGTCTTCGCCTGCTCCTCGCGTAACTCCTTGATCTCCTCCTTGGTCTTCTCCATCTCCTGCCACGTCTTCGCCTGCTCTTCTCGAAGGCCTTTAATCTCCTGCCAAATCCTCTCTTGGTTCTTCTCTATGCCGTCGAGCCTCTCTAAAATCTCCTTCACGCCTATGAGGCCCGCTACCGCGTACCTGAACTCCCGATCCTCCTCTAACGCCCTCAGTATCTTCTCCTTGTAGGCCTTTGACAGAGCTCGAGAGGCCACGACTCATAATGCCTATCAGGCTTTAATATCTGTTTTGCGAGAGCGGACCTCTTCACGTGAAACCTCAAGAGCGCTAGGTCAGCAAGCGTCATCACTGCGTACTTGCTCAAGTCGAGCCTCTGCCCAACATGACGAGAGGCCCGCGACCTCGGTAGATGGCCTCGGTGCAAGCCAGCACCTTAAGAAGGCGACGGTGCCCAAGACCGCGTGGCTTCATGGATTTTGAGGCGTTAGGAGGCCGTAAGCGGCAGATCATCAGCATTGCCGTAATGGCGAGGGCTGACGTGGAGAAGGCTGGAAGAGGTCATGTAGTGTTGGATTTAGAGAGGCCTTTAGCCATGCGGGCTCGTGACTAGTCCTTACCTTCTAAAAAGCCTCTCTAACAAGATCAAACAACCCCGTCGGTTACCTTTTTCCTCCTCGAACCCCTCGTATACCTGTGGGGTCCCTAGAGCCTAAGTGCAACATGGAGGCTCAGGGCTATCCTAGAGGGGCCTGCCTGACGGAGACGCCAGAGGGCTTGAAGCCAGCGTGTCAAGCGACGCTGAGGTTTGAAGGAGGCGAGTGGTACAGGCTCATCGAGGCAGCGCACCTCTCGAGGCCCGAGGACTACTTCTCCATATACCAATCGGGTTGCAACCACTCTTGCTTGAAGTGCCACTCCTGGTACTTCACTCAGAGGGCCTCGGGCACTTGGATGTCGGCCGACGACATAGCCGAGATGGCGGTGGAGTACGCCGAGATGGTGACGGTCAAGGAGCCTAGGTGGAGGGCCACGATGTGGCACGCGACCGACCTGTGCAGGCATTGCGGCATGTGCGTTTTGTGGGACGAGAGGCACCCGCTGTGCCCGAACGTCTTGAAGCCCGATCAGGTCGTCTTGAGCCCTCAGGGCTGGGGGCCCGCTAGGAATATAGTCTCCTTCACGGGAGGAGACGTGGCCTGCAGGGCCGAGTTCTACGCTCGAGTAGCGGAGAAGATAAAGAAGGAGCGCAGCGACTTGTGGGTCCTCCTCGAGACCAACGGCTACGGCCTGACCCCGAGGAACCTCGAAGTGTTGGCTAGCGGAGGCGTCGACTCCCTCTGGCTCGACATAAAGGCCTATCGCGATGACGTGTACAGGAGGCTCTGCGGCACCACCAACAAGTGGATCTTAGAAGCGCCAAAGCTCATAGTCGACATGGGCTTCGTCTTGGAGGTCCTGACCCTTTACATACCCGGGTGGGTCGAGCTGGACCAGATAGCCAAGATAGCTGAGCTGATAGCTGAGGTGGACAAGAGCATACCCTTCACCATACTAGCCTTCTTCCCCGAGTACAAGCTGAGAGACGTCAGGCCCCCCAGCCTGCACGAGATGGTGGCGGCCTACTACGTGGTCAAGGGTAAGGGCTTGGAGAACGTGAAGCTGGGGAACGTCCACGTCTTCGCCAAGAGCCTTGAGGACGTGGACCTCTTGGTCAGTTTGCTGGGGGCCAAGGCAATAGGTTAAGGCCGTGCGACCTCTTCGCCGGGCCCTTCGAAGGGCATGAAGTCCCTAAGCCACGGAGCCTTCTCTAGGGCCCACCTCTTGTGGGCCTCCTCGAGGTCCTCGTACCTGAGGACGTAGTTCCTGACGTAGTCCACGTAGTCGCTTACGAGCCTTCTCAGCTCGTCGGTTGTGAGCTCCCCCCTCGAGTGCTTGATTATCATCACTTCTAGCGGGCTCCGAAGGTACGGGACTCCGACGACCCTGACCACGATCTCAAGGCCTCTGCTCCTGAGCTCCTTCGCGAGCCAGAGGCCCTCGAGCCCGGTCAATACGATCGCCGCGGAGCCCTCGATGGCCCTCAACAAGTCGACCATGCGATCCACAGTCCGCTGAGCTCCGCCTCGGTACTCGTCGAGGACTTGGAGCCAATCTCTGATGTCGCGGTCGTCGATCTTCTTTATCGAAGCCCTGAGGGCCAATTGCGCTACCCTCGCGGCGAGCCCTCGCTCCCTCTCTAACTCTTCGGCCTCCAAGTAGCACACGACCCTCACCCCCTCTCTGACGAGCCTGTCAACGCACGATGCCACGGGCTCGTAGGCCCTCACCATGCTCTCTGACCAGCGCAGTAGCCCCATCCTCACGGCCGAGTCCAGCGCGCTCCTAGGGCTTGGACATTGCCTGAGGAGGCCCTCGAAGCCCTTGGGCAAGTCAACGAGGACGTACTCTACGTCGTACTCAAGGGCTATCGACCGAACGGTCATGGCCGCCTCGACATTGGCACTCCTAAACTTCGCGGGCCTCGAGACCAAGAAGTGCCTGCGAGACCTCGAGGGGCCCTCTCTGGCGCGCACCTCTGTTACCAGCACCTCTCGGCTATATGTGGCTTAGCGTCGAGCCCAAGGCCTATAAGAACATATAGAGCTCGCCCCGCACAACCTCAGTGGTAGGAGTTGAGGGTGTACGCGCTCAGGTCTAGGAAGAGGGGCCTGAGGAGGCTCGTCGTCGGAGGGCTTCACGGCAGGGAGGGCGTCGTAACCAAGAGGGTCCTCGAGCGCTTCGTGCGCGACGGGGGGCCGCAGAGCGGTACGCTGGTCGTCGTGCCCTCTCTGTGCCTCAGGGCGAGATACGTGAGCACGCTGAGCCAGAGATACCTAGAGACAAAGGAGGGCAGGAGGCTCGTGTGCTTGCTGAGGCGCTACCGCCCTGACGTCTACGTAGAGGTTCACTGCTATGCAAAGAAGGCCTACGGGTCGCTAACTAGCCCGGCTAGGCTCGACAAGAAGGGAGTTCCTAAGCTCGTGGAGCTCGAGAGGGGGGTCCTAATAGGCTCCTCCCCTCCGCACTTGCTGTTGGCGGGCCTCTTCAAGCTCGGCATGACCGTGGAGATTCCGTGCAGGGGCCGTGAGAGCGAGGACGTGTTGTTGGCGTTGCTCCGAGCCGTGAGGGACCAAGACACTATAGGCGGGATCTTAAGCCAGCTGGAGACCATGTACCCAAAGCAGTTTCGCGAGGCCGTTGAGCTCTACCAGCGCTACCTCGACTACTTAGAGGACAAGAGGAGGAGCGTTGACCCCCGCTCTAGCGCTCGCGATCCACAGGGGCGTGCGCCTTTCCGCGTAGACGACCCGGCCTCTTCAAGGTCCTCTTGAACCCATCTTAGGTCCTCTTGAGGCCATCAATTTGTCTCGCTCACCAGGCTCCCGTCGTCCTCGACGAGTCTCCTGGACATCAAGACCACGAATTAGCACTCGACCCTTAGGCTTTAAAGCTACGCCGGCAAGAGTGCAATAGACCTCGAGGCGTGGGCGACCGACGTCGTTTGAAGGGCCTCGAGCGGGGGTGAGGGTTTGGAGAAGACGAGTAGGCAGGCCGGCAGCCCTGGCTCGCTTGACGAGCCTCTAGCCTCCGTCCGAGAAGCGCTGAGGAAGTGGGACCTCGGCGACCTTGAAGTGGTCTTCGTAAGCGGCAGACAGAAGGAGGAGCTGGCGAAGTACATGCACCAACTGGCCGAAGAGCTCAGGGAGCCCTCGTGCAAGGCGGATGCGAAGGAGACCAAGGAGGCGAAGGCGGTGGTCCTGGTGGGCCTGAGGGATGGGGGCGACGTAGTTGGATTGAAGTGTGGGGCATGCGGATTCCCGTCCTGCGAGGACATGCTCCAGAGCAGGGTGGCCGGCCTCTTGTTCCCGGGGCCCACATGCGTCGTCAGGGCGTTGGAGCTCGGAGCGGCCGTGGGCCTGTTGATGGGGTCGAGGCCTGTCCTGAGCAGGGACAGGAGGGCCATGGTCAGGATCGGCGTCGCCGCCAAGAGGCTGGGGCTTGTCAAGAGCGACGTGGCGTTGGGCGTGTTGCTAGGAGAGGCCGGCTCTCAGTAGTGGTCCCTACGACCTCAAGCTCGCTGAAGCTGTGCAAAGACGTACAGGCGAGCCAGCCCGTGTCCCCGCATGAGGATGACGATCGGCCACCTTCTCGGCTGGACGTGCTGAGGAATCGCTCAACTGACCCACTAAACCGCTAGTAAGGCGCGATCGATGAACTCGGTCAGTCATCGCTTAAAGGGGGTCTCCAAGACCTCCTTGACCCTCTTGACTATTGTCTCCCCAATGCCGTCGACCATCTTAGACCAGCCGTCGACCCTCTTCAAGGCCTCGATGGGCGTCCTGTAGACCCTGAGTATGGCCTCGGCCCTCTCCCTCCCTATCATGGGCAGGCCGCACATGAAGAAAATTTGCTCCTCGCTTATGTCCTCCATCTTAGGAGGCTTGACCCTGACCCTCGTCTGCTGATAGGTCTTCCTCTCCTGTTTAGCCAGCGACGCTATCAGCCTAGCGGTCGCGGAAGGCGATGGCGACGGGAGCACTGATACCCCCATTCTGGCTATAGAGGCAAGGGCGCCGAGGACGGCACTCATGCTTATAGAGCTCATCATTGGGATGGAGCTTATGTCGCCCTCCAGTATCAGCAAGGGCTTGCTGAACACGCTCTTCAGCTTGTCCAGTTGCTCGAATATGTTCCTCCTCGTCAACGTCGAGACGAAGTCGCCCACGGTCTTCCGCTCGACCGCGACGTCCCTCGAGACCACGTAGTCCCCGACCTCCAAGAACTCAACGCGCGCGCTCACGCCTAACTTCTTCAACTCGTCGACCACGTGCTTCGCAGTCAAGGCCTCTCTCGAGTCCACCACGACCTCTAAGTAGGCCTTGGAGGGTATGTACAAGCCCATAACTCCTACGTATTGAGCTTTGCCACGAGCTATTAAGCTTGACTTTCAGATCGTGAGGGCTCGCATTAAGGCCGACTGACACCTCAAGCAGTATAGCACGTCCTTGAAGTCCGTGTCGAAGATGGTGTTGCTGAAGTGCATCACGCACTTAGAGTCGGAGCAGTGCCTCAGCCCGAAGGTATGCCCGAGCTCGTGGGTCACTTCCTTGCACGCCCTCTCCACGAGGAGCCCTCGGTTCGGGGCCTTGCCGTAGAACTCTGGCCTAAGCCTGGCGAGGTAGACCATCGCGACGGGCCCTTCCAGCAACGCCTCACCGAAGACGAAGTTCAGCCCGAGCACGTACGCGTCTACGTCAGCTATTCCCACGACCCTCTGGCAATCGCCGAAAAAGCCCCTCTCGTACAACCTCATTAGCTCGTCTAGGATGGCCGAGGAGTTGTACTGTCCTCTGCCCTCGTTGAAGGCGTGGTGGGGCACCTCTAGGCGCCTGCGAGAGACGGAGAACTGAAAGACCTTTAACAGCTCGCTGAGCCTCGAGGAGACCTCGTAGACAACTTCGCCATCTACTGGCTCGAGGGGCTGGAGGAGCACCCTCACCTTGCCCCCCATTGCCAACAAGTTCACGCTCCGCGGGCGCTTTGGGCGATGGAGCGCTGGCTCATCAACTCAGCTACCCTGAAGGCCCCTAGCTCTCTCACGAGCTGTAGAAATATGTCCTCGAGCCTTACGAAGCCGTATGAGCCGTCGTCCTTTGCCACGGGCACTAGGTTGAGGTCTTCCTTGAAAGCCAACTCCAATGCCTCCTCGAACCTCCGAGCCCCGCGCTCTACTAGCTTGCACTTGCTGTACACCTTGACGAACTTGAGGCCTTCGAAGCCTCTAGTGGCGACCTCGCCGATGACGTCGCGAAGCCTGACCACCCCCACGACCTCCTCCTCCACAACGGGGACCTCGTAATAGTCCATCTCCGTCATGGCTCTGTAGGCTTCCGCTAGGCTGTTGTGCGCTAAGAGCGGGACAAGGTCTTTCATAACGAGCCTCTTTAAGTCTAGGTCGAGCCTCAGGCCCGAGAGAGACCTCAATAGGCATCTGTGCGTCAGTAAGCCGACGGCCCTAAGCCCGTCCACGAGGGCTACGTGGCACTTCCCCTCTTCAACCATCAGCTGTAGCGCGACCTCTACGGGGTACTCGTAGTGCACCGTTATCGCTCTCTCGCTGACGAAGAGGCCCACTGGTTGATTGACCATCTTTGAGTTTAGAGTGAGGGTCTGGAGCAAGCTCAAAACCCTCGAGGCGGTGACGAGGCCTCGAAGCCTATCGTCTTCGTCGACGACCAGCAGGACCGTATAACCCCTCGACAGAGCGCTCATGGCCGCCGCTAGGGGCTCCTCGGCCTTGACCTTGTATTCGCTGGTGCGAGGTACGTCGCAGAGCCTCATTCCACGTATATCTCCTCCACTCGGCAAGTTAATATTGCTTTTCGTCAATGTATACAAGTGTACAGAAAAGTTTTAAAAAATTCATAAGTGCTGCTTTCTAGGCAGAGTTGACCTACATGATGGAGATAGATCCGCTGATCGTGGCAGGCTACGTGGTCTCGATCGTGGTACTGGTGATAGGAGTGCTCTACGGCGCTTATAAGGCGAGGAGGGACAGGTGATGTTGACCTTCAACCTCCTCGATGTCTCCATAATAGTAGCCGTGCTAGCGATGGTTATGTTAATAGGACTTCGAGGCTATGGCCTCAGCAAATCGATGACCGGCTTCTTCTTGGCCAACAAGGAGCTAGGCGCCGTGACTCTGGCCTTCTCGTTAATGGCCACGTACTTCAGCGCTGCCTCGTTTCTTGGAGGAGGCGGCGCTACGTACCTCTTCAACCTAGGCTTCGGGGCTTGGCTCACTGCATGGCACGTGATAGGAGTGGTGCTGATGTGGGTCTTAGTAGCTGAGAGGCTCTTCAAGTACGCTTCCAAGGCGAACATAATGAGCGTGCCTGACTTCATAGAGCACAGGTACCAGAGCAAGGCGGCGAAGGCCGTCGCGGCGGCGGTCATGATGTTCTTGTTCACGTTGTACCTCACGAGCGTCTACAAGGGAGGGGCAATAGTGATCGCTACAGTGTTCAACACTGGCTTCGAGATAGGCCTGCTAGCGCTCACGATCCCGGTGCTGGTCTACGTAGCCCTAGGAGGGCTCAGGGCCGCGGCTCTCAACAACTTGATACTCGGCTCCCTGATGTTGTTGGCGGCGTTCCTAACATTCGGGCTCGTAATGGCAGCCGTAGGCGGTCCCGTCAAAGGGATCGAGGAGCTCCGGTCCATGACGATAAATGGGATTAGCGGGGAGATGTGGCTCAAGTTCGACGGTGCTGGCCCGCCCCCGGCCATGAAAGTAGGTGCGGTCCCGCAATTGATAATGGGCATAACCTTCTCAATAAGCATGGCGCAGATCGCCTTGCCCAGCCTGCTGATGCAGTTCTACGCTGCCAAGAACGAGAGGGCGATAAGCCAGGGGAGGATATTAGGGCCCGTCTTGGTGGCGGCTTACGCCATGGCCGTCTTCTCGTTGGGGGCTTTCTGCCACCTGATCTTGGACCCGAACTTGCCGCGAGGCGAGGTCGCCAAGCTGATGAGGGACACCGACTGGGTCATCCCCAAGACCGTGGACATGCTGGCCCCCCCAGGCCTTAGGGGCCTGATACTGGCGGCGCCCGTGGCCGCTTCGATGTCGACTCTGGCGGTGATCCTCCTAGTGCTCTCGGCGGCCCTTACGAGGGACGTGGTCCAGCTAGTCAAGCCGGGCATTAGCGAGAGGGCCCTCATGTTGTTGGCCAGGGCCTCGCCGATAGCCTTCGCGATGATATCGCTGTTGCTGACGTTGGTTCAGACGGGGATAATAGTCGAGATAGTCGCCGCGGCCTTCGGCACGATATTCGTCTGCTTCCTGGGCCCAGTGACCGTAGGGCTCTACTGGAGGGGCGCCACGAGGGCTGGGGCCATAGCTTCGATGGTATCGGGGCTCGCGGTGGGCCTGACGTGGCACGTGCTCCTCTACAAGGCAACGAACGTGCACGCCGTCATCCCAGCCCTACTAGTCGCTCTTCCGACATTCTTCCTCGTCAGCATCTTCACGAAGAAGCCCCCGCGCGAGGTCCTCGAGATCTTGAGGTGAGGCCCTTGAACTTCACCTCATTTCTCGACTCAAATGCCATATACTACGGCGACAAGCAAGCGATAGTGCATCCGAAGGGCAGGCAAGTGATATCGTACAAGGAGCTGCTAGAGAGGGTCTGCTCCCTAGCCAATGGCCTGAAGAGGTTAGGCGTTGGGAAGGGCGATAGGGTCATGGTGTGCACTGGCAACAGACCCGAGACGATAATGAGCTACTTCGCTATTTGGAGGATAGGAGCGATAGCCGTCCCCGTCAACCCGGACTTCAAGTCCGAGGAGCTGACCAGCATAATAAGGGACTCCGAGCCGAAGGTCGTGATAGCACTAGACGACGTCTGCCGAAACGTCTTGCCGAAAGTTGAGGCCGACTTGAGCAAGGTGGCCGTGGTATCGCTCGAAGGGGTCGAGGGGGCCATTGATTTGAGGGAGTTACTGGAGGCCCCCTCGTCGAGGTGCCGTCCCGAGAACTGCTCGCTCGATGACGTCTGCCAGATACAGTATACATCGGGCACCACTGGCAGGCCCAAGGGGGCCATGTTGACGCACGGCAACTGGATGGCCGCGGTTGAGGCCGAGAGGTGGGTCCTGAAGCTCACCGAGAGCGACGTGTACTTGGGGATATACCCGCACTTCCACGTGGGAGTCAGCTGGGGGGTAACGGCCCTGAGGTACGGGGCCACATTCGTGATCATGGAGCGCTTCAACCTCGAGGAGTACCTGAAGCTGGCGAGCGGCTATAAGGCCACGGTCCTCTCGGGGATGCCCCCCGTCCTCTACTCTCTGGTCCATGCGCCTCCGGGCTCTGAGGAGATGTTGAGAAGCGCTAGGTGCATAATAACTGGCGGCGCGGCGACTCCGGAGGAGACTTGGAGGAGGTTTGTCGAGAGGTACCCCCACATAGAGGTCGTCAATGCCTACGGTCTCAGCGAGACCATAGTCGTCGGCACGGCCACGGCGGTCCCGGTCTCCTTCCAGCACCTGTCGAAGGGGTACAGGAGCGTCGGAGCGCCCGTGGGCTACTGCGAGGTGAAGATAGTCGACCCCCAAGACCCATCGAAGGAGCTGGGGCCGGAGGAGGTCGGCGAGATAGCCCTCAGAGGACCTGGCGTGGCCAAGGGCTATTGGAGGAACCCCGAAGAGACCGCGAAGGCCTTCTTGCCCGACGGCTGGTTCTTGACGGGTGACTTGGGCTACTTGGACGAGGGCGGAGTCCTCCACATAACCGCTAGGAAGAAGGACGTTATAATAATGTCTGGCTGGAAGATATATCCAGCAGAGGTAGAGAACGTCTTGCTGAAGCACCCCAAGGTCGCTGAGGCCGCTGTCTTCGCCAAGTACGATGAGAGGAGAGGAGAGGTCCCAGCAGCCGCCATAGTTTTGAAGCCGGGGACGCACGCCACGCCCGAGGAGATCATAGAATTTTGCAAGGAGAGGATGGCTGGCTACAAAGTGCCCAGGTACGTGATATTCCTCGAGAGCCTACCGAAGATGAGTGGGTGGAAGGTCCTGTACAGAGAGCTGAGGGAGAAGTATGGGGGCTTCCCGAGAAGCAGGAGAGAGCCGACAGTCGCTGTAAAGACCGCCACGAAGCCCTGAGTTGCTTCGCTCTCTCCAAAACCTTCGTCACTCACGACGGCGACAGGTTTGAGATCGAGCACTGACTAAGAAGTGCTGGGGAAGCCGCAATTGAAGGAAGCAATGCTGTACTCCCAGCTCCCAGACGGGAGCGTCGAGTGCAACCTGTGCCACAGGAGGTGCCGAATACCTAAGGGCTCCGCAGGCTTTTGCGGGGTCAGGAAGAACGTCGACGGGGTCCTCTACAGCTTGGTCTATGGGAAGGCCATAGCAGCAAACGTCGACCCGATAGAGAAGAAGCCCCTCTTCCACTACTACCCCGGGTCGGCGGTGATGAGCATAGCGACCGTCGGCTGCAACTTCAGGTGCAAGTTCTGCGACAACTGGGTCATAAGTCAGAGCAGGGAGATCGAGGGGTTCGATTTCCCGCCCGAGAAGGTGGTCTCGGCGTCCCTGAAGTACGGTTGCCACGGCATAAGCTACACGTACACCGAGCCCACGATATTCTTCGAGTACGCGTACGACACTGCGAGGCTGGCCAAGGAGAGGGGGCTCTTCAACACCTTCGTGACCAACGGCTACATGACCCCCGAGGCCGTCAAGGCCATAAGCCCCTACTTGAGCGCCGCCACTGTGGACTTCAAGGGCTCTGGAGATCCCAAGTTCTACAGGGAGCTCATGTCGGTCCCGGATCCCGAGCCAATATTCGAGACGCTGAAGGAGATGAAGGGATGCGGCATATTCGTCGAGATCACGAACCTCATCGTCCCGAAGTACGGGGACGACCTTCAGAGGCTCAGAGAGCTAGCGTCGAGGATAGCCGAGATATTGGGCAAGGACACTCCCTTCCACGTGTTGAGGTTCCACCCAGACTACCAGTTCTACGAAGTGGCCTCGACGTCCGTCTCGACCCTCGAGAAGGCTGCCGAAGTAGCCATGGAAGTCGGGCTTAGGTACGTCTACATAGGCAACGTCCCGGGACACAGGCTGGAGCACACGTACTGCCCTAGGTGCAAGGAGGTCCTGATAGAGCGTTTCTCCTTCGACATACTAAGGTGGAGGCTCACGGCTGACAATTCTTGCCCGAAGTGTGGTGAGAGGATAAACGTGGTGGGGACCCTTCAAAGAGGAGGAAGCAGGTGGCTTTCTTTGATATGATGAGTGCAACGTCCAGCGCTACGCGCCTGGCTTAGCTCAGTTGAGCGAGAGGCGGGCTCGCGTTTTGAAGGCATCATCACTCATCAGGTGCGGCATGCCAGCTCACAGCCCGATAAAGACATCTAGGCTTCTGAGCTATAAGGTTTGGCGGTAAGCGTGATAGTGGTCAAGACCCTGCTGGGCATGGAGAAGGTGGCGGCGGCTAGGATAAAGGAGCTCTGTCCAGAGGCCAAGGTCCAAGTCTCCCCCCAGGGATTTGCAGGCCTCGTCTTGGTCGAAGGGCCGAATGAGGACGAGCTATTGAAGAAGATAAATGAAGAGGTGGTCGAGGCGGAGAGGGCCGTCAAGTCCATAGCTGAGTGCAGGGCCGACTTGAGGGAGATAGCCTCTGCTGCCGCTGAGGCGGTCAAGGGCCTCATAGGACCTGACGAGACCTTCGCCGTCAGGACCACGAGGCGCGGGAGGCACAGCTTCACCAGCATTGACGTAAACGTAGCCGTGGGCGCCTTGATCAAGGAGGCAAGCGGAGCCACAGTAAACTTAGACAGGCCTGACAAAGTCGTGGCCATAGAGATAATAGGCGACAGAGCTTACGTAGCCTTGTACCCCGGGAGCGAGGAGTACAAGAAGCTGACCCCTCAAAAGAGGCCGATCCTCAGAGTTCTAAGGAGGATGTCCGTCGTTCAATTGCCGTATCTAGGAGACGAAGAGGCCTCTAAGACCATGGGGGTGAGGATAGGTAGGGCCGTGCAGACATTCGAAGTCGGCGAACTAGTCATAGCCATCACGGGGCCGGTCGATGCCAAGCAACTTAAGGACTTCATAGACGGGGTTTACGAGGGCATAAGGACTAGGTACGAAATCCAGCGCAGGGTCTACGGCAGAGAGGTCTACAAGGTCCCCGTTGTGGTCCAAGACCTCTTCCAGCTGGTTAGAGAGAGGTCTGGTGAGGTGATAATAGTGTTCGAGCCCGAGGGGGACTACGTGGGCTCGATAAGCGACAAGCTTAGGTCGCTCTTGCTAAGCGGCAAGAGGGTCAACGTCCTAGTGGGCTCGAGGGAGGGCATACCAAAGGGCGTCTTCAGGTTCGCCTCCGCGGTCGTCGACCTCTGCCCGGGCGTCACGATAGCGACCGACTTCGCCGCCTCGAGCGCCATAATAGCCTTGGCCTCGCTTCTCCAGCCCGAGGTCGAGGGTCAACGTCAAGGCGGAGATTGAGAAGTCAAGAGGCTGCGCAGGGCCTCAAGCTCTTGGGCCGGCATTTGCAGGTGGAGCCCAGCGACCCTCAGGGGGTCCAAGCCCAAGGCTATTGCGACGAGCTGGGAGACGTGGAGCGTCGGCACGACCCTCTCAATCTTCTTAAGCTTCTTGAGCCTCTGCTGGACTCTGTTGAAGGTCCTCAAGCAGTAGGGGCACATTGTCAAGATGACGTTGGCCCCGCTTTCCATGACGCTCTCTAACTTCCTCTTAGGTATTGAGGAAGCGACTTCTCTGAACCACTTGACGATAGTCCCTCCGCAACAGGTCCGCCTCTCCTCGTAGTCAACTACGCTCGCGTTAAGTGCGAGGGCTATGTCCTCTAAAATGTCCTCCCCCTCCTCTCCTCTGATGACGTCGCCGTGAGGGTAGAAGAGATAGTGGCAGCCCACGTGGATCGCCACCTTCAACTTGTCGAGCCCAACCCTCGCCCTCTCGGCTAGCTCGCGCCTGTTGTGCCACAGAATCTCGGCCACGTGGTAGCACTTGGCCCTGACACTTAGGTCCCTCTTTAAATCGTCGCCCTCAAGCGCCCTACGAAAAGCTAGGTAGCAACCATTGCACACCACCACGACCTCGTCCGGGTTGCCCATGAGCTTGGCTATGTTAAAGTAGGCGAGCGCATTCGTGTGTTCTTCCCCTATAATCCCTATCCTCTCGAGAGGGCGCGAGCAGCACAGCATGTTAGTTGGGAGCTTGACGTTCACGTTGAGGAGCTTTAACAACTCGATCGACGACTTTACGATCCCAGGGTACTTATTGAGGGAGACGCAACCGGGGTATAGGACGACCTCCCTTCTCTCCTCACTCCCTCTCAATTCCCATAACCTCTCTCAATCTGACCTCTAAGTTTATCTTCTTCAAGAACTCGCGGAGCTCCGACTTCAAGGGCTCAGCAAGCGCCGGGACGTTGAGCCCGCTCTCTGACTTGAAGTCCTCGACCCTGCTGCTGGTGACGAAGGCTATCACGCCGCTGTTGAGCAGAGCCCTGACGAAGCTCGAGTAGAACTCCAAGACCCTGTCCTCGCCGTGCCTCTCCAAGACCCTCCTTCTAGCCTCAAGTATCATGTCCGAGATCTTGACCGAGTCGGGGCACCTAGCCTCACAGATGTGGCAGTTCAGGCATAGCCATATGTCCTCGCTCTCCGTCAGCAATCCCTTCTTAGCGGCGTAGACCAACAACCTAGGGTTGAACCTCTTAGTGGCCCTCGAGACGACGCAAGTCGAGGTGCAGGCGCCGCACTGAATGCACTTCTTGGGCTCCGAGGAAAGCTTATTTATGGTCTCCACCCCCTATAGACTCGCCATGAGACTCGAGCTCACTCTAGTCCTAGAGGGCTTCCACGACTTTGAGAGGGCTAAACGCCTCGGGTCCTTGAGCGAGGAGTACTTCAAAGAGTCGGCGACTATATACTTGAGCCAAGAGGACGCGTCTTCCATCGGAGTCAATGAGGGCGACGTCGTGGAAGTCTCCTCTCCACAGGGCTCGGTGAAGGTCCGGGCGAGGATAAGTAGCGGCGTCAAGAGAGGTCTGGCCTTCATGGCGCCCGCGCCCCATGCCATGGCGCTTCTAAGCCCAAGCCAACACTCGTCGGTGATCAAGGTCGTGGTCTCCAAGTCTAGCGGAGAGCCCACTAGTCTAGTCACCCTCTTCACCTCTTAGCCTCGAGAGCAACTTATCGACCTCGCGGCGCTCGAAGAGGACCCTTCCTGGCACGTTGGACAGCAACTCCATGACCTTATTGATGCCCTCGACTGCTTTGTCAAAGCCCTTAGGAGTCGGGGGAATGGGCGATGGCTGTGGAAGGGCCGTCGGCACCTCCTCTATCTTGACGGTCCTGTGGTAAATGCTCGGCTTAGAGGGCCTGTAGCCCTGCAGGACTTTCTTGAATTGCTCGTAGCTCATCCCGAACCAAGGGGAGTTCGAGCCCTCGACCCTCATGCTCTTCCTGACGACCCTGATCGCGTCTACAGGGCAGGACTTCTCGCAGGCGCCGCAGAACACGCAGTAGTCCTTCGCGAAGACCACCTTCTCCTTCGACGGGGGTTTGGCGACGTAGACCACCTTCGTCGGGCATATGTTGATGCAGTTCTTGCACCCCGAGGGGTCGCACTCGTTCGGCTCGACCATGTATACGTCCCCATCGAACGGCTTCTCCACCTCGATTGCTTGCACTGGGCAGACCTTGCTACAGAGCCCGCACCACAAGCAACCCTCGCCGACCTCTATCGAGCCCTCAACCTTGGGCTCGCCGACCTCTCTGGGCGCGGACTCCAAGCACTCGACCTCTATCGCCTTCACGGGACATATCTTCTCGCACAGGCCGCAGTAGTCGCACTTCTCCTCGCTGACGGTTATCGAAAGCCCTGGTCTGAAGTCGGGGGGCCGAGGGTCAGCCCACTCTATCCTTACAGCGTCGCAGAGGAGCTCGCACAGGCCGCAGAAGCAACACTTTTCGACTTCGATTTTTATCCTCCCCTTGCCCCAAGCCTCCCCCTCTCGGAGGTACCTGACGAGGCGTTCCCTCCTCTCGACCGAGACCTCGGCCTTTATCGCCTTCGTCGGGCAGACCTTCTTGCATAGCAGACACGGGATGCACTTGTCTCGTTGCACCTCTATGCGCCCCTTGACTCTCGGATGTTCGAAGTCCGATGGAGCCTCGACCCTCAAGGCGCCAGAGGGGCATATCGAGGAGCAGAGGGGGCAGACGACGCACTTCGTCTCGTCGATTATTATGTAGGGGGCCTCGACCCTCCTCGACGCTATCTCCTTCACG
Source organism: Candidatus Nezhaarchaeales archaeon (assembly GCA_036786905.1). Classification (GTDB taxonomy): domain Archaea; phylum Thermoproteota; class Methanomethylicia; order Nezhaarchaeales; family WYZ-LMO8; genus WYZ-LMO8. The sequence continues at coordinate 34,733 of DAIQQE010000001.1, read as the reverse complement.
GGGCCCATCGATATTGCGCTCACAGGGCACACGACTTTGCAGAGGCCACAGCCGAAGCACTTCTGAACATCGTAGACCAGCCTCTTTTCCAAGACCGGGGCCTTCCACTTGTAGCTAAGGACCTCTTCTCCCACCTCGACCTCCACAATAGGCTTAGATGACTGCAAGGCCTACACCTCGAACTCCGAGCCTACGGGCCCGAGCTCGGCCACCTTCTCGGTGAACGACCTCACGAGCTCGGCCACCCTCTTGCCCTCCGATGCGGCCGCTCCCTCTATTACGAGCCTCTCGGCCCTCATGCCGACGCTCTTCAAGAGCTCCTTGAGGACCTCGACCCTCTCATTGGCCCTGACCCTCCCGACCCTGTAGTGGCAGTCCTGTTCGTAGCAACCCAATATCATCACTCCATCTGCGCCTAGCCTCAGAGCCTCCAAAACGTGGTTTGGGGAGACCCTCACCGCACAGGGGACCCTGATGATCCTGACGTTGGTGGGGTAGAGCATCTTGTTGAGGCCGGCGTTGTCGGCCGCCGCGTAGCCGCACCACGAGCACATGAACGCGACCACGATGGGGTACTCGCTCCTCCTCGACAGCAGGGCTCTCAGCATTGCCGATATCTGCTTGTCATTTAAGTAGCTTGAGGGGGTGAGAGCCCCTGTGGGGCATGCGGCCGCGCAAGCTCCGCAACCCCTGCACGCCACTTCATCGACCTCAACGGCCCCCTCGCCAGCCCTCATGGCACCGAAGGGGCAAGCGTTGACGCAGTTTAGGCAAAGCTTGCACTTGGACCTGTCAATCACCGGAGCCTGCACCTCGAGTTCTATCTCTCCCTTACCCAAGAGCTCCGCGACCCTGGACGCCGCCAGGCCGGCTTGGGCCACGGTCTCGGTTATGTCCTTAGGGCCTGAGCAGGCGCCGGCCACGTAGACCCCTTTAATGAAGGTATCGGCGGGGTTCAGCTTAAGGTGGTACTCAGATAGGAATTCGTCCTCGCTCAGGGGCACCCCCAACATCGAAGCTAGGCTCTTGAGTCCCTTGGGAGGCTCCATCCCCACGCTCAAGACCACTAAGTCGAACTCCTCTTCCACGAACTCGCGGCTCAGGACGTCCTCGTAGAATACCTTCACCTTCCCGCTCTTCGTCCTCCTCAGCTCGCCTACCTTCGCCTTGACGAAGTTTATCCCCATGTCCATTGCTCGTCGGTAAGCCTCCTCGGCGAGCCTCCCCGTCGCCCTCACGTCAACGTAGAATATCGTGATGTCGACGTCGGGCATTGCGAGCTTCGTTTGGATGGCCTGCTTTATTGCGTTGTTGCAGCACACCCTGCTACAGTACCTGCGGCCTATCCTGTCGCTCCTGCTCCCGACGCATTGTATGAAGGCTATTCTCTTGGGCTCTCTACCGTCCGACACCCTGACGACCCTCCCCTTTGTGGGCCCCGAGCTGTTCAATAACCTCTCGTACTCGGCACTCGTGATGACGTCCGGTATCTTGCCGTAGCCGTATTCGTCGAGGGCCTTGGGGTTGAAGGGCTCGAAGCCCACAGCCACTATTATGGCCCCGACCTTGAGCTTGACGACCCTGTCCTCTTCCTTGAAGTTTATGGCCTTGGGGTCGCAGACCCCCACGCAACAATAGCATCCGATGCAGTGCTTCAGGTCTATGTACGGGGCTTGGGGGACTGCCTCGGGATATGGCTTTACGACCGCCGATCTAAGCCCGATGCCGTAGTTGTACTCGTTGGGGAGCTGTATCGGGCAGACCTCGAGGCACTTATTGCACCCGTTGCAGAGCCTTTCGTCGACGTACCTAGCCCTCTTAAGAACCTCGACCTCGTAGTTGCCCGGAAAGCCCTTCACCGATTTGACCTCGCTCAAGGTCAATATCTCTATATTGGGGTGGTTGTACGCCTTGGACAGCCGGGGCCCCAAGACGCATATGCTACAATCGAGCGTCGGGTACACCTTGTCCCACTTCGCCATGTGCCCTCCGATGAAGCCCTCCCTCTCCACTAAGTAAACCTTGAAGCCCATCTCGGCTAGAGAGAGGGCCGCCGTGACTCCAGCGACCCCTCCGCCTACTACTAGAACAGAGCGCTCCGCTGGCACCTTGACCACCTTGGCCGGCAGGGCGTAGAGCGCCGCCGCCAACGCCATCTCTATGAGGTCTATCGCCTTGCTGGTGGCCCTCGCGGGGTCGTGGTAGTGGACCCAGGAGCACTGCTCCCTGATGTTCGCTATCTCCACGAAGCCCCTGTTCAAGCCCGCCTCTTCGGCCACCCTCCTAAAAAGCTCCCCGTGGAGCGATGGAGTGCAACAAGCTATTACGAGCCTGGAGGCCCCCTCCTTCTCTATCGCCTCCTTTATCTTCTTAATCCCCTCATCGCTACAGCAGTGCTCTTGGTCGCTGACGACGACTCCCTCTCTCCCAGAGAAGTGCTTGACCACTCTCTCTACGTCCACCACTCCGGCTATGTTAGTTCCACACCTGCATACGAAGAGCAACACCTTTTCTGGCCCTACGTGGCTCGACGCGTCGTCGCGCTGGGACATCTCAAGTCACTTAGATGAGGGCTAACAAGCGGCTTAAGACTTCCTCCTCGCTGATGACTTCCTCGTTGGCCATGAAGGGCTTGAGCTCTACCTCGACGCCGTCGGTCCTGGTCACGGTTCCTCCCGCTTCGACGCCCAACATCTTGACCGGTATGGCCACCCTCGAGTGCGCTTGAGTCACGCTCTTCAGCTCGGTCGTGCAACAAACTCTGCCCCTGAGCATCTTAGAGGCTCCTAGGGGGATGTGGGCCAAGACGTCGCTGTTAACGGCGAAGACGAGGTCCAAGGCCCCTCGCGAGGCTAAGGCCTGTATCGGCTCAGTCGGCCTCCCCTCTCTGAAGTCGTAGGGAGAGCAAGTCTTCAAGGCCCTCCACATGGCCCTCGCCTGGCCGTAGGAGTTCACGCTCTCCGCCATCGGGTGGACTGAGCACTTGCACCTAGCGCTTAGCTTCTTGGCAAGCTCCAAGACTGCTCTCACGGCTCCTCCGTCCTTGGAGCACCTCAAGGCGCTCGAGCCCACGAACATAGCCACGAAAGAGGCTCTTTTGAGGTCCGAGACCAAAAGGGCCAGTTGTCTCGTGACCTCGGCCCTCAGCCGCGGGGCGCGCCCGTCGATTAAGTCTGCGATGGCTCTCGCCACCTCGACGTCCGAGCAAACGTCTATGAGGACCCTGTGCTGGGCTATCCTCATGCCCATAGACTCCCTGACGTCGATCGACGCCACAATCCTGCTCTCCCTACCCATCTTTGCCACGCCGCCCCTAGGCATGACCGCGTAGCGGCTCGCATGCCGCAAGTGGGTGTCCGCCGCGCTGACCCCCCAGTAGATCACGAAGTCGGCCTCGTCGAGTGTCTCTTCGAGCCTCGAGCCCTCGACCCCCAGCTCTTCTTGGAGCGGTATTAGGGCCCTACATATCGACCAAGGAGCGTCGTAGTAAGCGCCCAGCTTCTCGGCCACCTTCAGCGCCAACTCTATGGTAGCGTTACTCGAGCAATCTCCCCCGTATATCAGAGGCCTCTTGGCCGACTTCAACATCTCTGCAAGCTCGTCGATCGCCTTATCGACGTCAACCTTATTGCCGTTCACCAAAGCCTCCTTAAGCCTGCTCCGCTGAGGGATCCTTAACCTCGCGTCTCCGTGGCTGCAAGCCCCCTTGGTCTTGACCACCGAGGGGCCCTCAACCTCCACGTCGACGTCGTCACAGAGTAGTGAGCAGCCCGTGCACACGACGTTCTCGACCATCACCTCTAAGCCACCACCTTTATTGCGCCGCTATAGCAGACGAGCTCGCAAACGTTGCAGTTCATCCTCGAGGGCGGGTAGCGCCTGCACTTCTCGAGGTGCAGGACCTTTATCTTGCCGTCCTCCACGGTCCACAGCGCGTCGGGGCTCTTGGGGTTGCGCCCCCTGGCCGACGACGGGTCTAAGATCACGTTTTCGGGGCACGCCACTATGCAGTTGCCACATCCTATGCACTTCTCCGGGTCCACCTGAACCAGCGTCTCCGCGGCTGAGAGTATGGGCGCCAGGAGCTCTCTGAGCTTCGCCAGCTTATCGGAGTACTTGGGGTCGCCGATGAGCGGGGGGCAGTCCTCTATCTTGGCCTCCCTCCTGATGAGCTTGACTGCGAAGCCCATGCAAGTGGTTCCGCATTTCTTGCAATTGATCCCGGGCAGGAACTTGTAAACTTGGAGGGCCGATACCCTAGTGGACAAACTTTCATCCCCGCCAGCCTTGGGAGCGGTGGACAGGTAGTTAAGCGTTTATCGGGGTTGAAGCACTCTAGTAAGCAGCTAGATCACTTGGAGTCGAAGTCCTCCCCTTCCTCTTTGGACCCGCTGCTCTGTAGCCTCTTCATTACTTCTATGAAGTCCTGGTTCAGCGCTTCCAAGACCCTCTTGCACACGAGGTTCAGGACCTCTTGAATGCTCTTCTTGACCTTATCGGGCTCGACGGCCTCGTACTTGTAGTAATAGCCTCCCCTATCGATTATGTATGGTCTCCTGATTAAGAGGCCCATGTTCGTGAGCTTAACGGCTATCCTGTAGGCGGTTGGCTTGCTCTTGCTCAACAGCTCGGCTATTTCCTCGACGGTCATGGGCTTATTCAGGAGCATGAAGTAGACCTTGACCTCGTCCCTGCTTAGACCTAGCAGGCATCGCATGGCGTCTTCGATTGTCAACTTGTCAAGCAGGGCCTTGGTCCTAAGGACTTTCAAGCCCTCGAAACAAAGCTGACCACAAATTAGTATGTCTTGACCAATGCTTATAAGTTTAATGAGGCCAACGTTTCATTGCTCATCACTTGATGTCGCGCCTGTGGAGGTAGTACTCGTACCCCTCGACTAGCGCCTCCATGCTTGCTTCGAGTATGTTGGCCGAGGACCCCGTCGTCGCCCAATACTCGCCATCGCCCTTGAACTCTATGAGCACTCTGACCACGGAGGCCGTCCCAGCACTCCTACCGACTATCGACACCTTGTAGTTTATCAGGCTCACGCGCTCTAGCTCGGGGTACTCAGACCTCAGCGCCTTTATCAGAGCTAAGTCCTGCGCGTGCACTGGGCCCAAGCCTTCAGCCATGCTCGTGACGATCTTGTCCCCAACCCTGAGCCTTAGGGTGCAGAAGGCCCTCGCACCGCCCTTGCCAGCCCTGCTCGTCACAGTCCAAGACAGCAGCTCGAAGTGAGGTCTGTACGCGTTCATGGCTTTCAACAAGAGCAAGTACAAGGAACCGTCGGCGTCCTCAAACATCTTGCCAGACGCCTCTAACTCCTTCACCATCCTCAAGACCTTGAGCACCGCGGCGTCGTCTTTCTCGAGGCTCAGGCCGAACTTCTTGGCCTTGTAGACTATGGCCGACCTGCCGGCGATCTCGGAAACCGCTATGAACCTGTCGTTGCCCACCAGTTCCGGATTTATGTGCTCGTAGGCCCTCGAGACCTTCATCACTCCATCGCTGTGGATCCCCGCCTTGTGGGCGAAGGCGTACTGCCCGACGTAGGGCTGGTAAGGATCGGGCTCCATACCGATTAAGTTGTAGACGAAAAGCGAAAGGTCCCTCAAGCCTCGGAGGCCGTTGGTGTTCGAGTTCAGGGCCTTGTAGCCCATCTTGATCTCCAGGGCGGGTATCACTTGACACAGGTCCGCGTTCCCGCACCTCTCTCCGATGCCGTTTATGGTTCCTTGAACGTGGACGGCCCCTGCCACCACGGCCATCAAGCTGTTGGCCACTGCTAGGCCAGAATCATTGTGGCAGTGCACCCCTATGCAACCCCCGAGTTCATCGCACACCTTCTTAGTTATCTCGTAGAACTCGTGGGTCAGCGTGCCTCCGTTGGTGTCGCAGAGGACTATTCTTTCGGCTCCGGCCTCTCGGGCCACTTTGAGGACTTTAAGAGCGTATTCGGGGTCCTCTTTGTAGCCGTCGTAGAAATGCTCGGCGTCGAATATCACCTTAATCCCGTGACCCCTTAAGTAGCTTATCGAGTCGTAGACCATGTCTAAGTTCTCTTCGGGCTTGACCCTTAAGACCTCTTTGACGTGGAGGGTCCAAGACTTTCCGACGAGCGCTGCGTAGTCTACGTCGCACTTGAGTATGGCTTCCAGGTTCTCGTCTTTCTCCGGGCTTACGCCCTTCCTCCTCGTGCTCCCGAAGGCCACGACCTTTGCTTGCCTAAGAGGGTAGTCCTTTATGGTCTTGAAGTACTCCTCGTCCTTCGGGTTCGAGAAGGGCCAGCCTCCCTCGATGAAGGGGATCCCGAACTCGTCGAGCCTTAAGGTGAGGCTTATCTTGTCTTGAAGCGAGAAGTTCACCCTCATTCCCTGCGCTCCGTCTCTGAGGGTGGTGTCGTAGATTTCAACGAACCTTGATTTGGCGATCACCCACGTCCTGAGCCCTCCGCAAGCCTACAACTTCGCAGAAGAAGACTAATAAGCCTTCTGCCAGGCCATTAACGCTCGACGATTGACGGCTCTCATGAGCTCGCTGCGCAGGCTCGATGGCTCCGCCGTTGGCGACACGCAACGCCTTAATACGACTGACGAAGGCCAACCCTGCAAGCGGGCTGGGCCCAAGCAATGGAGTGCGGTCACAGTTCAAGAGAGCGGGTATCGATGGACGCGATGATCATTGAGGCGCAAGGTTTTTAGTCCCTTTCCTCACTCTTAATGCTTTAAAGTCACGTGAAAAACATGCACCCTGAGGGATCGAAGAGGCTTCGACGGAAACCCCGCGCTCTTACGCGGCCGAGGCGAAGTAGAAGTTGAAGTTGCGCTGGATGTTAGAAGACCTCGAGAAGATGTTGAAGATTAGCGGGGCGCTCGAGATATGCAGGAGGTACTTCGTCATGAACATGTTCGACGGGGCTCTGGCGACACTTGGAGTGATAATGGGCATGTGGATGTCTGGCATAGTCGACTCGAGGGCCGTGATCAAGACGGTTCTCTCGGCTGGGCTGGCGATGTTCATCTCGGGCATGTGGGGGGCCTACTTGACCGAGAGGGCGGAGAGGGAGAAGAAGCTCCGCGAGCTAGAAGAGGCCACGTTCCAAGACATGAGGGGCTCTATATACGAGAAGTCTTCGAAGCTCGCCGTCTTTGTCGTTTCGATAGTCGACGGGATCTCCCCGTTAATGGCCTGCGCAATACTGGCGACCCCCTTCGCCCTCTCCTGCGTGCTCGTAATTGACTTCGCCGTGGCGGCCCTCGCCTCGCTCTCCATAGGCACGGCCCTATTGGTCGCTCTGGGCTATTTCCTGAGCAGGATAGCTAGCAGGAGGCCCTTCGAATACATGGCGTTCATGGTCCTCGCGGGAGTGGTCTCAGCAATAGTTATAGTCTTGTTGGGAGCACACATCTAGTGTTCGGGTGCGCTCGCCTTGTCAGTGGTGATAAAGAAGCTCTTGATAGATGCCTTGAAGCCGAGGGAGATACCGATAACTGAGCTCTCTAAGGCCATATGCTCGGTCAGAGGGGTGAAGGAGGTCGACGTGGTCGTTACCGAGGTGGACGCAAAGACCGAGACCGTCAAGATAACCGTGATCGGTCAGAACATAGACTTTGAGGAGGTGGCCAAGATAATTGCTGAGAACAGCGTTGCCATAAGGAGCATAGACCAAGTCGTAGTCCGCAGGGCTAGGAGGGTTGTCTGATCAGCCGCCCCCCTTGTCTAAGGAGATGTCGGCACATACGTAGGTCTTGGAGGGGGCAACTGACCTTATCTCCCTGACGCTCTCTACCCTCCACTTAGCTCCTGCGCCGTTGAGGATCTGCGAGACCCTCTTAAGCACGTACTCGTGGAGGGCCCTCGCGCGGGGCGCGACGTCGTAGTAGTGGATGACGCCGCGAACCTTTAGGGTCTCGACGGCCTTGGCCAGGTAGTTCACGGCATGCTCTGGCGAGGGCATTAGGACCCTGTCCGCCACGTCCTTGAGGTTGTAGACGTCTATGACTTCGGCCGCGTCGCCCAAGAGCGGCACCACCTTGTCCTCGACCTTATTCAACCTTATGTTCTCAACCATGAGCTTGTAGGCCTCGGGGTTTACGTCTATCGAGTACACCTTAACGTTCGGGACCTTCTTCGCTATGACTATCGAGAACGGCCCGACGCCTGCGAACATGTTTATCACTACTTCGCCTGGCCTGACCAAGCCGGCTATCCTGGCCCTCTCGTATTGGAGCTTGGAGGAGAAGAAGGCCCTCGATATGTCTACCTTGAAGACGCAACCGCTCTCCCTGTGTAGCGTCTCGAACCCTCCAGAGCCTGCCAAGACCTCGTACGCATGGACCCTCTCCGGATCCCTCGCCGGCGACGCCCTCCTGGCTACGAGCCTTATCCGAGGCCTCAAGCGGTCGAGGAGCGCCTCTGCTATCTCGAACCTGTATTCCTCGAGCTCCCTCGGCAGGTTCAGGATCGCTATGTCCCCTACGACCTCGAAGCCCCTCGGCACTAGCCCCAGCAAGTCGGGCGGCACTATCCCCCTTGCCAGCCCCCTCAACAGACTTCCTTTAGCCATGACCGGCGCTCTCGGCCCTGACGGGGTAAGGGACGCTTAGGGCCTTCTCGACCACCGGCCTGTGGATGCTGTTATAGCTACAGAAGGGCCTTATGGTGCCGTCTGGCAGGGCGTAGTGGATGCAACACCTCTCGACTCTCTCGAGGTCGAAGTTGTAGGGATCCATGAAGTGCATGCACCCCACCAACACCATCTCCCTCATAAGCCGCCCCAGCGCGTCATACGATCCCCTGATCAACACGCTCAACAAGCGTCTCTTGAGCTTGCCCCTAACTCGGCCAGAAATCCTCATCAACTTGAGGTAAGCCCTTACCCTCTTTCCCTCGGATGCTAGCTTGTAGACTTCCCAGAAGTCCTCGACCATTTTGTCGACATCGGCGTATCTCGTGATCGGCACCATTTCGCCGCCCTCTACCAATACGAAGGTCGCGACGCCGCAGTGGGGATGGGCCGTGAACTCTGGATAGCTCTTGCCCTTGAGAACCCCCACGGCCTTGGCCATTGCCACTGGCCAGGGCACGGGCCTGAAGTCAGAGACCTTGATGGCGCCGTTGGTCTGCTCCTCGCAGAGCCTCATGAAGTCGGGTATCGTTATCCTCATCTTCTCCCGCTCGGCCCTGTTGATCCTGCCGGTTATGGAAACTGGCTGGACGTTCACTCCTCGAATCACGTCGCAGTTCTTGGCCGCGAACCTCATTATGTCGCCCACTTGGTGGTCGTTAACGCCTCTGACCAGGGTTACCACCAAGACTATGGAGTCGTGCTTCAGCTTCCTCGCATTCTCTATGACCTTGAACTTAACGTTCAATAGCGGAACCCCTCTGGTCTTGACGTATATGTCGTCCGTCAAGCCGTCGAACTGTAGGTAGATGGTCGACATGCCCGCGTCTAGCAAGCTCTTGTAGTACTCCAAGCTCTTCGCCAACACCACTCCGTTGCTGTTGACCTCCACGTGCCTGAAGCCCTCCTCCTTGGCCATGGCCACGAGCTCTGGAAGGTCCTTCCTTACGGTCGGCTCTCCGCCCGAGTACTGGAGGGCCGTCGGCGGTATCGGCTTGACGCTCCTGAGGTTCTTCAGCATCTGCCTCACCTGCTCTGGGCTCGGCTCGTAGAGGTAGCCGACGGCTCCGGCGTGGGCGAAGCATATGGGGCAGTTGAGGTTACAGCGATTGGTGACGTCTATTATGCCCAACACCGTGCACGTCCTGTGGTTCTCGCACAAGCCGCAGTCATAGGGACAGCCCCTCTCCCTCCTCCTCTGAGGGTTTGAGACGCCGCCACCGATGACCCCCCACTTCTCGGCCTCGCGATAGAGCTCGTAGTCGCTCCAGTAAACGTCGGTGTAATCTCCGTGTTGCGGACACGACTTGGCTATGTACACGCGCCCGCCGTCTTCGTATACTAGCGCATCCACCACTTGGAGGCATTCAGGACACAAGCTCTTTGTACTCTTCAGAGGCCTCAACAGCTACCACCGGTTCAGCTCAACACAAGCTTTAGCTTCAGCGTCAATCCATTATAAGCTTTATTGAGAGAAAGACGCCGACGGCCTCACCACTGCTCTAGGAACCTCTTAAACGACGACTTCGGGTGACCGGTAACGCGTTGAGGCTTGGCCAATCCTCTTCCTCGACGCGTCATTACCAAGGACATTTAAACCCCGTCCCCGAAGAACCCGTCAACGTGAAGGTCAAGATTTCAACCTATCCTTATTATCGAGGAGCACCACCTACGACTCAATGAGGTGGCGTGATAGCGGTGAGGATAATAACCGTCAAAATCCCGGAAGCCTACTTGAGGGAGCTCGACGAGCTAGTCAGGTCAGGGATGTATCCTTCAAGGAGCGAAGCCATAAGGGTCGCCCTTAGGGAGCTCCTCAAAAAGGAGCTCTACGACCGGTCGGAGAGCAGTGGCCCTCGGAGGGTGGCTTACATACAGTCAAGGCACTCGCCAAAACGCAGGGACCGCGTCTACGAATACTAGCGCAGGTCACGGCGCGACATCCTGCTCACGGTCAGACCTCATGCGACATCTTCACTCTCAAGCCGATATCGCAAATGAAGGGGCTAGGACCTACTCGCTAGGAGTCGAAGAATCGCTCGCGCTCGTCAACGGCTTGCCGAATATGCACCAAGACGCTTAAAAGGAGGGCTCTGCCAGAGGTCGTAAAAACCTGAGACTCTCTCAAGGAGCTTTCTCGATAACTATTTTTCGACTATTGCAGAGTTTATTTGAGGGACGTCCGCTTTGGTATCAGAGGCCTTTAAACAGAGTTTTCACGTAAAGTCAAAAACATTTCATCGCACACCTTCATTTGACCCTGCTACCTCTCCTGAGGTGGTGCTGTGAACTACGTCATTAAAATCCATGAGTACAACTGCGGCAACTGCGGCTCGAAGTTCTTCACCTTGACTAGAATATATCAATGCCCCATCTGCAAGAACAGGGTCCGGAGGAGGGACACGGAGGTCAGGGTCTTCAAGAGGTTCGACGAGTACAGAAATGAAATAACGCGCTTCAAGAGCGAGTACCACTATAGGGTCATCGGCGGCAGGAGCGTTTGGTTCGTGGACAAGGTTTATCAGCCCAAAAGCGCTTGGAGGAGCAGGGTAAAGGAGGGCTGAGAAGTTAGGTACGAGAAACAGCTAAAGTCTGGAGCCATGAAGAAAGTATACTCGGGACCATGGAAGTGGCGTCGATAGCGTCGCTGGCCCTACTGTCGCTACTGATATTGGTAGAGCTCACCTACTTGAGCCACCACTTGTGGCTCTCTAGGGCCGCCTCCAAGTACTCGACCCCAAAGGGCTACCTTCTAGAGACGCCGACGGTCGCCTTTCACATCCCCGTGAGGAGGGAGCCGCCTCTCCTCCTAGAAAGGGCTTTGGCTTCGATCAAGCGCCTCAGGTACCCCAAGGACAAGATCAAGGTGGTCGTGGTCTGCGACGACGAGGACCCCAAGCCCATTGAAGGGGTGTGCGAGAGGGCCCGGAAGGACCTGGAAGTAGTGCTCGTGCACAGAAAGGAGCCCAAGGGTTTCAAGGCTGGGGCGCTCAACGAGGCCCTGAACATTGAAAGCGACGTGGTCGTAGCGTTAGACGTCGACACCATACTGCCACCAGACTTCTTAGTTAAGGCTTTGCCATCTCTGTACGAATCCGACGACGTCGCGGCCGTTGTAGTGAGGTTTGAGCCGCTCAACGCCAAGGAAAGCCCGATTTCCGAGGCCGTGAGCTTCGGATGGAGCCTGTTCACGGGCATGCTTTTCAAAGGGCTTCAGGCGATGTTTGGGAGCTCAATCCTCGTAGGCAGCGCTTGCATCATAAGGAGAGAGGCCCTCTTAAGCGTTGGGAAGTGGGATGAGAGGTGTCTGACGGAGGACGTGGAGCTAGGGGTCAGGTTCAGACTTAGGGGCTACAGGGTAGTGTACAACGATGACGTGCCCGTGTGGGTTGAACACCCATCCACCTACAGCGTCCTCAAGGAGCAACAGAAGCGGTGGGCCTACGGCGTGACCCAAGTACTCTTGAAGCACGCCGGAGCTATTGCCGCCTCGAGACTGAGCCCACTCGAGAAGATCGGCTTGTTCATATACTTGACCCAGTACTGGGGACTGGCGCTGACGGGGCTATCGATCATGGCGTTGCCATTGCTGGTCCTTCTCGGAGGAGAGCCCCCTCTCCTGCCATTGTTGCCCCTGTTAGGCATTGGGGCGGCATTGCTGATCTCGTACGCCTTCAGCCTCTCAAGAAGGACCTCGATAGCTCACAGCCTAGTCCGGAGGATTAGGCTCCTAGGTAGGTCGTCGGCCCTGACCATAGCCATGGCCTTCGAGGTCCTCTTATCGTCGATAAAGCCCTTGTTTAAAGCCAATTACACTTGGAGGGTGACGCCCAAGGGGCCCAACAAAAGGACCTTGAAGGCCTTGCCGAGGTCCGAGCTGTTCTTCTCGCTGCTCCTCCTCTCGACGTTAATCATGGCCATCTCGAAGTCCTACGTCGTGCTGGCGTTGTGGTCGCTCTCCTACTTAGCGCCCTTCATGTACGCGGTCTTCAAGAGGCTAGGCTGAGGAAAACGGCGCAATCATCCGAGGCGGCAGACGAACGAGCACGCGTCGTCTCCTCTGGCTTCGCAAGAGACCTCTTCCACCCTGACCCCCTTGACCCTCAAGTGAGCGCCCACCATTCCAGCTAGGTAGCCCTTCATGAACAGGCACTGAGGCGTCTCGCTCGAGCCCTTCCTATGCCTTATCTCGAAAGCGTCTCTGGCCCTAACCTCGATGAGCCCTCTGGCCACATCGACCCTCTTGAGCTCAAAGATCCCCCATCCGGCAGAGGATAAGAGGGCCAAGTGCGCCTTGACCCTTTCCTCCGCATCTAGTCCCTCGACCCTCTCGTCCAACAGTTTGGCAGTGCTGCTCCCGAGCTCCCTAGCCAAGTACCACAGAAAGACCTCGCCCGAAGAGCCGAAGCACTTCTTAACCCCTTGGAACATCTCGACAAGGCACCTGAGCGCAACCACCATGACCTCTTCGGTCTTTGAAGTGGTCACGGGGAAGCCAAGGACTCCGCAGGCATAGTCGAACTGGGGGCCTGAGAAGTCCACTTTCACGACGTCCGGCAAGGCTCTCACCTCGTCGACGACGACGCTCACGCTGTCGAGGGCCTCGGTCAGGTCAACTAAGATAAGCGAGACGTCTTCGTCGTTTCCGCTGTAAGCGATGAGATTTTGAACGCGGATCCTGCGCCTTTCCAAGACCTCGAGGATCTTGCTCAAAGCGTAGGGGAGTGCGCGACATCTAACGCAAAGCTCCCCGAAGACACGACCCTTCGAAAAGACCATCACCGGCAGGTCCTTCTTCACGGTCTCTCGAAACATCGCGCCTCACCCGACACACCATCAACACTACCTTGAGCATATGAACATCGGAATCGAGCGGTCGAACGCACCACCTCACTCATCGACTTCGTGGTTGAGACGGCATCGGCTCCGTCGTCGTAAGCTCCGACACCGTTTACATCGTTCGAGTACACCGTCCACATCGTTCGAGTGCCCGACTGCAACTGTTAACCCTAATATTAACTTTTTCTCGCGACCTCATCCGTCAGAGGCCGCGCGGCTTTAGCGTGCAAAACGCAAGCTGACTCGATGCCGAGCTGCCGAAGCGCTGTCCGGCACGCCCCTCCATGTCATAGGTAGTAGGCGGCATTAGCTGAAAGTAGGATGGAACGGGCTCAACAAGGTGGTGAGGTGAATGACGTGGGCGAGGCCCTGTGGATTAGACTAGTTTTTAATGCCCGGCAAAGCCCCAATTATCTCGGGGCACATGAATGGTGATGAGCTTGCCAATAAGGTTTGGCACGGACGGCTGGAGGGGCCTGATGAACGTCGACTTTACCATCAACAACGTCAAGGCCGTAGCTCAAGCGATAGCTGACTACGTCATCAGCAGGGGGCTCGCTAGACGCGGAGTCGTAGTCGGTTACGACTCCCGGAGGGGCTCTAAAGAATACGCCAAGGCATGCGCAGAGGTCCTCGCAGGGAACGGCGTGCCAGTCTACATAACCGCCACGGACGTCCCGACACCCCTCGTCGCGTTCGCGACCGTTAGTCTGAGGGCCGGGGGCGCCATCATGATCACGGCCTCCCATAACCCCCCCGACTACAACGGGATGAAGTTCATACCCCATTACGGCGGCCCAGCCTCGACGGAGGTAACTCGGGAGATCGAGGCCCTAATAGCCAAGGCGGAGGTCAGGACCCTGAGCATCGGGGAGGCTGACAAGAAGGGGCTAGTGGCTTACGTGGACTTTAGAGAGGAGTACTTAGACTGGATCTCGTCGCTCGTCGATAGAGACGCGATTCGGAGGGCCCGTCTGAGGGTCTTGGTCAACCCCCTGCACGGCTCTGTCTCGGGTGTGTTAGACGAGGCCTTGAGGAGGTTGGGGTGCGAGGTCAAGCGCATGCGTTGCGAGAAGGACCCGAGCTTCGGGGGCCTTACGCCCGACCCGACACTGCCCGAGTCCATCCGAGACATGCAGGACTTCATGGAGGGCGTCGACGTGGGGCTCGCGACCGACGGCGATGGAGATAGAGCGTCCGCCTACTCTGAGACGCACATAACCCCGAACGCTCTATTCCCGGTACTGCTCACGCACATGCTCGACAAGGGGGTGAGGGGAGGGGTCGTGAGGACCGTCGCGACGACTCACATGGTCGACGAGATAGCCGCCAAGAACGGGCTGAGGGTCTACGAGGTGCCCGTTGGCTTCAAGAACATAGCGCCATACCTGCTTATGGGCGAAGCGGTTGTAGGCGGCGAGGAGAGCGGCGGCTTCGGGTATAAGTGGCACGTCCCGGAGAAGGACGGGGTGTTGACGTGCTTGTACATAGTCGAGGCCCTAGCGCTCTCTGGCAAGAGGAGGCTCGAAGAGCTCATCCGCGAGGTGGGCAAGGGGCTCAAGCTGATGCACAGCGCGAGGGGGAAGGTCGACGTCGAGAGGCCCCAAGAGCTCCGAGAGCTCCTCGTCGAACTCGAGCCCGAGAGCATAGCGGGGCTTCGCGTGAAGGGGGTCTGCAGGATCGATGGGGCGAAGTTCATCACCGAGAAGGGGTGGGTCTTGATAAGGCCCTCGGGCACTGAGCCCGTCGTGAGGGTGTACGCCGAGTCAGAGGAGCGTGGGGTGGCCGAGGCCCTCCTAATGTGGGGGCTGAAGAGGGTCGAGGAGCTCGCGAGGGCCCGCAGAGGCGGTTCTCCATGAAGCTCTCGAACGAGGCGATCACTCTTCTCGAAGGACCTTAGAAAGCCTCTCCTTCAAGTCCATTATCTTGCCGTCTGAGACTATCGATATCTTAGTCTCCAGCTTGGGCCTGTACCCCAGCCTCGTGAACAGCGACATCAACCAAGGGCCCGTTATACTCTTTATCAAGCCGGCCTCCACCAGCTTCGCCAGCTCAGCGACGACGGCTTCGGCAACCCTCGGGAACTGCGCCTTAGCCGCCTCGAGGACCTCGTCCGCCCTCTCCTCCAACAAGGGCTTTATGACCTCGTAGGGGTCCTTGGGCTTTGCGCCCTCCTCGGCCCTCTCGGCCCTCTTGGCCGTCTCTGCGAGTAGCTTGCGCCGGAGCTCAAGCTTCTTCATCTGTAGCCACAAGTCCTCGCCCATAATTCAAGCCCCGTAGCTCAAAACTCTATGAACTCGACTTTAAGCGTTGCTGTATCGAGCAAGGCCACAGACCTGACCCCGTAAACGTAGCCGCAGGCCTCGCCGGGGTTGACCACCAAAGCGCCTCCCACTTTCTCGGCCCTCTTGAGGTGAGTGTGGCCGTGGACCACTACGTGGTACTTCCCGCTGAGGGCCAGCGCCTCGACTATTGGGGGGTGCACCCCGTGGATTAGCGCTATCTTGGCCCCATCTACCTCCAGCTCCTCGAAGTCGCTCTCAACCTTGAAACCAATGCTCGAAAACCTCTCGCGCAGGAGCCCTCTGTCGCCGTCGACGTTGCCGTAGACGCCCACGAGCCTGCACTCCAGCCCCTTATAGGCGCTGTAGGTGAAGGGGGCGACGTAGTCGCCGGCGTGCAGGACGAGGCCGACCCTCTTGGAGTTGAAGACCCTCACCGCCTCCGCTATGGCCTGTAAGTTGTCGTGCGTGTCAGATATCAAGCCCATCAACAACTTCGACCACCGGGTACTATTGAGGCCGAGGCCCTTTAAATTGAGTACGCGATGATGATCGGCCATCTAAAGCATTTAAGGGTAAGGCGCCCAAATTATCTCGACGAGCTTGAGGGTCGTGAAGATAAAGCTGAAGGTGCTCGGGCGCCATGAGGAAGAGGAGCTGTTACTGCCAGACATCAAGGCCAAGGCAGAGGAGCTCTTCAAGATTGGTCGCGTCGACCTGCTCGTGGAAGAGGAGGATGAAGTAGGTCTTGAGCGAGCCCGAGATAAGGCGCGACGCGATCGCCGATCGCTGGGTGATAGTAGCCCCCCATAGGGCTAAGAGGCCGAAGGGAGGAGGCCCCCAAAAGCAGTGCCCCTTCTGCCCGGGGAACGAGCACATGACCCCTCCGGCCTGGCTCGTCTACTCTCGAGCTGGCAGAGATCTGGTCAAGCTCGCAGACAAGGAGGGCGAGAGGGTCAGCAACTGGATCATCAGGTGCTTCCCCAACATGTTCCCGGCCCTCAGGAGCGACTTGCCCTTTGAGGAGAGGTTGGGCGAGTCCCCTTTCTTCGCGACCACTTCCTACAGCGGCTTCGGCTTCCACTGCGTCATAGTCGAATCACCGATCCACGACGCCCACCCGCACGACAGTAGCGTGAAGAGCCTCGAGCTGGTCGTAGAGGCCTATTTTGACGTGATGACCAAGCTTTCTTACGAGAAGGGCGTGAAGTACGTGTGCCTGTTCAGGAACTACAAGCCGGAGGCCGGGACCTCGATCCCCCATCCGCACAGCCAAGTGGTGGCCCTGCCGATCGTGCCCTCAGCCGTGAGGAGGGAGATGGACGCTGCGAGGAGGTACAACAGGGAGCGAGGGGGGTGCGTGTACTGCGACTTGATAGAGGTCGAGGTCGGCTCTCCTAGGCTGGTATATGCTGATGAGCACTACGTAGCCGTGGCGCCTTGGGCCAGCCTCTCCCCCTACGAGGTGTGGATAATCCCTAGGCGACACGAGCCCAGCTTCATAAACACCCACCCTAAGGAGAGGAGGGCCCTAGCGAGGGCGCTCAAGGCCATCCTCTTCGCCTTGAAGAAGGTCGCGAACGACCCCCCGTACAACTTCGGCTTCCATGTGGCCCCGGTTCGGTGGAAAGGCGAGAGCTACCACTGGCACCTTGAGATACACCCAAGGGTTGCTGTGTGGGGAGGCTTCGAGCTGACCTCGGGCATGTACATAAACGCGATACCGCCTGAGAGGGCGGCCGACGAACTTCGAGCCGTGATGGAGAGGGCCGGCCTCTGAACGAGAAGGGGCGCCCTCAGTCTAAGGGGGGCCGTAGACGTCGCTCAGGCCGGCCCTCTCCACGTACATCTTGATCATGTTCCTTATCCTCTCCTCGGTGAGCTTGCCAAGGGGTGTCGGTGTCTCTATGAACCTCTTGGCTATCCTCAGCTTGTGGGGGCTGTAGCCCTCCCTGGCCTTAAAAGAGGCCTTCGCCCTCAAGACCTCCGACCCCATCTTCAAGAGCTCCTCTGAGCTCAGCACGATCCCCAGCGGCTCGAGGGCCTTGGAGACCACTTCGAGTTTGTAGATGCCTCGGGCGAAGAGACAGACCACTAAGCTCGTCAAGACGTTTCGGAACCTCTCCTCCTCGACGAGTTGCCTCACCATCTCCTCATCAGTCATAGGGGCTCTGAGGGCCCTTTGATCTATGCTGTATCCAGCGCTGTCGAGGTGGGAGTGCCTTGACCCCGTCAGGAATCCGACCAGAGCTGCTGGCCCGGTGTGGTAGCCGGGGACTTCGTTGCCTCCACACGTCAGCGCGAAGTCGAGGCCTCCGTACTTCGACGCCGCGACCTCGACCCCGTCGGCCAGGGCGCTGTAGAACTCGTTCGCCCTCCTAGCTATCCTCTCGGCCATCTTTATGTAGACGTCGACGTCCTCGCCCCAGTTGGGCCTAAGGCCCATCGTCTCTTTATCGGTTATTAGCCCTCGCTGATAGGCCTCGGTGGCCCAAGCCATCACGACCCCGGTGCTTATGGCGTCTAGCCCAAGCCCATCCACCTTCTCTATGAGCCTCAGCACCCCCTCGGCTGACCCTATCCCGAGCATCGATCCTAGGGCGTATATCGGCTCGTAGTCGTAGGGTATTATGAGGGTCTCGTACTCGTGCCCCGGGGCGAAGGCTATCCTGAGCGAGGCTAGGTGTATGCACCCTATCGGGCAGTGGGTGCAGGCCATCTTCCTCACGAGGAACTTCTCCGCCAGAAGCTCTCCGGATATGTTCTCAGCCAGCTCGAACTTAGTCTGCGTGAGGTTCCTCGTGGGGAGGGCGCCCATGGCGTTCAAGGGGAGGACGTTCTCGGCGGTCCCCAAGACGTGGTACTTGCTCATGACCTCGGTTCTGACGGCCTCTTTGTATATCTCCTCGTAGACCTTTGCGTAGGCTTTGAAGTCGTCGACCTCGACTCTCCTCGTGCCGGCGATCGCCAGGGCCTTGAGCCTCTTGCTACCGAAGACCGCTCCGAGGCCGAGCCTCCCGAAGTGCCTGTAGCTCTCGACGACGACGTTGGCGTACCTTACCAGGTTCTCCCCTGCCACCCCTATCCTCATTATGGTCCTCTTGCCGGCCCCGGGCTCGACCTCCCTGAGCACCCTGCCGACAGCGTAGCTCGACCTCATCCCCCAAAGGGTAGTGGCGTCCTTTATCCTGACCTGGTCATTGAATATCGACACGTAGACGGGCCTCTTGGAGGCCCCCTTGATCACTATGGCCCCGTAGCCTGCGAGCCTTATGGCCACGGCTGACCTGCCGCCGGCGTGGCTCTCGCCCAAGTTGCCGGTGAGGGGGGACTTGAACATTGCCACGGTCTTGGAGGCCAGCGGGTAGAGGCCTGTCAGAGGCCCCACGGCAAATATTATCGGGTTCTCAGGCGAGAAGGGGTCTGCCCCCTTGGGGCACTCCTCCTCAAGTAGCCTTATCGCCACTCCAGTCCCGCCTAAGTACTTCTCGAAGAGGTCCCTCCTCTCTTGTACCTCGTAAGTCCCCTCAGTCAAGTCTATGTAGAGGACGTTGTAGAGGCTCGGGTCCGTCATACCAAGAGCTCCCTCCCTACGGACTCAAACGCTATCACGTTGTGGGGACAGAACTTCGTGCAAAAGCCGCAGTAGTTGCATATTATCGGCAGGCCCCTCTCCTCGTCCCACACGACAGCTCCGACTATGCAGGCCTCGTGGCAGCCCTTGCAGCCAACGCACTTGGACTCGTCGAAGATGACTCCCCCGCCGGGGCGAGGAACTAAGGCCCCCGTCGGGCAGCTCTTAGCGCAAGGGGGATCTACGCAAGCTCTGCAAACCACTACGACGAACCCCCTCTCTATGCCGCCCGCCGACTTGACTTGAATCGCGCTCTTCGCTAGGCTCACCACCCTGAACCTCAGCCTAGAGCAAGCGAACATGCAGCTGTAGCAACCAATGCACCTCTCGATGTTGGTCACGGAGACCCTGTAGGACACGGCACCTCACAGGAGAATTGCTTCGGGGCTCGCCTTAAAGTCAGTTACTGCTGATCGATGGGCGATAGGGCCTCTCCTCGCACGACTCGGCGTAATGAGCGCATCAAGCCCTCTTCTGAATGAACTTCGTTAGCCTCTCCTGCTTGACCTGGTCCCTCAAGAGCCTGCTCACCTGCATCCAGACCCTCGGGCCTATGGACAGCTTGCCGAAGGCGGCGTCGAGGGCCTCCTTCAAGCTGTCGAACCTCTCATAGCCTCGGCTCAGAGCCGCCCTGACGCACTCCCTCACGATCCAGACGCCCACCGGCATTATGTAACCGGGGTGGGCCTCCCTGAGTACTAGGACCGAGGCCTGCTTGCCTATCTTGGCCAAGTGCTCGGCCACCGCGAGCCTCGCGGCGTAGTAGCATCCCCCCATGCTGGCGTAGGCGGTCCTCCCCCAGTACCCCTCCCAGTCGCCGCAGAAGGCCACGGACCCTCCCTCCGGGTTCCAAGTGGTCCCGGGGAACCAAGCCTCTATCGACTCGTAGCTCCACTTCCCGGGGAACATCACTACCACGAACCTGTTGTCCATGAAGTTGAAGTAATAGACCCTGTACTCGTCGAGCTCGGGCATCCTCTTGACCTCCTCGTCCCTCAAGGTCCTGGATATCGTGCTGTCGACGGCCGTTATGCTCCACCTCGTGGGCACGAGCTTCCTCATCCCCTTGACCCCCAAGAGGCCGACGCTGAACACCCGCTGGATCTGCGACACCGGCACGCCCTTCTTGTAGAGCTCCAGTACGGCGTCCTTGGCCTTGAGGTCGGTGTCGCTGGAAGCCCTTTCGATCAGCTTGTGGGCCTTGACGTCGCCCACCCTGAGCTCCCTTATGGGGGCCGAGGGGCCCATGGGCTGGACCTCGTCGTCGAGCAGTATGCTCGCGCTAGGCCTCTTCAATAACCTCATCTCGGAGTCGACCGGCCTCTCGCCCATGGACATCAACTGGACGTCGCTCAGTAGCCTGGGGGCGTCGTTGGCGTCGCGCACGTGGAACCTCGCCTTCCCCCTCACGAGCTTCACCCTGAAGTCGACTATGTCTTGGATCGACGCCTTCAGCCAGAGCTCTGGGGCGTCGAGGATGCTCGTGTCCCCGGTGAACGGCGGCACGAGGGGGCCGGCGTAGACGTATGGATATCCATAGCGCCCGACGAACACGGCGGGGGGCGAGGACCCGACGAGGTCTTGGGAGGCCAGCATCGAGCTGACCTTGGCTATGCTGTACGCCTTAACTAATATGGGGCACTGGGCCTTGCCGCATAGCATCTTCGAGCCCTTGCAGTAAACGCACATACTACCCGAGGGGGCCCTGACGACTAGGTCTACTTGGTTTAAGTCGCAGGCGTCCTCGAAGCTCTCGATCACGTGCTCTAGCCAAGGGGCGTTTGCCTTGACTATCTTGACGAACTTCCTGAACTTCTTAACCATCTTCCACAAGAAGACTTGAAGCGAGGACTTATTAAAGCTTAGTAAGGCCTAATCGAGGTCGCGGACTGCTAGCACAGCTTCCAACGCCCGTCGACGTCGAGGTACACGAGCCCGTTCTCCCTCATGAACTTAAACAGCTTCTCCTCGCTCTCGCTCAGCCCGCTCGGCTCTCTCGGCAATCTCTTGAGCCTCTCGACGAAGCCCCTATAGAACTCCTCGTCGACCAAGGCTGCGTCCTTGAGCCCCTCTAGGACCCTAGCGCCGCTCGCCCTCGCCATCCTTATCAGGGCCTTGGGATACCTCGGCTTGAGCTCGCTCACCAACAAGACCTTGGAGCTCCTGACCATCTCGGCCAGCTTGGCCGCCCCCTCCCTCTCCCTCTCCTCGAACTTGTCCCACAGCCTGTAGGACCAAGCGTAGACGTCTCCGACGTCGAAGCCCTTGTCCACGGCCTGCCTCACGAAGTCTTCGAAGGGGACTTCGTCCCTGACCCTCCACCACCTCCTGAACGCCTGGTAGAAGTCGTCCGGGATGCCGCCTTTAGGCACCTCCTTGGCCCTCTTGGCCGCTCTCCCCTCGGCGCCCTCTCTACCGACCATTTCCTCGACCATCGAGGCCAAGTAGTGGTCCACCGTAAGGCCCCTCGAAAGGGCCTTATCTTTGAGCCTCTTATAGGCCTCTTCCGAGACTTCTATCGTTATTTTGGGCATGGCCCTAACCTTAAATAGTCCGCATGAGCTTCTAAGCTTTACTTCATCGACCTAGTATCGATGGCAAGGACATAAATTTAAGTGGAGCTCTTCAACTAATAGCGAGAGGGCCCTCCATGGCGCTCCTCGAGAAGATCAAGCCCATGAGCCCCGGACAGGAGGAGCTGCTCCAAGCCCTTAGGAGCGAGTCCTACGAAGTGGTGGGCGTCTTCGGCCCCACCGGCACTGGCAAGAGCCTCCTCAGCGTGGCCTACGGCATCGATAGCGTGGTCGAGGGGAAGTACAAGAGGTTCATAATAGCGAGGCCGGTCGTCGACGTCGTCACTGGTAAAGAGGTAACGTCGGTCGAGGCAGGGGGGCTCTACTACGACTTGGCCTCGGCGTACCTCAAGGACATCTTAACCGGCCTCGTGGATTGGCAAGAGGTGGAGAAGCTGGTCAGGGAGGGCAAGATACTCTTCGCCGACGCCCACTACTTGAGGGGCAGGACCTTCGACGAGACGGTGATATTCGTCGACGACGCGCAAGCGGTAATGCCCGAGAGCGCCATAGAGGCCTTCATGAGGATAGGCCGCTCCAGCAAGTTCATCATCGCCGGGGATCCGATACTGCAAAGCGTGCTTGGAGCCGACTCCAGCGGAGTCGTCATGCTCAGGGAGGTCCTGCTCGGCGAGGAGAAAGCGAAGGTCGTGGACCTGGGCCTCAAGGACATAGTCAGGCCAGGCGCCAAGAGGGGTATAAGGCTATTGTTGGAGATGAAGATGAGGAGGAGGCCCCTGAGCAGCATCGAGAGGGGCGTCGTGGAGGCCGCCAAGATATACGCGCCCGACGCCGACGTGGTGACGGTCCTGGACTTGATGGACGACAAGAGGGCCTTCGACATAACCGCCGAACACGTGCCCGACGCCCTCGTAATGGTCAAGGAGGGGTACCTAGCCAGGCTGATAGGCAAGGGCGGGGAGAGGATAGGCAAGATCGAGGAGGAGACCCAGCTTAGGCTCAGGGCCGTGGAGCTCACACTAAACTTCGTGGAGCTCGTAAGGGCTATACACCCGGTGCCGTGGATCCACAAGCACGTGGCCGATGCGGACTTCGCCGGCCCCAACCTCCGAGTTAAGGTAAGGGAGGAGTTCGGGGCCTTCGTAGGCCAGAAGGGACTCTACATAAAGTTCCTCGACTCCGCTTTCAAGAAGTTGATGGGAGTAGGGGTCGTGGCGAGCGAGGAAGTCGTCGCAGAGGAGAGGGCCAAGAGGAGGGAGAAGACGAAGAAGAAGTGAGGGTGGGAGAGGGTTGCGATAGGTCCGGGGACGGGCCCAAAGCGCGAGGGGCTATGGAGAAGGTTATAAACTCGAGCCCCGCAATATGAAGGCTGGGTAGTGACGGTGGGCCTAGACGTCGTAGAGCTGAAGAAGAGGATCATCGACCTGTTAAGGGAGGACGAGGAGTTCAGGCTAGCCGTCACCGGGCTCCTCGGGCTGGACGCGATACTGCTCGAGCTCAAGAAGCTCAGAGAGGACTTCAACAAGTTCATTGAGCTGGAGGAGAAGAGGTGGGAGGAAAATCGGCTGAGGTGGGAGGAGCAGGAAAGG
Source organism: Candidatus Nezhaarchaeales archaeon (assembly GCA_036786905.1). Classification (GTDB taxonomy): domain Archaea; phylum Thermoproteota; class Methanomethylicia; order Nezhaarchaeales; family WYZ-LMO8; genus WYZ-LMO8. The sequence continues at coordinate 11,226 of DAIQQE010000001.1, read as the reverse complement.
CGATGGGAGGAGAACAATAGGCGATGGGAGGAGAACAACAAGAGGTGGGAGGAGCTCAACAAACGCTGGGAGGAGAACAACAAGAGGTGGGAGGAGAACTGGCGGCGGTGGGAGGAG